>DJEF01000002.1:27370-35362 GCA_002431285.1 Ruminococcaceae bacterium UBA5905 | reverse complement strand
GGCAGGAAACGGTCGGTGATATAGCGGTTGGAGAGGGTAGCGGCGGCAATGATGGCGTTATCCTGGATCTTGACGCCATGATAGACCTCATAGCGTTCCTTCAGACCACGCAGAATGGCAATGGTGTCTTCCACAGTGGGCTCATTGACCATAACGGGCTGGAAACGGCGCTCCAGAGCGGCGTCCTTCTCAATATACTGGCGGTACTCGTTCAGAGTCGTGGCACCGATGCAGTGCAGCTCACCGCGGGCCAGCATGGGCTTCAGCAGGTTGCCTGCATCCATGCTGCCTTCGGTCTTGCCGGCACCCACAATGGTGTGCAGCTCATCAATGAAGAGGATGATCTTGCCCTCGCTCTTCTTGACTTCCTCCAGCACAGCCTTCAGGCGTTCCTCAAATTCACCGCGGTACTTTGCGCCGGCGATCAGAGCGCCCATGTCCAGCGAGAAGATGGTCTTGTCGGTCAGGCTCTTGGGCACATCGCCGCTGACGATGCGCTGAGCCAGACCCTCGGCGATGGCGGTCTTGCCGACGCCGGGTTCGCCGATCAGAACAGGGTTGTTCTTCGTTTTACGGGACAGAATGCGGATCACATTGCGGATCTCGTCGTCACGGCCAATGACCGGATCGAGCTTCTGGGCGCGGGCCCGTTCCACCAGATCAGTGCCGTACTTCTTCAGTGCGTCGTAGGTGTCCTCCGGATTGTCGGTGGTCACCCGCTGGTTGCCCCGGATGGAGCTGAGCGCCTGCATCAGTTTTTCCTTGGTGATCTGATAGGTCTGGAACAGCTGTTTGAGCTTGCTGTCAGCGCTGTCGTACACGCCGAGGAGCAGATGCTCCACGGAGACATACTCGTCCTTCATGCCTGCGGCAATGCTCTGGGCGGAGTTCAGCGCCCGGTCTACATCCCGGGAGACGTAGATCTTGTCGGCCTCATGCCCGCCGCCGGATACCCGGGGCTGGTTTTCGACCTCCTGTTTCACGGCAGCCCGGAAACTGGCCATGGTCACGCCGGTCTGCTCCAGCAGCTGAGAGGACAGACCCTGCGGATCAGCGATCAGGGCATAGAGCAGGTGGCACTGTTCCACCTGAGGACTTCCATATTCTGTAGCCGTGGCCTGCGCAGTCTGCAGAACCTCGGTAGATTTTTGCGTATAATTGAGTTGACTCATACTCGTCAAACCTCCTTTGGGGAGAACCTTTCGGCCTCCCGTTCCTTTGATTTGATTATAGTATAGGGTCTGGTTATGAACTTTTTGTGAATGCTTCGTGAATCAGATGTAAATATTAGCACTCTCATATTGAGAGTGCTAATATCGCGAGATTGAACTTTTTTGCTCTGCATGATACAATGCGGATGAGCATAAAAAAGGAGGAATTGCAATGAGAGACCGCACTTTTGTCAACCATACCGTTCGCATCACGGTGGTCAAGGTGGCCTGCTACACCGACCTGGGGGAGAAGTATGCCCAGTACCGCCCCGGCGCGGAACGGGGCACCGTGGTGCCTTGCAACTTTTTCGAGGAAGGCATGACCTTCACTGTCCAACTGGATCCCTTCGGCAACTGCAAGCCCGAGGGCTTCTGCGACTGGGCGTGGGCAGACATCTGGAAGGATATTCTGATGGTCTGTGACCGGGCAGGCTTCTGTCAGGAGGGAGAGATCGAGACGCTCCCGCCCCACTTCGCCTGCTGTTCCGACGGCCTGCGGCCGGTCACGTTCATGCTGGAGGCGCTGAGCTGATTTTCACTGCATTCTGAACCTTTCACTGTCATTCTGAACGAAGTGAAGAATCTTTTCAGATCCTTCGTCGCTGTCGCTGCTCAGGATGACAAAAGCAGAGCCCGCCGGTGTCCGGCAGGCCCTGCTTGATCGCGTTTTACTGATTTTCCTCCTCCGCCATGATGAGCTTCACGACACGGCTCGTGCCGAGCCGGTCTGCGCCCAGGGCGAGGAATTCCTCCGCGTCCTCCAGAGTGGCGATGCCCCCGGCGGCCTTGACCTTCACATTGGGGCCGACGTTGGCGGCCAGAAGAGCTACATCCTCCCGGGTCGCGCCGCCGGTGGAAAAGCCGGTGGAGGTCTTGATATAGTCGGCACCGGCGCGGGATACGATCTCGCAGGCGCGAATCTTCTCCGCCTCGGTAAGCAAGCAGGTCTCCGCGATCACCTTGAGAATCCGCTCGCCGCAGACCTCTTTGACCCGGCGAATCTCCTCCTCCACGGCGGTATCCCGCCCGGCCTTCAGCCCGCCGATATGCAGCACCATATCCACCTCGTCCGCGCCGTCCGCTATGGCCCGCGCCGCTTCTGCGCATTTGATCTCCGGCAGACTGTATCCGGTCGGGAAGCCGATGACGGTGCACACCGGCAGACGCCCCCGCAGATGATCGGCCGCCGCCCGGACATACACCGCCGGGATACACACCGATGCGGTGTGATACCGCAGTCCCTCATCGCACAGCTGCCGAATCTGCTCCCAGGTGGCCGCCGGAGACAGCAGCGTATGATCCACCCGCGCCAGAATCGCCTGTTTGTCCATGACGCTCAACTCCTCATTCAAACTGTGAATCCAGTATACCCCATTTCGGTCCAAAAGTAAACACAGAACTTGGCGCGCAGACCCGCTGTCCGGCTTTTCGCCCGGGTGCACGGAATCGGCGCGGAAATACCGCCGTATCGCCCGCGCTTTCCGCGCACTGCGGCGATAAACCGCCGTCCAAGCCGCCTATGGCCACCCGGCGTATCTTGTCGGGAGACCGAACAGACGCACAACCGCGCAGCCGAGCCGCAGCACAGACGCAAAACGGCTTTTGCCCGGATGTCGGGCAAAAGCCGTTTCAAATCGCTATAAACCGATCAGACGAAGCGCGCAGCCATCAGCGTCGGGTACGCATCGTCCACGATGTGCACCATCCGACGCACCAGCGCCAGGCACTCCTGACCCACCGTCTGGGGGTCGATGATGGCGTCCAGCTCGGCGCGGGTATCCCGGTCGCTATCCACATAGAACTTCACCCAGCGATACTTACTGTTCAGCTGATTACAGCACAGCAGACCGGCGGCCTGTTTCTCCTCGGAGAAGTTGCAGATCTCCCAGCACGCCAGCTGTACCAGACCTTCGCCGTCCTTGTCGAAGAACACCATGATCGGGATCGACTTCAGGTTATCCCCGGTATAGGTCACGGATACGACGAACTCGCCCTTATCCTGATACTTGATGCCCTCCTGATCCATGTAGGACATGAACGCCTGCTTGTAAGAATATGCCATATTGCCAGCCTCCTTATGTACTTTTTATTCAGTATACCACAGGAACTCCTGCGGTGCAAGAGAAAAATCGGTTTTTATGCACTTATTTTGCGACATTGTCCGTCCGATCAGCCGATCGTCTGACCGCGGAACACCCGGTCGATCTCCTCGCCGGTGAGGTGGTTCTTCACCAGCAGCACACCGACCATCCGGTCCATCGCCGTCCGGTTCTCGGTCAGCAGCCGCACCGCTTCTTCCATCTGCTCCGCCAGAATGGTGTTGACCGCCTCCCGCACCCGCACGGACAGCTCCCCGCTGCGCATAGCCTGCGAGCTGATGGCCGCCAAGCCGAACTGACCGTCCATGCCGTAGCTGCAGATGAGCTGCTCCGCCAGCCGGGTGGCCGACTCCAGATCGCCGGAAGCGCCGGTGGACAGGCCATCCTCCTGTCCATAATACACCAGCTCCGCCGCCCGGCCGCCCAGAGAGGTGCGGATGCGCGCCAGCAGCTCCTTTTTGGTATACAGCGCTTTCCCCTCGTGATCTCCGTGCTGCATATAGCCGCCGTGGTCGCCCCGCGCGACGATGGTCAGATAGGACGGCGTCTCCCCGCTCTGCCAGCACAGGAACGCATGGCCGGTCTCATGCCGTGCCACCCGCTCCAGCAGCTCCCGGCTCCAGGGCTTGGCCTCGCCGCTCTGGTGGGTCTCAAAGGCCTCCTCCAGAATCGCATCCGTCACCGTCTGCGCACCGCTGCGCAGGGCCGCCCGCAGCGCCATCTCCAGAATGGATTCCAGCGAGGCCAGACTCATACCGGTGGAACGCAGCGCCAGATTGTCCACCTGTCCGTCGGACAGGGCGAAATTCTGCTTTTTCTGCATCTGCATCCGGATATACCGGATGCGATCGTCCTTATCCGGCAGGTCGATGCACACCTTCCGGTCGAACCGCCGCACCAGCGCCGCATCGAGACTCTTGTCCCCGCCCGGCTCCACGTCGTAGTTGGTGGCCGCCAGCACAAACACCGGCTTGGTGGGGTCGCTCTTGAAGCCGTCCATCTCGGTCAGGAACGCCGTCAGCGTCGCCTCGGTGCCCGCCGTCGCCTCGCCCCGGCGCTCCCGCCCGATGGCGTCGATCTCATCCACAAACAGAATGGCCGGTGCGTAGCGGCGAGCGGTGCGGAACAGCTCATGCACCTTTTCCGGCCCCTCGCCTACATATTTCTTCAGGAACTGGTTGCCCTCGGCGGCGATGAACGTCACGCCGGATTCGCAGGCCATGGCCTTGGCCAGCATCGTTTTGCCGGTGCCGGGAGGGCCATACAGCAGCACCCCGCGGGGCGGCCGCACACCGGTCCCCAGAAACTTTTTCGGATCCCGCAGGTAATCCACGAAGTATTGCAGCTCGCCCTTGGCATCCTTCGCGCCGATCACCTGATCGAAGCGGACATCGGGGCGGGACATCCGGCTGAGCACATTTCTGGCATCCTCCGGATCCACCGCCGTCTCCAAACGGAAATCAAACAGACGGATCTCCGCCTGCGCGCCGTCGTCCGACACCTTCTGGGCCGTTTCAAACACCACGATCCGGTTGGAGCTGGCCAGACGGCGCATACTCTCCTGCTGGTGCAGCTGCACACCGATGCGCCGCATCGCCCCCGCAAAGGGATCGGTGGTATCCTCCAGCAGCACCGTCCCCCGCACACCGATGCGCTGATAGGACAGCCGCTCCTCCGCATTCAGCGGCAGACGCGGCGTTTCCAGAATATACACCGGCATGGCGCTCATCTGCTCCCGCACATAGCGCAGCACATCCCGGGCCTCGGACTCCGCATCCTCGATATTCAGATAGGTCTGCCGATCCGCCCGCAAGCCCTCGGAGGGATCCACCAGCACCGCTTTCACATCCTGGCTGCGCAGAACCTCTTGTGCCTGCTCCAGCGTCGCCGCCCCGAAGAATCGGCAGCAATCCGCCAGACTGCGGCAGCGCTCCACCGTCTCCGGAGAAGCAAACACCAGCACGCACGGCAATTCGTCGCTCTTGAACAGGCTGCGGGTCTCCGCATCCGCCGGCAGATCCACCGTCATGCGCACCTCTTTGATGCGGCCGGTGAAATCCCCGCCCTTTTCGGAAGAGACCAGCCGCAGCAGCTCATACAGCTCGCTGTTCAGGAAATTGGCCGCCCGGCCGCGGATCATGCGGGCATCCGCTGCGCCGCCCTCCGCCAGCAGCAGGGCGGTGAACACCTCCTCGTCGCATTTGACCGCCATGCCCAGCTTGGCCTCCAGATTCACTGCATGACGCAGAATCTCCCGCTTGGCGATCTCCCGCAGATCGTGGGCCTCCACATGGTTGAACATCACCACATTGCCGGAGGCAAACCGGGAGCAGATCGCTCCGGGGAAAAACGGGGTGCCGGTGGTGGGGTCCACATCCTTCTCCAGCGCCTTCAGGATCACCTTACGGGATACGCAGGAATAATCCCGGTTCTCCCCCTCCAGATACAGCGACCGTCCCGCATTGGTAGTGAAGATGAGGATGGTATCCTTGAAGGGAACCTCCTCCTCGGAGAAATTGTCCTGCAACCGGCCGGCATCCAGAATCTGCAGAAACAGGTGGATCACGTTCACATGCGCCTTTTCGATCTCGTCGAACAGCAGCACGCACCGGGGGTTCTGCGCCACAAAATCCGTCACCACGCCGGGCTTGGCGCCCTTATACACCTTATTGGTGCCGGCGAACATCAGGTTAGCTTCCTTATCGGAATACTCGCTCATGTCAAAGCGCTTGAAGGGCAGCTGCAGCGCCGATGCCGCCTCTTCGGCCAGAAAGGTCTTACCCACACCGGGAGGGCCTGCGAACAGGAAGGTGGCCAGCGGCCGTACCCGGCTGTAATCGGTCAGCGCCAGCAGCTCCGCCTGAAAGTATCCGGCCGTCAGCACACCGATGGCGTGATCCTGTCCGTACACCGCCTTGCGCAGCGACTTTTCCACATCCTGCACCCGAGCGGTCAGCTCCGCGATGCCCAGCTTCTTTTCCGCCGGGCGGGGCGGCTGAGGGCGCGGGAATGCAGGCGCCTCCGCCTCCGCATCGGCCGTAACCGAAGCCGCCTCCCGGCGGGGACGCTTGGGCACGCCCAGCATGGCGGACAGCTGATCCTCCAGGCTCATGGGGCGCTCGTCCTCGTCGGATGCCGATTGCGCGAAGATCGTGGACCGCAGCGACTCGTCCGGGTCCGCAAAAATCCCCTGATACACGTCGTCCAGCGTGACGAGATCCGACCCGCGGTTGGCCGCCTTTCGGCGCGCCTCATCCAGCTTGTCGGACAGGTAGTCGTCGTCCTTTTCGGTGAAGCTGCCGGACAGCGCATCCAGCCGACCGCACAGCGCCTGCAGATCGTCGGTTTTCGTGCGCAGGAAGGACAGCACCGACGCTGCCTCCGCTGCCTGCGAATCGTTCATAGAACCGCTCAGCTCCATGCGCAGCAGCTCCGCAGTCAGCGCCGCCGCCGACGCCATTCCGCCGTAAATGCATTTCTCGGATGCCCGCCACAGCAGCTCGCGCACCAGGGGGCTGTATTTTGTCTCGGCCATTTTATTCCCTCCGTATCTTTCGGTGACTTGTTTCTTACCCATCGGCGGCACACCGCCGTCTGTACGACCGATCGGCCCGCAGCGTCCTTTGCGCCGACCGCTTCTCTCGGTGCGTTTGGGCACATTGCTTGCGCAGACATCGGTTCTTCCGTGTTCGCAACGAAGATTACTCCGGCATTTCTGCCTCCCCCGCCAAACACGGCATCCCCACAAAAATTCCAGCGAAAAACGCCGCCGCTCCTTCGGATGAACACATCAAAAATCTGTCGCACACTGACGCACTTATTTTACCCTCACTGAAAGAATTTGTCAAGGGTAACGCCGCACAAAACCCGCCGACGGGCTCGGAGGGTCGCTCCACCGAAAAAGTATCCCTCCGGGTGCATAAGCGTCGCGCGTCTGTACATATACTTTGTATAGACAGAGCGATCGGGACACCGCCGTTCCGGCACGGCGAGCCCGCGGCAAACCGCTTTTTTGCGGCGGGGTTTGCGGCGGGGCGCACGAACGGGGGATGCGAGCGTTTTCCGGGCGAAGGGCAGCGGAACCGCTGCCGTTCAGTCGGAAAAACCGGAACGTCCCGATCGCCTTTCCGGGAGGGGTGTAGGATGAAGATTCGATGGAAAACTCTGCTGATCTGTTTAGCCATCCCGCTGGCCGTGGGCGGTCTGTCCGCATTGGTGTCCGGCGGCGGTATGCGGGATTTCGCCGCGCTGAATCAACCGCCGCTATCGCCGCCGGGCTGGCTGTTTCCGGTGGCCTGGACGATCCTGTATCTGCTCATGGGGCTGGCCTCCTATCTGGTGGTCACGGCGCCCATTCCGCCGGTGCAGCGGCAACGGGCGCTGTTTGTCTACGGCTTACAGCTGATCGTCAACTTCTTTTGGTCCCCGATCTTTTTCAGCGCCAAGGCGTATCTGTTCGCCTTTGTCTGGCTGCTGCTGTTATGGGTGCTGATACTGATCACGGCGCTGCGGTTTGCCCGCATCCATCCCGCAGCCGGATGGCTGCTCATCCCCTATCTGCTGTGGGGCACGTTCGCCGGATATCTGAATATCGGCGTTTATCTGCTCAACTGAGCAGCAGGTGTCTGCACACTGACGGTCGGTATCACACAAATGCCCCGTCCCCGACGCGCGTCGGGGAC
>DJEF01000002.1:6039-27331 GCA_002431285.1 Ruminococcaceae bacterium UBA5905 | reverse complement strand
ACGCGCGTCGGGGACGGGGCATTGCATTGTTTCCGGCATCTATCGCGCATCAAGCCTCGACCCGGCTCCGCAGCTTCCACAGCAGCGGCAGCGCCACCGCACACACGCCGATCTTCACCGCATCCAGCGGCAAAAACGGCATCACACAAGCGGCCAGCGCCGCCAGCAGCGCCTTGCCGGACAGGAAGCAATACATCGCCGTGCCCAGAGCATACAGCACCGCCGTGCCGGCCGCCAGCGCCAACGTCCGCCGCCACAGGGGGGCGTTGCGTCCCATGAGCAGACCGCTGACCGCCGCGCATGGGATATAGCCGATGATATAACCGCCGGTCAGCCCCAGCAAACAGCCGGCGCCGCCGGTGAATCCGGAGAACACCGGCACTCCTACCGCTCCCAGCAGCACATACAGCACCACGGCGGCGGTCCCCTCCAGCGGTCCCAGCACACCGGCCGCCAGATACACGCCGAAAGAGGCCAGGGTGATGGGAACAGGCCCTACCGGAATCTTCCACGGCGCCAGCACACACAGCACCGCCGCCATCAAAGCAATACGCACCATTTGTTTCGTTTTCATAACCGTAAACTAACCTCCCCGGAATGCAGCGTCTGCAAACGGCCGTCGGCCGTCCGCACCACCAGATGTCCCTGTTCGTCGATGGCTTCCGCCACCGCTTCAAACCGTTCGTCTCCCCGCAGCACCGTCACCGGTCTGCCCAGCACCGCCGAACGCCGGCGGCTTTCCTCCAAGAACGACCCGTCTCCCATCCGGGCGTAGGCGCTCTCCAACTCCTCCAGCACCGCGGCGATCAGCCGCTCCCGTTCCACGGAGCAGCCTTCGTTGGCCAGCGAGGTGGCGATCTCCGCCAGCGCCGGCGGAAACACCGCCGCCCCCACGTTGATGCCGATGCCCAGCACCCCGTACCGCAGCGCACCTGTCGCCGGATCCAGCTCCCCCTCCGTCAGGATGCCGCAAACCTTCCTGCCGTGAATGAGCAGATCGTTGACCCACTTGATCTGCACCGAAAAATCGGCGAACCGCTCGATGGCACGCGCCGCCGCCACCGCCGCACAGGAGGTGATCCGGCCAGGATCCATCCCGGCGGCCGGACGCAGCACCACCGACAGATAGATGCCCCCGGGCGGGGAAAAAAATGCCCGCCCCCGTCTGCCGCGCCCGGCAGTCTGCCGATCGGCCACCACCGCCGCACCCTCCGGCGCACCGGCCGCCGCCCATTCCCGCGCCAGACGGTTGGTGGAGTCGGTCTCCCCCACCGCACGCAGCGGATGCCCGAACCGCCGGGTCTGCAGACAAGTCTCTATTAAAGCGCTGTTCAGCGATGCCACCGACTCACCCCCATTTTTCAAACCGCCTTACACTATACTGTTTTTTCGGCCGCTTGTCAATGGGTTTCCGGCGAACCGCCGGAAAGAATCGCCATCCGAAAGTGCTTCCCTGCCACAATTTTAGCACTCTATGCGCGAGAGTGCTAAAATTTCATATTTTTGTAACAAATTCGGCGAAAAACGGGCTATACTGAACATAGAGAAACGGAAAAACCGGGAGTTCCCCGGAGACCGGTTCTCCCGGAACGAATCCGTTCCGCGGCATTCTTTGCTATATCACCCCAAGAAGGAGGGTTCTACTATGAATGCACAGAAGTTTACCCAAAAATCTCTGGAGGCGGTCAAAGCCGCCCAGGAGCTGACCATCCAGAATCAACAGCTCCAGATCGAGCCGGTGCATCTGCTGGCGGCGCTGCTCCATCAGGAGGGCGGGCTGATCCCGCAGCTGCTGGAAAAGATGGGCGTGTCCGTCCCGTCTCTGACGGCCGCCGCCGACCGCACCGTGGAGGGACTGTCCCGGGTGTCCGGACCCGGCCGGGAGCCGGACAAGATCTATGTCTCCGCCCCCACCGACCGGGTGCTGTCCGGAGCGGAATCCATCGCCGCCGGGATGAAGGACGAATACGTATCGGTGGAGCATCTGTTCCTGTCTCTGCTGGATAATGCCGACGACACCGTGAGGGGTCTGCTGCGTTCCGCCAGCGTGACAAAGGACGCTTTTCTGCAGGCGCTGTCCACCGTGCGGGGCGCCACCCGGGTCACCGACGACAGCCCCGAGGACACCTACGACGCGCTGAAAAAATACGGCGACGATCTGGTGGAACGCGCCCGCTCCAAAAAGCAGGATCCCATCATCGGCCGGGACGAGGAGATCCGGAACGTCATCCGCATCCTGTCCCGCAAAAACAAGAATAACCCGGTGCTGATCGGTGAACCCGGCGTGGGCAAAACCGCCGTGGTGGAGGGCTTGGCGCAGCGGATTGTTAAGGGCGATGTGCCCACCAGTCTGAAGGACAAAACCATCTTCTCGCTGGATATGGGCGCGCTGATCGCCGGCGCCAAATACCGGGGCGAATTCGAGGAACGGCTCAAGGCGGTGCTGGCGGAGGTCAAGCGCAGCGAGGGACGGATCATCCTCTTTATCGACGAGCTGCATACCATCGTAGGCGCCGGCAAGACCGAGGGCGCCATGGACGCGGGCAACCTGCTCAAGCCCATGCTGGCGCGGGGCGAGCTGCACTGCATCGGCGCTACCACGCTGGACGAATATCGGCAATATATCGAAAAAGACCCGGCGCTGGAGCGGCGGTTCCAGCAGGTGCTGGTGGGTGAGCCGTCGGTGGAGGACACCGTGGCCATCCTGCGTGGCTTAAAAGAGCGGTATGAGGTCTATTACGGCGTCAAAATCACCGACCCGGCCATCATCGCCGCCGCCACCCTCTCCAATCGGTATATCACCAACCGGTTCCTGCCGGATAAAGCCATCGACCTGGTGGACGAAGCCTGCGCCATGATCCGCACGGAGATCGACAGTATGCCCACCGAGCTGGATGTCATCCGGCGGCGGATCATTCAGCATGAAATTGAAGAGGCCGCTCTGAAAAAGGAAACCGATCAGATATCCAAAGAGCGGCTGGCGGACATTCAAAAAGAGCTGGCGGATATGCGGGAGCAATTCAACAGCCTGAAATCTCAGTGGGACAACGAAAAAGCGTCTTTAAGCAAGGTGCAGACCCTCAAGGAGCAGCTGGAGCAGCTCAACGCCGACATCGAGCGGGCGGAGGAGGCCTACGACCTCAACAAAGCCGCCGAACTGAAGTATGGCAAGCTGCCGCAGCTGCAGGCGGAGCTGGCAGAGCAGGAAAAACTGGCCGAGAGCAGCCGCAAGGACAACTCGCTGCTGCGGGATAAGGTCACCGACGAGGAGATCGCCCGCATTGTGGAACGCTGGACGGGCATCCCGGTGGCGCGGCTCATGGAGGGCGAGCGGGAAAAGCTCTTACACCTGCCGGAAATTCTGCACCGCCGTGTGGTGGGGCAGGACGAGGCGGTGGAAAAGGTCAGCGAGGCCATTCTCCGCTCCCGTGCCGGCATTCAGGACCCCAACCGTCCGGTTGGTTCCTTCCTGTTCTTAGGTCCCACCGGCGTGGGCAAAACCGAGCTGGCCAAAGCGCTGGCGGAATGTCTGCTGGATGACGAGCGCAATATGGTGCGGATCGACATGAGCGAATATATGGAGAAATACTCCGTCTCCCGTCTGGTGGGAGCACCTCCCGGATATGTGGGCTATGAGGAGGGCGGTCAGCTGACCGAAGCGGTGCGCCGCCGTCCATACAGCGTGGTGCTGTTCGATGAGATCGAAAAGGCCCACCCGGATGTGTTCAACATCCTCTTACAGGTGCTGGATGACGGGCGCATCACCGACAGTCAGGGGCGCACGGTGGATTTCCGCAATACCATCATCATCCTCACCAGCAATCTGGGCTCGTCGGCGCTGCTGGACGGCATCGACGCCAACGGCGAGATTTCCCAGAAAGCCCGGGACGAGGTCATGGAGCTGCTGCGGCGCTCCTTCCGGCCGGAATTCCTCAACCGTCTGGACGAGATTGTGTTCTATAAGCCGCTGACCAAGGACGCCATCGGCAAGATCGTCGATCTGCTCATGGGCGGACTGAACCGCCGTCTGGCGGATAAGCACCTGACCTGTGTGCTGTCCGACGCCGCCCGCGATCTGGTGGTGGAGCGGGGCTTCGACCCGCTCTAC
The DNA here is from genome assembly GCA_002431285.1 of Ruminococcaceae bacterium UBA5905. Classification (GTDB taxonomy): domain Bacteria; phylum Bacillota; class Clostridia; order Oscillospirales; family Acutalibacteraceae; genus UBA5905. The sequence continues at coordinate 23,223 of DJEF01000002.1, read as the reverse complement.
GGCGCCCGCCCGCTGCGGCGGTTCCTCCAGAGCCACGTGGAAACAAAGCTGGCCGAGGTCATCCTGCGGGACGATCCCGTCCCCGGCTCCACGCTGGCGGTGGATGCTGACGGCGACGCGCTGACGGTGACCGTACAGCCGCCGAAAGCGGAATGATCGCTTGAAGCGAAAATTACCCCTTTACTTTTCGACAGTTCTCTGCTAAAGTAAAGGGGTATTATTTTATCGTATAAAGGAGTCGTTTCCATGAAAACCGTAGCCGATTATGTCCGCACCATTCCGGATTTCCCCGAGCCGGGGATTCTGTTTCGGGATGTGACCACCGTGGTACAGGACCCCGACGGGCTGCATCTGGCCATCGACGAACTGATCCGGCGGCTGGACGGGGTAGAGTTTGATGTGATCGTGGGCATCGAGTCCCGCGGATTCATTTTCGGCACCCCCATCGCCTATGCCCTACATAAGAGTTTCGTCCCGGCGCGCAAGCCCGGCAAGCTGCCCTGCGCCACCGTTTCCAAGGAGTATTCGCTGGAATACGGCACCGCCACCATTGAGATGCACGCCGATTCCATCAAGCCCGGGCAAAAGGTGGTGCTGATAGACGATCTGATCGCCACCGGCGGCACCATCCGCGCCGCCGCCGATCTGGTGGAACAGCTGGGTGGCGAAGTGGTCAAGTGCCTGTTTCTCATCGAGCTGGCCGGGCTGGAAGGGCGCAAACATCTGGCGGACTATTCCGTGGATTCCGTTGTGGTGTACGAGGGAAAATAACCAGGCAAACAGAGAACGCTCCGAGCGGATTCGGAGCGTTCTTTTTTGTGTATCCAAAAAACCGCTCCCGCTACCGGTAGCCATCCGATAGCCGCAGGGGCGCATTCGTCTCTCCCCATGGCGCATCTTCGGGTGATGGGTGCGGCCTGCTGGGCTTTCCCGCCGTGCGCCATAACGGCAAACGCATTTTCTCCGTCGGACGACCGAATCGGCCCATAAAACAGCAGACGGCAGGGCGGCATATTTTTGCCGCCCTGTCGTTCCCTTTTTATACCGGCGTATCCGGAGAGTCCTCCGGGAGCGCCGACCGCCGTTCATCTGCGTCTGTAAACGGGGAAACCTCCCCGACCGCCTGAGACGACAACGGCTCATTGCCTGTTGCCACCGCCGCCGGTGCATTCTCCGCAGGCAGACCGGCCGCCGGTGCAGACGGGCGGGATGCTAGCCGACGACGGCCGTACACCCGCAGCACCCACAGCATCAGCAGCGCCAGACTGGCGGCGGAAATCAGCACACCGGGCAGCAGACCCGGCGCCCGATACCGCAGCGAAAAAGTATGCGCCCCGGCGGCTATCTCCGCCGCCAGCAACGCGCCACCGTCCTCCCGACAGCCCATGGCAACGGTTTCCACCGGCTGCCCGTCGATTTCCAGCCGCCACCCCGCATCGTAGGGGATGGCAAACACCACCGCACCATCCTCCCGAGCGGTCAGCGTGCCGGACAGGCGGGTGGGCTGCGCCTGCTGTATCCGGGTGTCGGAATCCAGCGCCTCCACGCACTGCTCCAATTCCTCCGGCAGCAGCCGTTCCACATAAAAATGCCCGCTCAGAGATTTTTCTCCGTCAATGACAGCCTCCACCCGCTGCCCGGCGGCAAGAGTGCCCAGGTCAATGATATACGGCTCATAGGGCGTGACGGAAAAGGTATCCCGCAGCTCTCCGTCGGCGGCGTAGGTGGCCACCTGCACCGCGTCCGCGGCAGAGCAGTCCACATAGGCGAAATACTGCCCCGGCTCCTCCACCGTAGCCGCAAACACCCCCTGTTCCTCATCGGAATACTTGCTGATGGCGTTACCGGTGGCGTTGCCCGTTTCTGCGGCGATGGACGCCGACGCATACAGCGTCACCTGCCGCCCCAGCAGGGCGGAATACAGCGCCTCCTGGCAATGGAAAGGCGCATAGTCCTCCCCGGCATATTCCAGTGCACCCGCCGCAGCCGCATAGGCCACCGGCAGCGCCAGCCGATTGCGGTAAATGTACCGCGTAGCGCCGTTCACCGTCACGCTGTCCACCAGCTCCAGCTGGGCGTGGTTCGTCAGCCGTACCTCCAGCACCACATACCGGATGCCGAACAGCGCGTCCGGCGCCGCCGCAAAGCTGTGATACAGATAGCTGTTGACCCCATTGACCGCATAACCCAGCTGTCCCATGAATTTCGTGATGCCGTAGGGGTTGCTGGAGGCGAAGGTCGTCATACCGGTATAGTGGTACAGCGCCGTATCCATGCAGGTGTCCCGGGGCAGGAATTCCATGCGGGTGAACAGCTGTCCCTCGTCCGCCGCCAGCTCCTCCGCCCGGCGCAGCGCCGCATCGGTGGCAACGGTGGCGGCGTTATCCACATAATCGTCGTGGTCGGTAAAGAACTCCGACCGGTTCATGGCCTGCAGCGCGTCGCCGCTGCTGATGAGCAGCTCCGCCGCCACCAGCAGCACCGCCAGCCGCTGCCCGATATGCTCCGGCAGCTTCCTGCGGGCGGTGAACAGCAGCCACGCCCCATACAGCGCCAGCAGCAGCAAATTAGCATACAGCCGCTCGGCGGTCAGCGTATCCCCATCCAGCTTCTCCCACAGCACCAGATATGCGGCGCAGCCGCCGAGACTCAGCAGCACCGCCCTGGCGGATACACCCCGGGGGTGCGCCAGCACCCGCCCGGCCACCAGCAGCACCGCAAAACACAGCAGGAAAGAAAACCGGTACGGCAGATCGTTCGGGGTGTGCAATCCATGCCACACCAGATCCCACTGATTGATGGTGCAGCTCAGCGCCAGCACCGCCAGCAGGCCGCCCTCCGTCAGCCGGCGGCGCAGCGGCACACGCCGGTCGCCCAGCGCCACCGGCAGCAATAGCACCGCAACAACCCCGCAATAGAGGTTGGGCAAATTGCCGGAACGAATGGTGGGGGACGCTCCGTAGAACATCCGACCCAGCAGATCAAACAGCGGGAAGTTGGCGTTGAACCGGGGCAGACTGCCCCCCGCTGCCGAAGTACGGGACAGCGCCAGAGCCGTGGGCACCAGCAGAAACGCCGCCAGCCCGCCGCCCAGCAGGCTGGCCAGAGCGAACCGGCCGAACCCCCGCAGAGCGGCCGCGCCGGTGCGGGCTTTCCGCAGCAGCCACAGAAGGAAATACAGCACCAGAAACACGCACAGCATAAACCCAATGTAATAATTGGCATACAGCGCCAGCGCCAGCAGCAGGGTATACGGCAGGAACCGGCCGGTGCGCAGCATATGCTCCAGCCCCAGCACCAGAAGCGGCAGCAGCGCCACCCCGTCCAGCCACATGATATTCCAGGAATAGGCCAGCATATAGCCGGTCATGGCATACAGCATTCCCAGGGCGATCACCGCGCCGTTGCGGCGGCGGTACGCCGCCTGCGCGCAGGCGGCAAACGCCCCGGCCGCCAGCGCAAACTTCAGCAGCGTGATAAGCCAGATGCCCTCGCTCAACAGCCGCTGAGGAAACAGCACCAGCAGCAGATTCAGCGGACTGGCCAAATAATAGGCGAAGGCGGGCAGGTAGTTCGCCCCCAGCCCGATGTGAAAGGAATAGGTGGAAAAATCTCCATGGAGCAGCCGATACCGCCATTCACTGAGCAGCGGCGCATACTGGTGGTGCATATCCACCAGCATGACGGATTCCTTGCCCAGCGGCCATACCTCCAGACGGGCATAGGCCAGCAGCATCACCGCCAGCGTCAATCCCGCAGCGGCCAGCGGACAGAACCATGCCGAGCGGCGCTCCGTTTCCGGGCGCAGCAGAGCGGCATAGATGCCCGTGCCCAGCCCCGCCAGCAGTCCGGCCGCCCCCACCAGATATGTCGCCCGCGCCCAGTAGGCGTCGGGGGCGGTGCCGCTGTTCCACAGCCACAGAAACACCGCCGCCGCCAACAGCAGAAAGGACATCACGCCGATGCAGAATCGGGTAATGCGGGTGGACGTCTCATTTGATTGCAATGGTTGTTTCATGCCTTGTCTCCTATTTCTCCTGAATCCGGCGCACCGCCCGGAAATGCCACCGCAGCAGCACCCGCCGACGCACACTGTACCGTAACCAGCCCAAACGCCGCCGCACGGTCGTCTCCAGCGCAGCATGGGCAGCGGCGACCGCGTCCGCCTGCTCTGCGGTAAGCGGATGGCCGCCGTAATGCAGTGCCATCACCGGTCGCAGCGCCAGCCGCAGCTGCTCGGTCTGCGCCGCTCCCAGCAGCGGCTCCGCCCGCTCCAGACAGGCGGTGAGCGTGTCGCCGGTGCGCAGCGGACAGCCCAGTGCCGCCAGCTGGCAGAGAATATCCTGATAGACGTATTCTGCCCGGCGGGATGCCGCCGGATACCGCCGCCGTACCGCACCCGGACGCAGCAGCACCGCCGAAATCACGCCCCGCAGTGCCGCCAGCGCCACCACCAGCCCGCACAGCGCTGCCGCCAGCCATCCCGGCCGGATGGCCGACGTCTGCTTCTCCGGCTCCTCCGGCTTTTCGGGTTCCTCCGGTTTCTCCGGCTCCTCCGGCTTTTCGGGTTCCTCCGGTTTCTCCGGTTCCTCCGGTTTTTCCGATTCCTCCGGCTCCTCGGCGGCCTGCTGCTGTTTTCGCAGCAGCAGGATTCGCCGCTGTGCCAACACATTGGCCTCGGGATTGGGGTCATAGCTCAGCCAGCCGATCCCCCGAAAATAGCATTCTACCCACGCATAGGCCTGCGCCGTGTCCGCTACGGTATATTCGCCCTGCTCCACCAGACGGTAGCCCGCCGCCAGCCGGGAGGGAATCCCCAGCGACCGCGCCATGGTCGCCATGGCCGTCGCGTAATAGACCGAATAGCCCGCCTGATTTTCCAGCAGCTGATCCACCACGTTATCCCCGTTGCCGAAATAGCCCGGCTGGTCGGTATACCGAAATCCGGCGGCCACGCTGAAATACCGGCACAGCCGCGCCGCCTGTTCCAGCGCCGTATCGGCATCGGCGGCACAATGGGTGGCGATCTCCGCCGCTTTTTTGGAATACCCCTGCGGCAGCTGCGTATACCGCGCCAGCTGCTCCGGATCGTCCAGAATGGGGTCCTCCTTGACCGTCGAGCCGATGGCCAGCAGCTTGGCGATCGAGTCCTCGTCCAGCGCCGCCGCCCAGATCACCGCCGACTTCAGGGTGTATTCATACCCCGTCGGCATGGTGAAAAAGGTCAGCACCTCGCCGTTATCGTTGAACAGCAACGGATTTTTGGTGGTCGTCTGCTCGGTCAGCGCAGCGGTCTGCCCGACCGTACCCAGGAAATTGGAGCCCTGGGTCAGCTTGACATGGATCTTCCCCCGTCTGGCGACCGCGTCCAGCCCCGCTTTCCACAGTTCATTTGTGAGCGCCGGAGAACCCAGAAGCTCCGTCTGCTTCTCTCCGGCCGGCCCGTTCAGCCGGTAGGCGGTGGAAAACCGGTTGGACCACAGCTTTCCGTCATAGCTGTCAAAGGTCGTCACCCGCATCAGCAGTCCCTCCGGGGCGTCCGTGACCGCCAACACCGCCGAGGCGTTCGGCTTGCGGTTGCCGCCGATATGGGAGCGGCGGGGCTGCAGCCCCAGCATACGCAGGGTGACGGCGTCCGCCGCCTTCTGCTCCGGCAAATACATCCCGGTGGCTGCCTGTGCGTCCGCCGTCCATTGAGAGCCGCGCCGGGTGCGCATCCCGGAGGTGTCCTCCGGCAGCAGCCGCAGCATCCCCGCCGCCGTCGCCACGCACAGCGCCACCGCCACCGTCGGCACCACCCATCGCCGCCCCAGCGGCGCGTACCGGTTACGGCGGGAAAACGCCCGGCGCCCGGCATATACATCCCGGGCGACAAGCGGGAAGCCGCCTGCCAGAAAAGCGGCGATGGCCGGCACATCCGCCTGACTGTCCCCAAGCAATGCCACCAGCGCCAGCGTCGCCAGACACAGGAGCAGCGGGATCAGCGCCTGGCGGCACAGCCGCACCAGGGCGAACAGCAGCAGCGTCACCCCCACATTCACCAGAATGTGCACCAGACGCATATTCTCCGGAGTGAACAGCGGCGAGCTTTGCGGCAGATTCGCCAGCCACCAGGCGGCAAACTCCACCATCCGCCGCCACGCCTCTCCCAAAGGGATCTTCGCCAGCAGCAGCCAGATCCGTCCGACGACCAATGCTGCCCCCAGCACAGCCGGGAGCAGAAACCACCGGCGGGTCAGCAGCGCCACCCCCAGCATACAGGCACCGGTCTGCCACAGAATCGTCGGCACTCCGAGAGGATATGGAAACTGCACATTCAGCAGCAGTGCGATCCCCACCGCCAGCAGCCAGCCGCAGACCACCTCCCAGAGAAACTCCACCCGGCTCTCCCGGATGGCGGGACGCTCCGATCTTTCGGCGGGGCGGGCTGCCGCACGTCTTTTGCCGCTCACAGCACATCCCCCACCTTCTCCGCTATATCCGCCGCCTGACGGAGCCGCACCAATGCGGCGAAGCCATCCTCTCCGGGTAGCGGGGGCGCATCCGTCCCCGTCCGCGGCTCCACCGGCACCAGACAGGATACCCGCAGGCCCTGCTCCCGCAAGGTGCACAGAGACGCCAGCAACGCCTCGGAGGGCTGCGCCGTCACCACCCGCACGGCTCCTGTGGCCGTCAGATCCGCATCCCACAGCTGCCGGGGATCCAGCGGCTGAGACAGCGTCCAGAATTCCGCCTCCGCCAGCTGCCGCCGCAGCGGCTCCAGCTCCGTTTCCCTACGCAGCCAGTATTCCATCATCCAAATGCCCTGCGCCGCCCGCACCAGCGCCAGCTGCACGGTCTGTCCCTCTGCCAGAGCGTGCTGCACCAGCGAGAGCGCCGTCTCCGCCGCCAGATCCGCCAGCGCCGCCGTATTCCTGCCGGGGCACGCCATATCCAGCAAAAGCAGCAGCTGTGCGCTGCCCCGCGTCTCATACTGGCGCACATAGGGTTTCCCGGCCCGGGCGGTCTGTTTCCAGTGGATACGCCGCAGCGAATCTCCGGACCGGTACAGACGGGTATCCCCGGACATCTCCCCATCGGACGCACTGCGCCCCCGTCCGTCCGCCGATCCGCTGCCCGCCGCCGGCAATTCGCCCACCGGCAGCGAATACGCCCGGGGCAGAACCGTCAGTGGCTGCTGCATATGTCGGCGGCGCATAGGCGGTAGAGAAAACAGGCCGAACACGTCCTGCACCCGCAGCCGCTCCGGCCCCACCGTCCAGCAGCCCCGATGGGGGCAATTCAACTCAAACACAAACCGACGCGGACGCCGCCCCGTCGAAGGCAGCAAAAACAGCGCGTGGCGCTGACGCAGAGATCTCTGTCCCTTACCCGCGCCCGGCGGCAGAATAGACAGGTGTCCCATCACCGGCAGCAGCACCACGCCCCGCAGCGACAGGGTGTAGGTCACCGTCGATTCCCGCAGCACCTCATCGGCCGCCAGCGCTCCCTCTGCCTGCAGCGACAGAGCCACCGACAGCATAGACACCGCCGCAAAAGCGATAAACACCCCGATGCACAGCCCTGCCAGCAGCAGACTCCGCAGGCCGCTGCCCAGCGCCAATATCAGCAGCCCCCCGTCCAGCAGAAGGCAGACCATTCCCCGTACCGTCATACCCGTCCGTTCCTTCCCGGGGACATCAGCCGCGCACCTTCGGCACCCGCAGCGAGTGCAGAATATCCGCCACCACATCCTCCGCCGTAGTGCCGGGGAACCCGGAACGATTCTTCATCACCATCCGGTGCGCCAGCACACAGGGGGCCAGCTCCTGAATATCCTCCGGCAGCACATAATCCCGTCCCTCCAGGATCGCCCGCCCGCAGGAGGCCCGCATCAGCGCGATGGAACCGCGGGGACTGACGCCCAGCGCCACCCCCTCGGCGCTGCGGGTTGTCTCCACCACCTGCACCATGTACTCCATCAGCGCCTCGTCCACCCGGACGGTGGGCAGCGCCCGCTGCATGGCCAGGATATCCGCCGCGTCTGCCACCGGCTCCAGCCGGACCCGATCCGTGACCGACCGATGGCTGCGGAGGATCTCCAGCTCCTCCGCCCGGGTGGGATACCCCATATGGATCCGCATCAGGAACCGATCCAGCTGCGCTTCCGGCAGCGGGTACGTTCCCGCCATCTCCACCGGATTCTGGGTCGCCAGCACCATAAAGGGCTGGGGCAGCGGATAGGTCACACCATCCACCGTCACCTGCCGCTCCTGCATCGCCTCCAGCAGCGCCGCCTGCGTCTTGGGGCTGGCCCGGTTGATCTCATCCGCCAGCACGATCTGATTATGGACGCTGCCGGAATGGAACACCGAGTCGCCGCTTTGCAGGCGGATCACATTGAAACCGGTGATGTCGGAGGGCAGCACATCGGGCGTGAACTGGATGCGCTGAAAGGAGCAGCCCAGCGACGCAGCCAACGCTGACACCGCCGTGGTTTTTCCCAGACCCGGCAGGTCCTCCACCAGCACATGACCGGCGCAGATCAGAGCGATCAGCAGCCGGTCGATGACCGCATCCTTGCCGATCACCGCCTGTTGCATATTCCGTTTGATGGCTTGCAGACAGCTTGCAAACTCCATGGGTTTCCCTCCTGTAATGCTTTCACCTAACCAATGCTCGGGATACGGCCGCTCCCGAATCGGTATATCCCCGTATTGCTTATCTTATCCTTTGGGATACGACCGCATTTCCGCGCTTCCCGATTTTCAAAGCAGAAAATCTTCTCGCACCCGGACGGCAATTTCGGCAGACCGCGTGTCGCAGCAACGGGACAGCACGGCCGAAGAAACGGCCGTATCCCCTGCGAGAGGATCAAAGCCACTGCCCACGGTTTCGTCCAGAAATCCGTCATATCCACAAGACTTTGTCTAACTAAATTATTATACCGGATTCTTCGCAAGGGGACAATGGTGGTTTCGTCCAAAAAACCGCCAGAAAACCTATGCACAATGCCAGTCGACGAACGTTGACTTTCGGGACTCCTCTTGCTATAATGGGGAAAAACAAAAAACGGAGGTTCACCGGACAATGCAGTTGATTTATTTGGGGACTGCCGCGGCAGAGGGGATCCCCGGTGCTTTCTGTTCCTGTGCCATCTGCCAGGAGGCGCGGCGGCTGGGCGGGCGCAATATCCGCACCCGCAGTCAGGCGCTCATCGACGGACAGCTGTTGCTGGATCTGGGAGCGGACACCTATCTCCACACCCTGTATGGCCAGCTGGATTTACGCCGGGTCCATACCTGTCTCATCACCCACACCCACTCCGACCACCTGTATGCGGAGGAGCTGGACAACCGCCGCCCCGGGTTCGCCCATATGGACGCGGAATTTCCGCTGACCGTATACGGCTCCGCTGAGACCGCCGCGCAATTGCAGGCGCAGCTGGGGGGCGTCCTGTTGGATTCCGGCCGGGTGCTCATCCGAACCGTGGAACCGTTTGTCTCCTTTGAGACCCACGGGTATACCGTCACGCCGCTACCGGCGCAACACGGTACTGCGCAGCCGCTGGTATACATCATCCAAAAGGACGGCAAGGCGCTGCTGTACGCCCACGATACCAGCAGCTTTGACGAAGAGACCTGGAGCTGGCTGGAAAACAGCAGGCTGCATCTGGATCTGGTGTCCATGGACTGCACCGAGGGGATCGTTCATATCGAATACCGGGGACACATGAACTTTGAGCGGGACGCCGCCTTTGTAGAGCAGCTGCGCCGGGCGGAGGTCATCGACGACCGCACCCGGCTCATCGCCAACCATTTCTCCCACAACGGCCGCATCAACTACGACGGCGCGCTGGATCCCGCCGTCAACGGCGGATTGGAGATCTCCTACGACGGCATGACAGTGGACATATAAGAAGCAGCACGCAGACGCTGCCCCTATCGACCAAAAGAAACAGTGGTTGCCGCCGCACCCGCAGCAGCAACCACTGTTTTCATGCATGAGATACGCGATCAAAGATTTTCGATGAGCCGCGTATTGTAGCGGCGCATTGCCCGATCAAAGGAAACTGCCATGTTCCGCACACAGAGCAGCAAAGACGACCTACGTGCGACCTTGCCGAAGAAGCGTCCGGGGCGTCCCACCTATGCTTACAGCTCCAGTTTCATGTCGCCGGGACGGATCCAGCCGATGCGCCGCAGCAGAGCGGCAAACACCAACGACAGCACAGCCGGGGCGATCAGACACACCACGGCGATGCCCAACCAGACCTGCGCGCCCCCGCCCATGTCCGAAAGGATACCCAGCGGTCCCACCAGGCCGCAGGTGCCCATTCCGGCGGATACGCCGGTGCACTCCAGCCGAAACACCATGGTGGACAGCGGGCCGGTGATGGCAGAAGCCAGCGTAGCCGGGATCCAGATGCGGGGGTTCTTCACGATATTCCCCATTTGCAGCATGGAGGTACCCAGCCCCTGAGCCACCAGACCGCCCCAGCGATTCTCCGCAAAGCTGATCACCGCGAAGCCCACCATCTGGGCGCAGCACCCGGCGGTGGCCGCCCCGCCCGCCAGACCGGTGATCCCGATCATGGCGCAGATCGCGGCGGAGCTGATGGGCAGAGTGAGGATGATCCCCACCACCACGGACACCAGCGCCCCCATCAGCAGCGGTTGCAATTCGGTGGCGGTATTGATGAAATGCCCCAGCCAGTACATCCCATAGGCAATGGCCGGGCATACCAGCTTGGCCAACAGCATCCCCGACAGGATGGTGGTCACGGGCGTCACCAGAATGTCGATGTGGGTCTCCTTGGACACGATCTTGCCCAGCTCCACCGCTACGATCACCACCAGAAAGGCTCCGGCAGGCCCCGCCGTCACCTGAAGCGGCTCCGCCCCGCCGACGGCGATCGTCGTGCCCAGGCCGTTACCGATCATCCCCACCACAGCGGCAGACAGCAGCACCAGCGGCGGCGCCTGCAAGGTGTATCCGATGGCGACACCCAGCGCCGCCCCCGTCGCCGAGGTGGCAAACCCGGCGATCTCGGTCAACAGCCCCCAGCCGGTATACTGCCCCAGCGTCTTAAAGATCGTGCCGATCAGCAGGGTAGCAAACAGCCCCAGTGCCATACTGCCCATCGCGTCGACGAAATAGAGTTTCCACGACGGACGGATGCCTTTACGCTCCAAAAAACCCTTGAAACGACTCATCGTACAACCCCTCCCCAGCTTTTTTCACATTGTACCATACCCATCTGACGGAAACAAGCGACGAATCTACCCGATTTTCCGGGTTTTTCAACAGAAATACAGGAGGTTTGACCATATGCCGATTGCCACCGTGCTACTGTACAATCTATCCGACAACAGCTCTCAGGGCCGGGCGGTGCGGCGGCTCTGCGCCCAGCAAAAGCTGCGGGTGCGGGGCGTCCTGCCCACCCAGCAGGGGATCCCGCTGTCCGCGCTGCTGTCCGGGGCTCTGCCGGAAACCCCACCGCCAGCACCGCCCTTCACCGAACCGGTGCTGGTGATGGCCTATCTGTCCCCCGGCGCTCAGAACCGTCTGCTGCGGGGCCTGCGCAGTCTGCCGCCCATTCCGCTGAAAGCCGTTCTGACCCCCACCAACAGCGCCTGGTCCGGCGCGCAGCTCCGCGAAGAGCTGCTGCGGGAGCACACCGCTCTGCACCCCGGGGAGGAACAGCCATGAGCGCCTATCCGCTGAACACCCTGGGGCTGGCCCACTGGTTTCTGGCCACGCACATCCGGCCGGGGCACGTGTGCATCGACGCCACCATCGGCCGGGGACGGGATACCCTGTTTCTGGCTCAGCGGGTCGGAGAGACCGGCTGCGTGATCGGACTGGACATTCAACCGGAGGCGGTGGAATCCACCCGTCGGCTGCTGGAGCATAGCGGGCTGTCCGTGGAGACCCACAATGCGGCGGACGGTACGCCCGCCATCCCCCATATCACGCCGGGCATCCGATTGTACGAGGACTGTCACAGCCACATCGCCCGCTACGCCGCCAGAGAAACCGTCGATGCCATCGTATTCAACTTCGGATGGCTGCCCGGCGGCGATCACAGCCGGTTTTCTACCCCGGAAACCAGTCTGCCGGCGGTGCAGGCGGCGCTGGAACTGCTGAAACCCGGCGGCGTCATGAGCCTGTCTCTCTACCACGGGCGTAACAACGGCACCGCCGAGCGGGATGCGCTGCTGACGTTTCTCGCCACCGTAGACAACCGCCGATTCACGGTGCTGGAGGGAACATTCCTCAACCGCACCGGAGATATCCCCGTGCCAATATTTATCTTTCGGGAATGAGGGGCGCGGATCCAATTCACCGCCAGCCCCCCAGACTGAGCAGACCCCACACCGGCGGAATTGATCGAAAAGTGCAAAAACAAAAGCACAGGCTCCCCGATACAGGGGAAACCTGTGCTTTTCATTACATCCAACGATCCGACCACGCCGGAGGATCACTCCTCGTCCGCGTCGTCCTCATCCTCGCAGGTCAGCTCCAGATGCTCGCCGCAATTGGGGCAATCGACGCTGCCATCCAGCAGGGACTCCTCATCGACCTCGAATTCCTCACCGCAGCTGGGGCAGTTGACCTCGTAATACTCGTCGTCGTCACCGCAACCGCAGCAGCCCTCGCAATCGTCGTCGTCCCACTCGTCGAAATAATCGCTCTCCAGCAGGTTCAGATCCTCGTCGATCTCATCCACCTGCTCGGACAGCTCGGCGGTATAATCCTCCAGATCGGCCATATCCTCTGCCATATCGGCCAGAATGTCCGCGATCAACTTGAGCAGTTTGCCCTCGTTGGTGCTGTCGTCTACCTTCATGCCCTCCATCAGGCCCTTCAGGTACGCCACTCTCTCCGCTGTTGTCATACGTCACACGCTCCTTTGCAATCGGTTTATCGGTCTATTTACGCACGGTCCATATACTCGCCGGTGCGGGTATCAATGCGGATCATCTCGCCCTCGTCGATGAACAGGGGCACCCGCACCTCCGCGCCGGTCTCCAGCGTGGCCGGTTTGGTGGTGTTGGTGGCGGTGTTGCCCTTGAAGCCGGGATCGGTCTTGGTGACCTGCAGCTCCACAAAGTTCGGGGGCTCCACGCCAAACACCTTGCCCTTATAGGACATGATGCGGCACACCATATTCTCTTTCACGAATTTGAAGTTATCCGGCAGATCGGAGCCGTTGATGGGCACCAGCTCATAGCTCTCGGGATCCATGAAATAGTACAGATCGCCGTCGCTGTAAGAGTATTCCATCTCTTTGCGCTCGATATACGCCGCCGGGTATTTGTCGGTGGGGTTGAACGTCTTTTCCACCACGGTGCCGGCAATCACATTGCGGATCTTGGTGCGCACGAAAGCCGCGCCCTTACCGGGTTTCACGTGCTGGAACTCAATAATCTGATATACGCTGCCATCCATCTCAAAGGTGACACCGTTACGAAAATCGCCTGCTGATACCATACTGTCAATTCCTCCATTTTATTACTGACTTCATTTTACAGGATAATGCCGCAGATTTCAAGATGTTTTTTCGCTTTTTTAAGATTTTTCTCAATTTTTCCCGTCGGGATCCGCATTTTTCTGCAAAAACCGCGCAAAAGTCGCCTGCATGGCCGCTGCATCCGCCGTCTGGGTCCCGGCGGATTCGCAGATCACCGTAGGCGTCAGCCCACGCCGGGCCAGCAGCTCCATCAGCGGCTCCGGCTGCGGCCCGAACTGCGTATCCGCAAAGGTCAGGTGCCGCTTTTCCCCGCCGTCGGTGTATTCGATCTTGGAAAAATGGATGTGGAACCGGCGCAGCCGCTCCTCCCCCAGCGTTTCTCCGATGCGATCCAGCACGGCGGCATATGCCTCCCGGCTATCCAGCGAACCGCCGGTACGGCTATTGAGATGCCCAAAATCCACACAGGGCAAAAACCGCTCGTCCACGCCGCAGAAGGTCAGCACCTCTTCCAGATCCCCCAGCTGATTGATCTTCCCCATCACCTCAGGGCAGATGCGCACCCCGCTCAGTCCGGCTTCATCCAGAGCCTGCTGGGCTTTTCGCAGCGTTTCCGCTGCCAGCGCCGTAGCCTCCGGGCGACTGCGGCCGCCCAATCCCCCGGGATGCACCACGATGCGGTCGCCGCCCAACGCCGTCACCGCCCGGGCGCTGTCCAGTATATACCGAATGCTGTTCTCCCGTTTCTCCTCCTCTGCCGAGGCGAGAGAAATGAAATAGGGCGCGTGGAGCGATACCTGCACCCCGTATTGCTCCGCCTGCCGGCGGATCGCCGCCGCCGATTGCTCCGACAGGCGCACACCGCGGCCGCACTGATATTCGTAGGCATTGAGTCCCCATTCAGCCAGAAAAGCAAACACCTGCTCCGTAGCCTTATATCCGGCGGCGCGGAAAGCCTCGCAATTCCCCGCCGGACCGAATCGAATCCCGTTATTCTCCATACTGCTCCTTTCGACGGCGCGCCTGCCTGCCCCGCAGCAGCAGCCGCTCCAATCGCCGCTTGAACACAATGAATTTCTGCTCCGTTTCCGGATGGATCGGCTCCAGCAGAACCGAAGGCATCTTTGCCAGATTTGCCCCCAGAATATCGGTGAAGATCTGATCGCCGATCACGACGCACTGCCGCAGCGGCAGCCCCAGCTGCGCCGCCGCCGCCCGATAGCCCCGGGATAAAGGCTTCGCCGCCTTTGCCTGAAAGGGCAGCCCCAGCTGCCGGGCAAACGGCGCCACCCGCTCCGGCCGGTTATTGGACACGATCACCGGACGCAGCCCCTCGTCCTGCCGCCGTCGCAGCCATTCCAGCACCTGAGGCGTCACATCGGGGTTGTCATGGGTCGTCAGCGTATTGTCCACATCCAGCAGCAATCCGGTCACACCCAACCGCTGCAGATCGTCGGCGGTCACATCGGTGATGCGCCGCCGGTACAGCGTGGGGAAAAACAGCGCCATAGCCATCCCTCCTTACAGAGAAAGAAGGGCGTCGCCGCAGCAACGCCCCTCATGCTCGCAGATTATTTGAACTTTCTCTTGCGCGCAGCCTCGGATTTCTTCTTCCGACGAACGGAAGGCTTCTCGTAGTGCTCTCTCTTGCGCACCTCAGCCAGCACACCGGAACGGGCGCAGGACTTCTTCCAACGGCGCAGAGCGCTATCCAGAGACTCATTCTCTTTGACATGAACTTCAGACATTCTATTCCCTCCCTCCGCAAAAAGCAGGGGTAATTTGCAATAATGCAGAAATCATTATATCGGATTATTTGCGATTCGTCAAGGGGTTTTCGCGGACTTTTCGGATTTTTTGCGATTTTTTCACCGAAAAGCGCTTTACTGCGGTCGTACCACCAGATTGACCAGCTTACCCGGCACATACAGCTCTTTCACCAGCTGCATCCCCTCCAGCAACGGAGCGACCTTTTCGTCAGCCTTGGCAGCTGCCAGCGCTTCCTTCGCCGTCACGTCTGCCGCCACAGAAATGCGGCTGCGGATCTTGCCGTTGACCTGCAAGGCAATCTCCACCGTGCTCTCCACACACTTCTGCGCGTCATATTCCGGCCACTTGGCATGGGCAATTTGACCGCCGTAGCCCAGATTCTGCCAAATTTCCTCGGTCATATGGGGCGCAAAGGGATTGAGCAGCAGCAGATAGATGCGGTATTCCTCCCGATTGGCGCCGCCGCAGCGGTCAAAATCGTTCATCAGCGCCATAAGCGCCGCAATGGCGGTGTTATACTTGAGGGTCTCGATATCCTCTCCCACCTTACGGATGGTTTTATGCACCGACACCTCCAGCTCCGGGCGCACAGCGTCGCCGGGCAGCAGCTTATCCTGTACCGCCCACACCCGCTCCAGGAACCGACGGCAGCCGCGGATGCTGCTGCTGGACCAGGGGGCGGCTTTTTCAAAGTCGCCGATGAACATTTCGTACAGCCGCAGGGTATCCGCGCCGTATTCCTTGACAATCTCGTCGGGGTTCACCACATTGCCCCGGGATTTGGACATCTTCTCGCCGTTTTCGCCCAGGATCATGCCATGGCTGGTGCGTTTCTGATACGGCTCCTTGGTGGGCACCACGCCGATGTCGTACAGAAATTTGTGCCAGAACCGGCTGTACAGCAAGTGCAGGGTGGTATGCTCCATACCGCCGTTATACCAATCCACCGGACCCCAATACTTGACCGCCTCAGGGCTGACCGGCGCCTGATCGTTGTGGGGGTCCATATACCGCAGGAAATACCAGGAGGAACCCGCCCACTGGGGCATGGTGTCCGTCTCCCGGCGCGCCGAGCCGCCGCAATGGGGGCAGGTGGTGTTGACCCAATCGGTGAGCCGAGACAGGGGGCTTTCGCCGTCGGTGGTGGGCTCAAAATCCTTCAGCTCCGGCAGCCGCAGAGGCAGCTCCGATTCCGGCAGCGGCACCCAGCCACACTTTTCGCAATTCACCATGGGGATCGGCTCGCCCCAATACCGCTGACGGGAAAAGACCCAGTCCCGGAGCTTGAAGTTGACCTTTTTCTTACCCTTGCCCTGATCGGCCAGCCATTCCTGCATAGCGGGGATCGCCTCTTTCACCGTCTTGCCGTTCAGGAAGCCGGAATTGACCAGCGCCCCGGCGCCGCAATCGGTATAAGCCGCGTTCTGCACATCGCCGCCGGCTACCACCTCAATGATGGGCAGATCGAACTTCTTGGCGAACGCCCAGTCCCGCTCATCGTGGGCGGGCACCGCCATAATGGCGCCGGTGCCATAGGACGCCAGCACATAATCGGAAATGAAAATCGGAATCTCCGCGCCGTTGGCAGGATTGATGCCCCGCACGCCGTCCAGACGCACGCCGGTCTTATCCTTATTCATCTCGGTGCGCTCGAAATCGGACTTGCGGGCCGCCTCCGCCTGATAGGCGCGCACCTCCTCCGCGTTACGAATATGCCCGTCGGCGATCCATCGCTCCACCAGCGCGTGCTCCGGGCTGACCACCATGTAGGTGGCGCCGAACAGGGTATCCGCCCGGGTGGTATACACCGTCAGCGTATCTCCGGCGGTGGTGTCAAAATTCACCTCGGTGCCGTAGCTGCGGCCGATCCAGTTTTTCTGCTGGGTCGCCACCCGCTCCGCATAATCCAAGCCGTCCAGGTCATCCACCAGCCGATCGGCATAGGCGGTGATCTTCAG
>DJEF01000002.1:0-6003 GCA_002431285.1 Ruminococcaceae bacterium UBA5905 | reverse complement strand
TCTTCAGCATCCACTGGCTCTTGTTTTTATGCACCACAGGGCTGCCGCAGCGCTCGCATACGCCGTTGACGACCTCTTCATTCGCCAGCACCACCTTGCAGCCGGTGCAGAAGTTGACGTTCATCTCTTTTTTGTACGCCAACCCTTTTTTGAACATCTGAATAAAAATCCACTGAGTCCACTTATAGTAAGACGGGTCGGTGGTGTTGATCTCCCGATCCCAGTCAAAGGACAGGCCCAGCATCTGGAGCTGGCTCTTGAACCGCGCCACATTGTTTTTGGTGACAATCTCCGGGTGAATGTGGTTCTTCATGGCGAAGTTTTCGGTGGGCAGACCAAACGCATCCCAGCCCATAGGATACAGCACATTATAGCCCTGCAGACGGCGTTTCCGCGCCACGATATCCAACGCCGTATAGGAGCGGGGATGCCCCACGTGCAGCCCCTGTCCCGAAGGATAGGGAAACTCCACCAGCGCATAGAATTTCGGCTTGGTATAGTCGTCCGTCGCCGCAAAGGTATGCTCGTCATTCCAGATTTTCTGCCATTTGGCCTCGATTTCCGCAGGATCGTACCGTGTCATATCCATATCTCCTTACTGATCATCGTCTTTTTGTACCATATAGGGGGCAATATTCAAAGCGGGAGCATCGCTCCATAGGCGCTCCAGATCGTAAAATGCCCGCTGTTCCCGCTTGAAAATATGCACGATCAGATCGCCGTAATCCATGGTGATCCAATCGCCCATGGCGTAGCCGCTGATCCGCTGGGGGGTGACCCCCTGCTGTCCCAGCGCCTCCTCCAGATAGTCCGCCAGACTGCGCACCTGGTTGGCGCTGCCGCCGGTGGCCAGCAAAAAGCAATCGGCGATGGAGGTAAGCCCCGCCACCTGCAGCGCCAGCAGCTCCTCGCCCTTATGGCTGTCCAGCGTATGGACAGCGGTCTTCAGCATTTCGTTCAGTTCCATTTATTCCTCCGCTGCCGTGGTGGTGGTCGTGGTTGCCGCCGTGGTGGTGGCGGCCGTTTGCTCCGTCAGAGATTGATCCAGCGTCACCGTTTCCGGCTCCGTTTTCTGCTTATTGCTCAGCTCCGGCACCGCCGCCGTCTCGGCGGTCAATGTCAGGCTGCCCCGGGGATTGAACCGCTCGCTCAGCAGCGTCAGCGTCTGCTCCCGATGAGGGGAATACACCGTCAGCGATCCGACCTTGGCGCTTTCGCCGGGCAGCACGGTGCAGGATACCTGATCCGGTCCCACCTTAGCCAGCGCCACCAGCCATTCCGCCAGCGCCTTGTTATATTTCACATTGTCTGCCGAGCCGTCGGAGCCGTGTCCCATCAGGCGCGCCTTGCCAAAGGAGCTGGTATCCGTCCGGATGGGGTTGCGCCCCGCCATCACGTTGGACAGCACATCCATCCGCTTGGGATCGGTGTTAAAGAGGTCATCCTCCTTATACCGTTCCAGCCGGCTGAGCATCCCCGCCAGCACCTGCTTCTGGCGCCCCATGCGCTGTATATCCGACTCCGGAGAGCCGTTATAGTCCAGCTGAAAAGCGTAATACACCGCCGCCTCGCCGGACAGGGTCTGAGCACCCTTTTCCAGCTCCACGCCGTTGAGATTGGTTTTCTTATCCAAGGTCACATCCACGCCGCCCAAAGCGTCGATCAGCTGCGCCAGACCCGCCCGGGGAATCACCAGATAGTTGTCCACCGGCAGACCGTATTGGGTATTGATGACCTTTGCCAGTTCCGTATAGGAGGAACCGGCCCGGTTCTCCACCTTGGTGCCGCAGGTATGCTTGCCGTCCTGCACTTCCTCCGCCGTCACCTGCTTGCGGCAGGAGGCGCAGAAAGTCAGCGGGGTGGGATTGCCCCAGATATCCCCGATGACCGCGGCGGCGTGGCCGCTGTCCTTGCCCAGGGTCGTGCTGACTGGAATCTGCAGCACCTCTGCGGTCTTGCCGCTGCGGTTGAGACACAGCACCGAGACCAGCTCCATCCGGTCGGTCGCCTTTTCCCCGGTCACGCCCAACAGGTAATAGGCCGTATGGCTCACATCGCTGTCGGCGGAATAGGTATACTCCACCATCTCCCGCCCGGTCAGAGACGGCCCGGCGGTAATCCGGTCATAGAGCTTCTTTCCCAGCACGATCAGCAGCACCGCCGCCGCCAGCACCAGCAGAATGCCCCAGGCATTCAGCTTGCGGCGTTTTTTGCCCTTGCGGCGCTGCCCCTGCTCTCCGGCCACACCCGCCAGACTGACCTGATTGCCCTGCGGTTTATTTTTCATCCGAAAGCCCTCCCTGTGCGGCCTTTTGTGCCAGCACAATTTCATTATAGGCGGCCACGGTATCGGGATGGATAGGGTTCCCCCGCTCCAGCAGTTCCCGCACCGTGTAGGATATGCCGTATTCCATGGCGCTCTCCAGTGACTCGTCCGCCCGGCGGCGCATCTCCTCCACATCCGGATATTCCCGATCCGCCGAGGTGAAATCCGCTACGAACAGCACCCGCTCCAGCAGGGTCATGCCCGCCCGCCCGGTGGTATGGTAGCGGATCGCGGTGAGAATTTCCGCGTCCGGCAGCTCCAGAATATGCTCCACGAACGCCGCCCCGCTGACAGCGTGCCACAGCTGCGGCACCGCCCGCTCCACATCGGTTAGTAGTATAGCAAAATCTTTGAGAATTTGCAACTGGGTTTTTCCGTCCGTGTCTTTCATGATATCGTGGAGCAGACCGGCGGTATACGCTTTCGCCGGGTCGGCGCCGTAGCGTTGCGCCAGCCGCCTGGCTTCATCCGCCACGCACAGGGAATGCCGATACCGGTAGTCCGACAGGCGGGTGCGAATGATGGCGCGAAACTGCTCGTCTCTGGTGGTGCTTTCCATACTGGTCTCCTCCCGATACAGATGATGCTGCCGGATATAGTCCTCCACCGCCGGACAAAGCAGCCCGGTCAGCGACTCCCCGGCGGCGATGCGGCGGCGAATCTCCGTGGAGGAGTCCTCCATCTCCGCCCCGGCATCCACATAACACTCCGCCCCCTCCCGGCGCAACATCGCCGCATAGGCGGTCAGCTCCTGCCGGGAAACCCCGGGGCGGGGCACGGTGCACAGCACCGCCATGCGGGCGATGTCGGCAAAATGATACCAAGTATGGAGGGTGCAGAACATATCCGCCCCGGTGATCAGATACAGACGGGCTTCCGGGTATGCCTCCTGCAGCGCCGCCAGCGTGTCCACCGTGAAGCTGGCGCCGCCCCGGCGGATCTCCCAATCGGAGACGGTCAGCCGGGAATCGGCTGCCGCCGCCAGCCGGCACATCGCCAGCCGATCTGCCGCCGGAGCCATCCGCTCCCGAATTTTGTGGGGCGGCACAAAGGTGGGCATCAGAATTACCCGCTCCAGCTCCAGCGCATCCGCCAGCCGCCGCGCCAGCCGGATATGCCCCGGATGAATGGGGTCAAAGCTGCCGCCGAATAATGCGATCTTCTCCACGGATTTCTCCTTTTCCCCGGGGCTTTTACGCCCGGGGCAGTGTGATTTGGCTGTCCTTCGGCTTTTGACGGAACAGCACGAAATTCCGTCCCACCACCTGCACCACCTGGGCGTTCACCGCCCCGGCGATCTGCTCCGCCAGCTCCCGGGCAGAGCCGGGGGCGGTATCCAGCACCCGCCCTTTAATCAGCTCCCGGGCGGTCAGCGCATCGTCCGCCTGCCGGATGAGGGTGTCGGACACGCCGCCCTTTCCGGCGTGGAGAATAGGTTCCAGCGGATTGGCAAGCCCCCGCAGGTAGGCACGTTGTTTACTGGTCAACATAGTGTAGCTCCTCTCTCGGCCGCTGTCCCCTGTCGGGCCAGCTCCTGTATACAATCCTCATACACCGACTCATATGAGCCGTCAATTTCCACATACGGATTCTCCCAGCGGCGGCATTCCTCCCGCATCCGGGCGTTATCCGCCAAGGCGTCCGCCAGAGTGAAATCCGGCGTCAGGCGCCGCTCCACCGCATCGGCATACCGCTGTATGTCCGCAAAACGGCGGCGAATATAGCGTTCGCTCATCACCAGACAAATATAACGAATCTCTGCCCGGTAATCCGGCGGAAACGCCGCCGCCCAATCGCCGGGGATGTAACAGCCCTCTACGATGAGATGCTGTCGATTTTCAATGGCGGTTTTTACCATCTCCCGCACCACCGGCCACAGCAACGCCGTCAGCGCCCCGTCGTCGCTCTCCGGCGTCAGCGCCGTACGCCCGCTGCGGATCAGCCCCATTTTCAGGTGGTCGATGGACAGATAGGGGTAGTGATACCGCTCCAGCAGCCGCTGGGCCAGCACCGTTTTTCCGGTGTGGGAGGCTCCGGCAATGAGAATGATCATACCGACGCTCCGGAACGGTTCAAGTACTCTTTCAGCTTCTCGGAGAACTGCGCCAGCGCCCGCCCCCGATGGCTGATGGCGTCCTTTTCCGCCGGAGACAGCTGCGCCATGGTGCGCTCCCCCCGGAGAAACACCGGGTCGTAGCCGAAACCGTTATCCCCGGCAGGCGCAAAGGCGATGGCGCCCTCCACCGTGCCCTCGGCCCGCACCGTCTCCCCGCCGGGAAACACGCAGCACACCGCCGACACGAACCGCGCCTGCCGCCGCTCCGCCGGAACCTCCGCCAGAGCGCCCAGCAGCTTCTGCACCCGATCGGCATCGGTGGCATTCTCCCCGGCATAGCGGGCGGAATACACCCCCGGCGCCCCGTCCAGCGCATCCACCATCAGCCCGGAATCGTCCGCGATGGCGGGCAGCCCGGTGAAAGCGCAGGCGGAAGCCGCCTTGAGGTAAGCATTTTCCGCAAAGGTGGCGCCGGTCTCCTCCACCTCGGGCAGGTTCAGCCCCAGATCCCGGTCGGTGACGGCGGCGATCCCCAGCGGCGCTAAAATCCGTTCGATCTCCAGCAGCTTATGGGCATTATGGGTGGCGATAACAAACTTCATAGGTTCAACCGTTCCTTTCCTGTTGACGGCATCGGTCAGCCGGTCGGGGCAACCAAAACTCCGTCAGCCCTCTTCTTCCTCGTCAAACAAACCGGCGGCGAACGCCTCCGGGTCAAAGGGCTGCAGGTCGTCGATCCCCTCGCCCACGCCGATGAATTTCACCGGCACCTGCAGATCCTCCCGAATCGCCAGCACCACGCCGCCCCGGGCGGTGCCGTCCAGCTTGGTCAGCACAATGCCGGTGATACCGGCAGCCTCCTTGAACTGGCGCGCCTGATTGACCGCGTTCTGCCCGGTGGTGGCATCCACCACCAGCAGGATCTCCTTGTCCGCATCCGGCAGCTCCCGGTCGATGATGCGGCTGATCTTTGCCAGCTCATCCATCAGATTCTTTTTGTTATGCAGCCGACCGGCGGTGTCGCAGATCACCACATCCGCCCCCCGCGCCTTGGCCGCGGTCACGGCGTCAAACACCACCGCCGCCGGGTCCGCGCCCTGGGTATGCTTGACAATATCCACCCCGGCGCGCTCCGCCCAGATCTCCAGCTGTTCGATAGCGGCGGCACGGAAGGTATCCGCTGCCCCCAGAATGACCTTCTTACCCTCGCTTTTCAGCCGGGCCGCCAGCTTGCCGATGGTGGTGGTCTTGCCCACACCGTTGACCCCAATCACCAGAATCACCGAGGGCTTGGTGCCGATCTGCAGCTCCTGCCCCCCTGCCAGCATCTCCGCGACAATCTGCCGCAGCAACGCCCGCACCTGCAACGGGTCGGTGACCCCCTGCTCCTTGACCCGCTGGCGCAGCTGCTCACAAATATGGGCGGCGGTGGCGGCGCCTACGTCCCCCATCACCAGAATCTCCTCCAGCTCCTCGAACAGCTCCTCGTCAATACGGGTGAAGCTGCGCAGCATCCCGTTGACCGAGCCGATGAGAGAATCCCGGGTCTTTTTCAGACCCGCGCCAATCTTACTGAATAAGCCCATTGCTTTGATTCACCCTTGTATTATAGAGTAGTAGT
>DJEF01000053.1:7358-7494 GCA_002431285.1 Ruminococcaceae bacterium UBA5905 | reverse complement strand
GTCACATGGGCGTATTTCTCCGTTTCGGCGATCCGCAGCTGGGTCAGATCGTTTTTGCTCAGATATTCGCCCAGGGTGTTGTGCAGTACCTGGGGCTTGAACGCTACCTGCACGTTGGGCATGGTGGCGTCATACT
>DJEF01000053.1:4841-7215 GCA_002431285.1 Ruminococcaceae bacterium UBA5905 | reverse complement strand
CGGTCGGGGCGGAAGTTGAAGAACACCACGGCGTCGTTGGCCTTGATGACCCCCTCTTTGCCGGTGCAGACCACCGGCACCACGAATTCATCGGTCACATCGGCGGCATAGGAGGCATCCATCGCGGCCACCGGGTCGGCGTTCTCCACGCCCTCGCCGTAGACCATGGNNCGGAAGTTCATGAAGATGCAGGCGTCGCCGGCGGCGATGGTCGCGTTTTCGGCGCACACCACGGGGATGACGAATTCATCCGTCACGCCGCTGTCGTAGCTGGCCTGCACGGCGGCCACGGGGTCGGGATTCTGCACGCCCTCGCCGTAGACCATGGCGGCATAGGCCTTCTCCACCCGCTCCCAGCGGTTATCCCGATCCATGGCGTAGTACCGTCCGGTGACGGTGGCGATTTTGCCTACGCCGATGCGCTGCAGCACCGCTTGCAACTTCTCAATATATTCCTTGCCGGAGGTGGGGGGCACGTCCCGGCCGTCCATCAGCGCATGGATGTACACCTGCTCCACACCGTTGCGTTTGGCCATTTCCAGCAGTCCCACCAGATGGTCGAAGTGGCTGTGCACGCCGCCGTCGGACAGCAGGCCGATGAGGTGCAGCGCCGCGCCGGGCTTTTTGGCGGCGGTCATGGCGTTCTGCAGCGCCTCATTCTCAAAGAAATCGCCGTCCTGAATGGACTTGGTGATGCGGGTCAGCTCCTGATACACGATGCGGCCGGCGCCCATGTTGGTGTGGCCGACCTCACTGTTGCCCATCTGCCCGTCCGGCAGACCCACATCCATACCGGAGGCGCCGATCTGGGTGGTGGGATTCTCGGCAAACAGCCGGGTCAGGTTCGGGGTCTTGGCGGCCTTGATGGCGTTGCCGTAGGTGTCGGGGTTAATGCCGAAGCCGTCCATGATGATGAGAGTTAAAGGTTTTTTCATACGACTGTTCTTCCTTTCCGATACAGGGAATTGAAAAGCGCAGGGCGGGGCGGCTTGCCCCGCCCTGCGTCGGTGACAGAGGATTGCGGCAATACCCCACAAGCTCTGTACGGTATCACCTTATTTCGCGGCCGCGACGATGGTGGCGAAATCGTTGGGTTTCAGGGAAGCGCCGCCGATCAGACCGCCGTCCACATCGGACTGCGTCAGCAGCTCCGCCGCATTGGCGGCGTTCATGGAGCCGCCGTACTGAATGGTGACCGCTTTGGCAGCCGCCTCATTGTACAGACCGGCGATGACCTGCCGGATCTCGCCGCAGACCTCATTTGCCTGGGCGGCAGTGGCGGTCTTACCGGTGCCGATGGCCCAGACCGGCTCATAGGCGATGATGACCCGTTTCAGCTCCTCCTCGGAGACGCCGTTGAGGGCAATCTTGGTCTGCATGGCCACTACCTCGCCGGTGATGCCCAGCTCCCGCTGCTCCAGATACTCGCCCACGCACAGGATAACGGTCAGGCCTGCATCCAGAGCGCCCCGCACCCGCTTGGCTACGGTGGCGTCGGTATCGCCGAAATAGGTGCGCCGCTCGCTGTGACCGAGAATCACATAGCCCACGCCCATCTCCCGCAGCATATCGGCGGCGATCTCGCCGGTGAACGCGCCATGCTTCTCCCAGTAGCAGTTCTGTGCCGCCACGCCGATCCTGGTGCCCTTGGTGGCCTCCAGAGCGGTCTGCAGATCCACGAAGGGAACGCCCACCACCACGTCGCAGGCGGCGTCCGCCACCAGCGGCTTAATAGCCTCGATCAGCTCTTTGGCCTCGGCGGGGGTTTTGTTCATCTTCCAGTTGCCGGCGATTACATATTTACCCATAATTCATCCGTCCTTTCGTTGCGCGTAGCTGTGTGTTCAGTCCTTATCGTTCAGGCAGGCGATGCCGGGCAGCACCTTACCCTCCAGGAATTCCAGAGAGGCGCCGCCGCCGGTGGAGATGTGGGTCATCTTATCGGCAAAGCCCAGGTTCTCCACAGCCGCCGCGGAGTCGCCGCCGCCGATGATGGAGATGGCGCCGCTGTCGGCCACTGCCTTCGCCACGGAAATGGTGCCGCTGGCGAAATTCTCCCACTCAAACACGCCCATGGGTCCGTTCCACACCACCGTACCGGCGCCCACCAGAGACTTGGCGAACAGCTCCTGGGTGGTGGGTCCGATGTCCATGCCCATCCAGCCATCCGGGATGGCGTCGGAATAGATCCGCATGAAAGGAGCGCTCTCGTCATAGTCCCGGCTGATGATGTTATCCACCGGCAGGATGAAGTTGACGCCTTTTTCCTTGGCCTTGGCCATCATGGCCTGAGCCTCTTCGACCTTGTCCAGTTCGCACAGGGAGGTGCCCACATTGTTGCCCTGCGCCTTGAGGAAGGTGTAGGCCATGCCGC
>DJEF01000053.1:4594-4753 GCA_002431285.1 Ruminococcaceae bacterium UBA5905 | reverse complement strand
TTGATAACGCCGATCTTGTCGGATACCTTGGCGCCGCCGAGAATGGCCACGAACGGACGCCGGGGATCCTCCAGCGCCTTGCCCATGACGGTGATTTCTTTCTGGATCAGATAGCCGCAGGCGGCGGGCAGATAGTCCGCCACACCGGCGGTGGAGGCG
>DJEF01000053.1:0-4492 GCA_002431285.1 Ruminococcaceae bacterium UBA5905 | reverse complement strand
TTGGCGAAAGCGGGATCGTTCTTGGTCTCCCGGGCATCGAACCGCACATTCTCGAGCAGCACCGCCTCGCCGTCCTTCAGGGCAGCGATCTTGGCGTGGGCATCGTCCCCGATGATGTCGGCCGCAAAGGTGACCTTGCCGTCCAGCAGCTCGTTGAGCCGATCCGCTACGGGCTTCAGGGTGAACTTCTTGGCGTCATTGGCCAGCGCCTTGGCGATATAGTCCGCCTTGGCCGCCGCCTGCTCCGCCTCGGGCAGAGCGGCCACAGCGGCCTTTTCTTTCTTATTCAGACCGAAACCCTCGGTGAAAATGGCATGAGGTTTGCCCATGTGGGAGCAGAGGATGACCTTGGCGCCGTGCTCCAGCAGGTACCGGATGGTGGGCAGCGCGCCGATGATGCGCTTGTCGCTGGTGATCTTGCCGTCCTTCATGGGGACGTTGAAGTCGCAGCGCACCAGTACACGCTTGCCGGCCACGTCCAGATCTTCGACGGTCTTTTTGTTCAGGTAACTCATAATAGTACATCCTTTCTAAAATGATCTCTGTTAAAAAGGTAACAATTTGCTACCAATCATTGTATACGATTTTGCGCCGGATTGCAAGAGCGGATTGTGTATGAAGTGTAAATTTTGCCGTTTTTTCGCTATCAGCGTGTCCGGAAGCGGGAAAAATATGTATTCCGCCCATGGGAAAACGAAGCGACGGCGTCGTATCGGGGGTTACAGCAGTCGCAGACCCTTGGGATAGCGGTTTTTCAGCCGCCCCGCGCTGACCTTGCCGAAGCCCAGCGGTACCCCCGCCACCGCCACGGCGGTGTATCCCGCAACCTCGGCGGGGATCTCCGCCCCGTGGAGGAATGCGGCCAGGACCGGGTCGGCGGGATCGAGATCGACGGCTCGGCGGCAATCGGAAAGGCGAGCGGCGGCGAAGGCGGCGTGGCACGGCTCCAGCCGATTCTTGCATACCTCGGCCACGGCCAGTCCCGCCGCCAGCGTGCCGGTGCCTTTCAGCGCCGGCAGCTCCGGCGGAAGCAGCCGCACCGTATCTCCTACGGTGACGAACGCGCCCTCGGGGACGTCGGAAAAGCAGGTTTCGTACAGCGCCCGGGCTGCTTCCCGGTGTTCGTCCCGTGCGGGGAACGTGTAGGGGGGCGGATAGCCGCCGGGAGCATCCTCCGCCTTACGCAGGCGGGCGATGAAATGCCCCTCACCGCCCTGATGGGGGAAGATGCGGCGGCAGCCGGTCAGATCGGCGGTGCCGGCGGCGTCCCCGAAGGCGGACAGCGCCGCCGCCGGAAAGCCGGGGCAGCCCCAATCGACCGTGATCGGCTCTAAGGTGAAATCCGGGTGGCGGTCGAAAAACCGGGCGACCGCCAGCTCGTTTTCCTCCGGGGCGAAAGTGCAGGTGGAGTACACCAGCCGCCCGCCGGGGCGCAGCATCCCGGCGGCGGCGTCCAGAATGGCATCCTGTCGGGCGGCGCATAGCCGGATATTGTCCACGCTCCAGCCGGCGAGCGCCTGCGGCTCCTTGCGGAACATCCCCTCGCCGGAGCAGGGCGCGTCCACCAGCACCCCGTCGAAGTAGCCCGGCAGCGCCGCGCTCAACCGCGCGGTATCGCTGTTGGAGACCACCGCCCGACGTATGCCGCAGCGCTCCAGATTTTGCAGCAAAATTTTCGCCCGGGTGGGGACATATTCGTTGCACCACAGCAGTCCCGTATGCCCCAGTGCGGCGGCGATCTGGGTGGACTTGCCGCCGGGGGCGGCGCACAGGTCGAGAATTTTCTCCCCCGGGCGGGGCGCCAGCACCGTCACCGCCGAGGCGGCAGAGGGCTCCTGCATATAATAGGCGCCGGCATGGTGGAGCGGGTCGCTGCCGGCCTTGAAGGGTGTGTCCGCATAGAAGCTCAGCGGGGAAAAGGGGGAGGGGGTCAGTGGCTGGGGGAACAGGGCGCGCAGCTGCTGCGGAGTGGTTTTCAGCGTATTGACCCGCAGCCCCCGGCGCAGGGGCAGGGCATAGGCGGCTTGCAGCTGCGGCAGCAGCCCGCCCGGCAGCCGCTCCAGGCGGTGTACGAATTCCTGTGGCAATTCCACGGTTCGGTCCTCCGATCGAAAAAATACCGCCATCCGGGTCGCGGACGGCGGTGTAGGTTCAAGGGCGTGACGCACAAAGCCGTCAGAGGTGTTTTGCGCGAGGGAGCCTTATTCGGCTGTGTGGGCGGCGGATTCTTCCAGCGCCTGTTGCAGAGCCTTGGCCAGCTGGTCGGGGCAGGAGGTGCCCTTGTAGCCGCATTCGATGCCGGAGAGACGGCGGATCGCCTCTTCCACCGGCATCCCCTCCACCAGACGGGCGACGCCCTGGGTGTTGCCGTTGCAGCCGCCCTCAAAGGATACGTGGGTTACGCATCCGTCCTGAATGTCAAACTGAATGCTGCGGGAGCAGACTCCCTTGGTGCGATACTGATACGCCATCACGATTCCTCCTTGTCGAGATTCAGCCCGCCGCCGAATTCCGGCGGGATTTATAGGTGCGCATTTTCTGCGGGATATTCTCCGGTACGTCGCTGTTGCCCAGAGGACGGGCGGTGCGGCTGTACATACCGTGGAAATCGCTGCCGCCGGTGGTGAGCAGTCCGTGGGCGGCGGCGAAAGCCGCCAGCCGCGCCGCATCCTCGGCGGAATGATCCGGGTGCCAAACCTCCACTCCGTCCAGCAGACCCGCGGCGGTCAGCTCCTCCATGAGCGCTTCGTTATGATAGGCGGCAGGGTGCGCCAGCACCACCAGTCCGCCGGCGCTGCGGATGAGCTGCGCCGCCTCCCGCACATCCGGGTAGTCCACCGGCACATAGGCGCAGCCGCTCTCCGGGGAGAACAGCTTGTCGTATACGGCGCCGTAGATGCTGTCGGTATGTCCGGCATCCATCAGCGCGTGCATGATATGCTGCTTGAAGATGGCGGTGCTGCCGGAGGCGCAGCGGGTGATGCTCTCCGGTACGATGGGATAGTAACGCAGCACCTTGCGGATCATCTCGTTGGCGGCTGTCCGGCGGCCGAGACTGATACGGCGGCACAGCCCCTCCAGCCGGTCGGGGCTGTCGTACAGATAGCCCAGCAGGTGTGCCTTGTTGCCCCGGGCGGTATCCCGTGTGGAAAATTCCACCCCCGGCAGAACGTCTATCCCCATGCGTTTGCCGAGGATGACGGCGCGGGTGGAGCCGACCACGGCATCGTGATCGGTGACGGATACGGCGGTCAGATGCCGTCGGCGAGCAATGCTCAGCAGTTCATCGACTCCCAGAGAGCCGTCGGAAATTCTGGAATGACAGTGCAGATCAATGGACATATTTTCCTCCCCGTGGTTTTGCGCATCCTCTTTTGTACACTAAATCATTATACGGCTTTTTCCACCGAAAATCAACCGCCAACCGCCGCCTTTTTCCGACAAAAGACGAAAAAAGGCGGATTGGCGAAAAAAGTTTCGCCCGGCAGGGGTCGATTTGTGAAAAAGTGGCAGGCGGGCGGACCGCAACGCGGCGATAATGGCGGAGGTTGACAAAGTGCGCCCGCCCCTTTATAATATCCCCATATACATAATGCGTAAATGCACCGCGTGTGCGGAAGAGGGGGGAGAGCCGACGATGAATCAACGGTGGACGGTCCGGAATGGATTTGGGGAGACGGTCTATTGCGTGCTGGCCGGAGACGAACCGGCTGAGGCGCAGCTGGCGGAAGTGCTTTCCTTGCAGAAGGGTAGCGGATTCTCCGCTGCGGTGCGGGGAAACGCCGTTCTCGTGCAGGATTACTTTTCCGGCGAAACGGCGGGACGGTTTGAGGTGTTGTCTGTCGCCGACACGGACGAGCCGGTGACCTTATGTTGGCAGAAACTCGAATGAACGGGAGGAAGTTTTATGCTGTACAATGAAACGGTTACGCTGAAAAACGGGCAGAAGATTCTGCTGCGGAATGGCTGCGGGGGCGATGCGGCCGCTGTGCTGGAAAATTTTAACAGGACCCACGGAGAAACGGACTATCTGCTGACCTATCCGGAGGAGAGCCGCTTCACCGAGGAGCAGGAGCGGGCGTTTCTGGAGCGCAAGGCTTCCAGCCCCAACGAGGCGGAGATTCTGGCGATCGTAGACGGGTGCGTGGCCGGAACGGCAGGCGTCGATGCGGTCGGCGGACAATGTAAGCTGCGGCATCGGGCGGAATACGGGGTCAGCATCCTGCGCGCCTATTGGGGGCTGGGGATCGGCCGGGCGCTGACGCAGGCGTGCATTGCGTGCGCCCGGCAGGCGGGGTATACCCAGCTGGAGCTGACGGTGGTGGCGGAGAATGTGCGGGCGGTGGCGCTGTACCGGTCGCTGGGCTTCACGGAATATGGGCGCAATCCCCGCGGGTTCCGTTCCCGGGAGAGCGGGTATCAGGAGACGGTGCATATGCGTCTGGAGCTGTAACGGATAGACATTTCCCTAGACAAAGCAATCGGAGTACAA
>DJEF01000004.1:11996-15030 GCA_002431285.1 Ruminococcaceae bacterium UBA5905 | reverse complement strand
CCGCCAGCCGGTCATGGCGTAGGCTTTGGAAAAGCCGTTCACCAGAATGGTGCGCTCCTGCATCCCCTCGATCTGGGTGATGCTGGTGTGCTCCCGGCCATAGGTCAGCACGCCGTAAATCTCGTCGGACAGCACCATAATATCGGTGCCCCGCAGCACGGCGGCGATTTTCTCCAGCTCCTCCCGGGGCATGATGGCGCCGGTGGGATTGTTGGGGAAAGGCAGCACCAGCAGCTTGGTTCTGGGGGTGATGGCTGCCCGCAGCGCCTCCGGGGTCAGGCGGAATTGCTCCTCCGCCCGGGTCACCAGCGGCACCGGCACGCCCCCCGCCATACGGGTCAGCGGATCGTAGCAGACAAAGCTGGGCTCCGGGATCAGTACCTCGTCCCCGGGCGCCACCAGCGCCCGGAAGGTCAGGTCGATGGCTTCGCTGCCGCCCACCGTCACGAGGATTTCCGATTTCGGGTCATAGGAAACGCCGCTCTCCTGCCGGATGTGATCGGCGATGGCCTGCCGCAGCTCGATCATACCGGCGTTGGCGGAATACCAGGTTTTCCCCTTTTCCAGAGTGCGGATGCCCTCCTGCCGGATGTGCCAGGGGGTGGAAAAATCCGGCTCGCCCACCGACAGGGAGATGACCTCCTCCATCTCGGCGGCAATATCAAAGAATTTCCGGATGCCGGAGGGCTTTAAGTCCTGGAGCGTCCGGTTCATCAGCGTTTCGTAGTTCATAGCTGCCGTTCATCCTTTTCATCTTCCATAAACAGCACACCGCGCTCTTTATAGGTTTTCAGCACAAAATGGGTGGCGGTGGACAGCACCCCGTCCAGCGGCGCCAGCCGCTTGGCGACGAACATGGCCACATCCCGGAAGGTGCGCCCGGTGAGCCGCACCGACAGATCGTAGCCGCCGGACATCAGCGTCACCGCCTCCACCTCGTCGAAGGACATGATGGTCTCCGCCACGGCGTCAAAGCCCCGATCCTTCGACGGAGCAATCTGCAGGTCGATGACCGCCGTTACCAGCTCCCGGTCGGTCTTGTCCCAGTCGATGAGCGCCTTATAGCCCCGCACGACCCCCGCCTTTTCCAGCGTGGCGATGCGGCTCTCCACCTCCGCCTCGGGCAGATTCAGCATGACCGCCATCTGGGCGGCGGACAGCCGGGCGTTTTCGTCTAACAGCTTTAACACTTGATCCATAGGTCATATCCTCCGTTTCGGTAAATTCCTGTTGAAATTCAGTATACACAGTTTTCGGCGGGATTACAAGTCTTTCTTTTCGTCCTGCTCCGGGGTGCGGTATTCGTGCTTTTCATAGTAACCCACGAGCCGTCCCTCCCCGTCCCGCAGCGCCACCATATAGGTGTCCCGGTTCTCCTGGGGGTTGTGGTAGGTGAACAGTCGATTATGCTCCGGGGAGGCGGCAAACCACGCCGTCGTCTGCCGGATCTTTTCGCCGGAGACGGCGTTGTGGCAATCCAGCAGGCTCCTCCCCACCAGCGCCGCCCCGCCCCGCTTTTCATAGCGGCGGACGGCGGCGGGATTCATATACACGATGGTGTGCTGCAGATCGCACACCACGATAGGGGCGGTATCCTGCTCCGCGATGCTGCGCAGATATACGCCGTCCTCCCGTTTTTCCGGCGGCAGCGCCTTTTCCAGACACACCAGCTGTATCCCCCGCAGCCCGTTGAATACACAGGAGACCACATCCGCCTCCCGATAGCCCAGATGAGCGTACAGACGCCGAGCGGGGCGGTTGGTGACATTCGTATCCATGCGCAGACAGGTGCAGCCCAGCGCCCGTCCCATATTCTCGTAGAACCGGATGAAGGCCGAGCCGTAGCCCTTGCCGGCGCAGGCGGGATCCACCACCAGCGTGTGGATGATCAGCACCTTATTCGGATCCTCCTCCCGAAATGCCCAGCGCGCCTGGGCATATTCCGGCACCGGCGTATGGTTGATGCGGGCGGCGGCCACCACAGTACCGCTCTCCTCCATCACATACAGCTCGCCGTCCGCCAGCATGGACCGGGCGTCGTCCTCGGTGGGGTAAATGCCCCGTATCCAGCCGGTACAACCGCCGCTCTGCTCTTCCCGCAGCAGGATCCGGTCAAAAATGCCGGCCACCGCCGCGATATCCCGTTCCTCTCCCGAACGTACCACCATACGCACTCCATCCTTTCCCTTGTAAACTGTCGAAATATGTCCGATATCCCGGATATGCGCCCCATTATAGGCGTTCCCCCGGCGTTTGTCAACGGCAACGCGCCTGAAAATCGCAGAAAAACCGCCGACTTTTGGAAAAATCCGGTTTTCCGGTTGTATCTTTCCCCAATTTGTGGTACAATGGTGGTTAAGTATATCCCATACCATACTCTCGAGAAAGGTCGGACAACACGTATGGCATTTTTGAAAAAACTATTCGGCGATTTCAGCCAAAAGGAGATTAAGCGCATCCGCCCCCTGAGCGATAAGGTGCTGGCGCTGGAGGAGACCTATGCCGCTATGGATGAGGAGACCCTGCGGGATCAGACCCGGGTGCTGAAGGAGCGGCTGGCGGCGGGAGAGACCCTGGACGACATTCTGCCCGAGGCGTTCGCCGTCTGCCGGGAGGCCTCCTGGCGGGTGCTGGGGATGAAGCACTTTCCGGTGCAGGTCATCGGCGGCATCATTCTGCATCAGGGCAACATCGCCGAGATGCGCACCGGCGAGGGTAAAACGCTGGTGGCGACCCTGCCCGCCTATCTGAACGCCCTGGAGGGCAAGGGCGTGCACATCGTCACCGTCAACGACTATCTGGCGCGCCGGGACAGCGAATGGATGGGCAAGGTGTACCGCTATCTGGGGCTGTCGGTGGGGCTGATCGTACACGATCTGACCAAGGAGCAGCGCCGGGCGGCCTACAACGCCGATATCACTTACGGCACCAACAACGAATTGGGCTTCGACTACCTGCGGGACAACATGGTGGTGCGCCAGAGCGACAAGGTGCAGCGGGGCTTCCGGTTCGCCATCGTGGACGAGGTGGACTC
>DJEF01000004.1:901-11955 GCA_002431285.1 Ruminococcaceae bacterium UBA5905 | reverse complement strand
GTGGACTCCATCCTCATCGACGAGGCCCGCACCCCCCTCATCATCTCCGGACAGGGGGATAAATCCACGGAGCTGTACACCGTGGCGGATCAGTTCGCCCGGAACCTGAAAGCCTATCGGGTCAAGGAAATGGACGCCAAGGAGGAGCAGGACGAGATCGACGGGGATTACATCGTCGATGAAAAAGCCCGCACCGCCACCCTCACCCAGACCGGTGTGAAGAAGGCGGAGGCGTTCTTCAAGGTGGAGAACCTGATGGACTCCGAGAATGTGACCCTGCTGCACCACATCAATCAGGCCATCAAAGCCCGGGGCGTTATGCAGCGGGATGTGGACTATGTGGTGAAGGACGGTCAGGTGCTGATCGTGGACGAATTCACCGGCCGCATCATGTTCGGGCGGCGGTATAACGAGGGGCTGCACCAGGCCATCGAAGCCAAAGAGGGGGTCAAGGTGGAGCGGGAGAGCAAGACCCTCGCCACCATCACCTTCCAGAATTTCTTCCGCCTGTACCATAAGCTGTCCGGTATGACCGGTACCGCCAAGACGGAGGAAAACGAATTTAACCAGATCTATCGGCTGAATGTGGTGGAGATCCCCACCAACAAGCCGGTCATCCGGGAGGATAAGCCGGATGTAATCTACAAGACCGAGGCGGGCAAATTCCGGGCGGTCATCGAGCAGGTTAAAGAGTGCCACGCCCGGCAGCAGCCGGTGCTGGTGGGCACCATCTCCATCGAAAAATCCGAGCTGCTGTCCCGGATGCTGAAAAAGGCGGGGGTACCCCACGAGGTGCTGAACGCCAAGTATCATGAAAAAGAGGCGGAGATCATCGCCCAGGCCGGCAAGGCGGGGGCGGTCACCATCGCCACCAATATGGCGGGGCGCGGCACCGATATCATGCTGGGCGGCAACCCGGAATTTCTCGCCAAGGCGGAGATGCGCCGTCTGGGGGTCCCGGAGGAGCTGATCGCCGAATCCACCGCCTATGGCGAAACGGAGGATGCAGAAATTCTGGCGGCGCGGGAGCAGTTCCGCCAGCTGAACGAAAAATATAAGGAGCAGATCAAGCCCGAGGCGGAGCAGGTCAAGGCGGCAGGCGGTCTGTTCATCTTAGGCACCGAGCGGCATGAATCTCGCCGGATCGATAACCAGCTGCGGGGTCGTGCCGGCCGGCAGGGCGACCCCGGTGCCACCCGGTTCTATCTCTCCCCCGAGGACGATCTGATGCGGCTGTTCGGCGGCGACCGGATGGACAGTCTCATGGCGACCCTGGGCATCGACGAGGATACCCCCATCGAGAACCGGATGCTGTCCAATATCATCGAATCCGCCCAGCGCCGGGTGGAGGAGCGCAACTTCGGCATCCGCCGGGACGTGCTGAAATACGACGACGTGATGAACACCCAGCGGGAGGTCATCTACAAGCAGCGGGATACGGTGCTGGCGGACGGCAATGTGCGGGACAGCATCATGAAGATGATCGAGGAGTCCATCCGCGACACGGTGGCGCAGTATACCTCCGAGGAGGATCACCTCCAGTGGAATATGGACGGTCTGCGCAGCTATTACGCAGGCTGGCTGGTGCGGGATACCGACCTGCGGTACACCCCCCAGGAGCTGGAGGATCTGGAGCAGGAGGAGCTGGTTACCCTGTTGCATGACCGGGCAATGGAGATTTATGCCCAGAAGGAACAGAAATACAGCGCCGACATTATGCGGGAGGCGGAGCGGGTGATCCTGCTCACCACGGTGGACCGCTACTGGATGGATCACATCGACAATATGGATGAGCTGCGCCGGGGCATCCACCTGCGCTCCATCGGCCAGCACGACCCGGTGGTGATGTACCGCAACGAGGGCTTTGAGATGTTCGAGCAGATGGTGGCGGCGATCCGGGAGGATACCGCCCACGCCATGCTGACCCTGGAGCTGCGCTCCGAGGAGCAGCCCCAGCGCCGACAGGTGGCAAAGGTCACCGGCACCTCCGGCGGCGGCGACGGCACCGACAAGAAGCAGCCGGTGCGCAAGACCGCCGCCCAAAAGGTGGGGCGCAACGATCCCTGTCCCTGCGGCAGCGGACTGAAATACAAAAAGTGCTGCGGCCGTAACGGCGGCAGCAACGAATAACGGCAAAAAGAAAACCGCCATCGACGGAAAAGCCGGATGCGGGGGATCGCCGTCCCGGGCGACGGCTGTTTCTCCCATACACCGGCACTCCGGCCCGCGCCGGTTCTCCGACGGCCATCGCCGGACAATGGGCAAAATGGGACCGCAGCCGACGGGCGTTACCGGAGAACCCTCCTGCGCCGCATGGCTGCCCAACCCACCGTACAGCCGCACGACGCGCGCCATTTTCTCCGTTCAAGGCGGCGCTGTCCCCG
Source organism: Ruminococcaceae bacterium UBA5905 (assembly GCA_002431285.1). Classification (GTDB taxonomy): domain Bacteria; phylum Bacillota; class Clostridia; order Oscillospirales; family Acutalibacteraceae; genus UBA5905. The sequence continues at coordinate 9,571 of DJEF01000004.1, read as the reverse complement.
AATCCCGTGCAACGAACCCATAGAAATGAAAAGCAGCGGATCGACACAGATATGTCGATCCGCTGCTCAGTCTGTCAAAGAACCCATGCTTTCAAGAAGCGAGAGCATGGGTTTTCTTCGAAAATCGGGGAAACAGGGAGAAAAAGCAAGCGAAACAGGAGTGCTCCCAACTCCAATTTGCCAGCTTTTTCAGGTTCATGGCAGCCAATTTAAGCCTGACCCATCGTGTAACGGCGGCCAAGCCTCGGTGATGTGTATACCGCATCGCGTGTTTCTCCTTCGCGTCCGCAAAAACCCGTTCGACGGTTTCTTTGCGCTGCGCATAAATTTCTTTCGCACGCTCCGTTTTGCGTATCTGTTCGACCAAATCCAGATACTCCTGCCAGATGTGTGCGGTGTATACCTTTTGCCCCTTTTCATTGGCACCGCATTTTGCTTTGCAAGGGCAATTTCTGCACTGCGCCGGTGTACTCCGGTACGTTCGTTTGCCCTCCCGGTCGGTAGTGGTGTGCCTTAATAGCCCTCCGCGAGGACAGGTATAGGTGTCATTGGCAGGATCATAGGTGTATTCCCACGGCTTGTAGCGGTCTTTACTTCCGGTGTATCTTGTGTAGGGGAGAATCGGAACCTTTCCGTCGTCTATGGTCTTCTTTGCAATCCACGGGGTCTTGTATCCGGCATCCATTGTGACAAACTGCACATCGAATTTGCCTGTTACATTGTCATATAGCTTGTCCCACGCCACACTGTCGTGGATGTTTCCTGCGGTTACCTCTACGCCCAATACAAAGCCGTGCCTGTCACAGGCCGTATGTGCTTCATAGGCAAACTGCCGCTCGTGCTCTCCCTTTACGAACATTCCGCAGTCCGGGTCTGTGGTGGAAACTGTCTTTTCTGCCGTTTCTCCTCCGCCGCCCCCGGAATGATTTTCGTCGTCCTCGTCTTCAATGGGCTTCTTGCCCAGCCTTTCTCTTTCCTCGTTGACCTCTCTGCGCAGCTGTCCGGAATAGACCTTTGCCGCTTTCGCAACCTGTTCCTTCTGAAACTTTTTCTTGTTGGCACTGGCCTTGACATGGGTGCCGTCAATGAAAATCGCGCTCGGGTCGACCATACGGTGATTGAGTGCCTTGTTGAGAATATATTCAAAAATCTCACTGGTCAGCTCGTCCGGAAAGCGCTTGCAGAAGGCATAGCTCACCGTCGCAAAGTGCGGAATGTCATCCAGCAGGCCATACCCCAAAAACCAGCGGTATGAGAGGGTATCCTGAATTCTCTGATACGTTTGCCGCAGAGACGGAATGCCGAACAGATGCTGGATGAGCACCATCTTGATCAGCACGACCGGGTCGGTCCCCGGCCGGCCGTTGTCATGGCAGTAGTACGGTGCCAGCCGTTCATACAGCCATTCGTAATCCATGACCCTCTCGATTTTCCGCAGCAGATGATTTTCCGGCACCAGCGCCTCCAAATCTACAACGATTGTCTCTCGCCGTGCGTCTTTTCTCCAGTCTTCCATGAAACCACCCCCGTCTCCTCTATTATACCAGAATCAAGGCCGGTTGGGTAGTTTTTTGGCGTTTGTGCCGTATGTGCCTGTGTCTGCGGTGGGGTTTTACCCCCAAACGGAGCGCAGACGGAGGGTCTGGGGAGCGCCGGAGAGGATCTTGACGGTTTTCGTTCCGGCATTCATGTCGAAGTAGTTGTCGCTCAAAATACAGTCGCTGTCGGGCGAATCAATCTCCACGAACGCCGCATATGCCGTCGCCGAAACCGTGATTTCGTCGCCGTTTACGGTATAGCGCAGGTGCGGATCGGTATAGCGGAAATATTTCGGCAGCGTGAAAAGGCAGGTCCCTTCGCTGACAACGGCGCCGTCCTCATTGCAAAAGGAAAAGCTGAGGTAGTGATCCAGCACATCGGTTTTATGGAAATCCATTTCGTCCAGCGTCAGGACGGTCAAAGGCGGCAGCGTGACGGACTGCCGCCCCTCCTCCAAAACCGCAGCCGTTCGGTCCCGGAGAGCCCAATGGACGGTGCCGCTGACCGCGGACAGGGCGTCGTTATGCACCGATAGACGCGCTTTTGTTTCGTAATCGTATTGGTTCTGCTGTCTGGTCACTGCGTCGCGGGTGGTGTGCTCGCCGGTTTCGCAGCAGGAGATCAGGATCGGGCTGAAAAACCGCTTTGCCGCATATTGCAGCGGCTTAAACCGCCCATAATAGTCGATGCTCGCCCAGGAGGCCGTCGGCCAGATGTCGTTGATCTGCCAGTAAAGCGCGCCCATACACCGTCCCCGATGGCGGCGCAGGTGCTCCACGCCGTAGCGGATCGCCGTGGCCTGCAAAAGCCCGGAAAGATACAACAGTGTGCCGAAATCGTTGGGGTACAGGAAGGTGTCGGCGAGGTAGGTGAGTATTTTTTTGTTGCCGCCGATACAGCGCTGGTGCATTTCCATCACCCGGCTGAAAATATTCCGGTCTTCCGGGGCGGTAAAGGCACACACCGTTTTTTTCGAGGGGAAAGCCTCAAAGCCGAATTCGCTCAGATAGCGGAAATAGTGATTTCGGTAGTCGGAGAACGGCAAACCTCCGTGCCAGACCTCCCAGAAGTGACAATCGCCGTAGTTTTTGTTATTCGGGTCGATAAAATGGCCGCAGGTGGTGGGGGACGACGGGATATACGGAATATCCGGGCAAAGCTCCTGTACGATCGCGGGCAGCGCCCCCTCAAATATTTGCAGGTAGAAATCCAGATATTTCGGCTCCTGTATGGAGCCGAAATGCCATTCCGTCTCATTGTTGCCGCAGATCACCGCAATGCAGGCGTGGTGACGGATTCTTTTCAGATTGTCCCGGGCTTCTGCCAGGATACTGTCCCGAAAGGCCTCGGTGGGCGGCAGCAGCGTGCAGGCGAACATCATATCCAGAAAGACCACCAGCCCCAGTTCGTCACAGGCATCGAAGAAGAAATCGTCCGGATAATAGCCGCCGCCCCAGACCCGCACGGTGTTGAAATGGCAGTCGCGGCACTGGGTCAGCAGCGTCCTTGTCCGTTCGGGAGTGATCCGCGATCGCACGATATCCTCCGGAATGTAGTCGCCGCCCATGGCGAAAAATCGGATGCCGTTGCATTCGTGGCAGAAGCTCTCCCCATACCGATCCTTTTCGCGGATCAGCTTCAGCGTGCGCAGTCCGATCCGTTTTTCGACGGCATCTCCGGGTACGCCGTTGTCAAGAAGTTCGGATCTGAAGGTGTACAGCGGCTGCGCGCCCAATCCGCTCGGCCACCAAAGCTGCGGGTTTTTCACTTCGGATTCACGGTTCGCGGGCAGCGGGAACCGTTCGCCGTCCGGGGCGGTGACGGTGACGCGCACCGCGGCGCTGCCGGAGGTTTCGACCGTCGGGGTCACAAACACCCGTCCGTTTTCGTGCCGCTGTGAAATGCGCAACTCTGTGATGCGTTCCGAATCGTGCTTTAACAGATAAATATCCCGCCCCACACCGGCATCCGGCAGGCGGGGACCCCAGTCCCACCCCATCATGCAGTGGGCTTTTCTCAAATAGGAAAAGCCCGCGATGGGATCGGTGCAGCTCGGAATATGCTCTTTCTTATCGGCTGCCTCCATAAACTGGATGGGAGAGGGAAACAGCAGCTGAATGTTGTTTTCACCATCTTGGATACCATCCGTAATATCCACCGTGTAGGTGCGGTGCATATTGTCGGCGGATAAGATCGGCTTCCCGTTAAGGGTCACATCGCATAGGGTGTCGAGACAGGCAAAAACGATGCTCACAGGGGCGGCGTCCTTCTCATAGGTGAAGCTTCGCGAAAAGGTGTAGTCGTTTTCCAAAAGCTTTTCGGCCTCGATCTCGTTCATGCCGAAATACGGATCCTCCATGAGGCCGTTTTGCAGCAAAAACGAATACACCGAACCGGGGATCGTTCCGCGGCAGAAAAATCCTCCGCCGCTCATCGTCCACTCGCCGTTCAACAGGATCTTTTGCATAGGCGGACATCTCCTTACAATGGTTTTCTTGACCGATGGAAAGATGGCTTGCTATTTATAGTTTATTGTGATACTATGTGTGTATCAATTGGTTTTTTGACTGGAAATTTATAGTTTTCGACTGAACAAAGCGATGCGGAGAGGCGGTGCGCTGTTTCATGCGCATTTTGTTTTACGGGATTCGTCAGCCCCACGGCAGGGGCGAATTTTGCCGCCGGGCGATTTTTGATTATTATACGGTCTGCTGCTTTGAGGATCCGTTTTTATATGAGAGGGATAGGCGTCTCCTGGAAGGCCGTGCCGGGGATGTGCTGATCATGGAGCCGGGGCAGGTGGTGCGGCACGGCCCCCGGCCGGATGCGGCGGAGGGGTTTCGCAACGACTGGGTCTATATCGGCGGCGACGGCTTTGCAGAGCTGCTGACAGCCTATCCGCTGCCCCGCAATACGGCGTTCTCCGTGGGACAGCCCCAGGCGCTGCGCCGATACATCGAGGGCATCAAAAAAGAAATGACCCTCAAGCTGGAGGGCTGCCGCGACAAAATGAACTGCATTGTCACCGAAATGGTGATCGACCTGTACCGGATGTACAGTCGCACAGAGACCTTCCGGACTGCCGAGACACGGCTTGCGGATGCCAGAAGTGACATAATACAGAACCCCCGGCGGGACTGGACGCTTGCGTCAATGGCGGCGCTGTGCGGCTATTCGCCCAGCCGCTTTTCCGCGCTGTACAAAAAGCAGTTCGGCTGTTCGCCGAAAAGCGATCTTCTGAAAACCCGGTTGGAGCTTGCCGAAAAAATGCTGCAATACAGCACCCTCTCGGTGACCGCCGTTTCCGAGAGCTGCGGATTTCATACCATTTACTATTTTTCAAAATACTTCAAGCAGGCCACCGGCTATTCGCCCCAGGCGTATGCGCAGAAATATCGCCGGGAGGTGAAGTGAAGAAAGTCGACCGAAAGGGACCGGCGCAGGAGGAACCTTTTCGGCCCGGCCGGTCGGCTTGGCGGTGTTCCGGGAAACGGCAGAGCGGTGCCCGGAGGCCGGTCTGCCCGTTCCGCGCCGGAGGTGTTCGCTCTGCGCGCGTTATCGGGGAATGGCTGCGGCAATAACGCCTTATGTGCCCGGATGAAGCAAAGCCCGTTCCCCGGAAGCTGTCAAAAATGCCGTCGGAGCAGTTACTCCGACGGCATTTCGATATTTATAATACGATTTGTATTGATAACACTAAATTGTACAGATAGTATCAGTCTACATCCGGATTTTCGGCGGCATCCGTCACAAAAGGGGCAGTTTCCGCCAGCAGGCGCGCTCCCAGCGTCACGGTCATGCGCAACCCCTCCGGCACGTATGCTTCCCGCTCCACCTGTCCCTCCCGGCGGCATTGCTCCGCCAGCGCCCCCTGGGAAAAGGGCAGCAGCAGCGTCACCCGCCGCCGATCCGGGGGCAGCAGCGCCGCCACCCGTTCCAGCAGCTGGGGCAGCCCCTGCCCGGTGCGGGCGCTGATGCACACCCGGAGGTCCGTTTCTTCCGCCGGGGCAGCGATGACCCGGTCCCACTTGTTCATCACCTGTAAGATGGGATGCTCGCCGCAGCCCAGCTCCGCCAGCAGCGCGCCTGTCACCTGCAAATGCTCCGCCGCATAGGGGCTGGAGGCATCGCAGATATTGAGGATCACATCCGCCTCCACAGCTTCCTCCAGCGTGGAGCGGAAAGCCTGCACCAGCTGGTGGGGCAGCCGCCGCACAAATCCCACCGTGTCCACCAGCATCACCTGCCGTCCGTCCGGCAGCCGCAGCGCCCGGGCGGTGGGGTCGAGGGTGGCGAACAGTTTATCTTCCGCCAGCACTCCGGCATCGGTGAGAGCGTTGAGCAGGGTGGACTTCCCGGCGTTGGTATAGCCTACCAGCGCCACGGTGGGAATGCCGTCCTTGCGGCGGCGCTGCCGCCGCAGGGTGCGCTGGCTGTCCAGCTTTTCCAGCTGTTCCCGCAGCGCCGTGATGCGGCGGCGGATATGACGCCTGTCGCTCTCCAGCTTGCTTTCACCGGGGCCTCGGGTGCCGATGCCGCCCCCCAGCCGGGACAGCGCCGCTCCCTGCCCACTCAGCCGGGGCAGCCGGTATTGCAGCTGCGCCAGCTCCACCTGCAGCCGTCCTTCCGCCGACTGGGCCCGTCCGGCGAAAATATCCAGGATCAGCGTGGTACGGTCGATGACCCGGCAGGGGAATACATCCTCCAGATTCCGCTGCTGGGTGGGGGACAGCTCCCGGTCTACGATCACCAGGTCGACGTCCTCGGCGGCGCATTGCCGCGCCAGCTCCTCCGCCCGCCCGGAGCCAAGGCAGGTGGCCTTGTCCGGGGCCTCCTTTTTCTGGATGGCGGTGTCCACCACCTCGGCCCCGGCGGTGGCGGCCAGCTCTGCCAGCTCCTCCAGCGATACGGCGGCGTCAAATTCTCCGGTGTCTACGCTGACCAGCAGCGCCCGCTCCCGACGCTCGTCCTCGGTTTCGTACAGCGGCTGTGCCATGGCGGCTCGTCTCCCTTCCGTGTATACTTGCGGTCGGATAAAAACGGGCGGCGGCCGTTCCCGGCCGTCCCGCTTGTTTATCCCATCATGCCCACCGCTTGACGGGGGCAAGCGGCGGCATCCGATCGTATTCCTGCGTACCTCGGCTGCCGGGGCGGACCCCCTTGCGCACCCGACGGCTCTGTCTATTGTACCACACCCGCAGAGAATATTCAACGCCCGCTTTTCGGTGCGGCGCGTGATTGTTTGGCGGCCCGGTCGATCGGCGTGCGACCGCTTGTGCCGTTTTCGAGCCGCTTGTGCCAACCCCCTTGATTTTTCCGTCGGTCGGAGGCTACAATACGTCTGCATATGGGCGCGGAAAGCGCCCGTCTGAGTGCGGATGCACGAACCGGAGCAGGACAAGGAGAATACGGTATGGGTCTGCTTGACAGAATATGCGAAGGAATCCAATGCGAATACCTGTCGGATATGCGTTCCGAGATCAATCTGACAGCGGCGCGGGTGGTGGCTGCCTCGCTGGATCTGGATCCGTACACGCTCCCGGAGCTGCGGGATGCGGCACGGTATTTGTATGGCGGCGATTACGCGGATCTCAGCAGAGAGGCGGTGACGGCGGTCCTGCGGGGCGACCCGTCAGAGCGACCGAAGCACCTGTGGGAAGAGGACGACCTCTGGCGGTGAACGGGGCGGCTTTTTTCGTAGAGGGCAGGAGCGTATGCCCGGTCTCATCCCGCACACCATGCGGCGGTATCGCCGCTGACGAGTCGGTAAAGGCGCTGTCATCCTTCACGGCCTTTGGGCGGAGGGATGCGGCGGCTTTTGGAATATACACGGCATTTGCCACGAACTTTAACGGAGGTATGGAACTATGAAGTTGAAGCAAACCGTTCTTTGTCTGGCGCTCAGTCTCTGCATTGCGGTCGCCTGTCTGCCGATCGCGATGGCGGATACGGCGGCGCCGCAGGGACTTTGGACAGACTACGCCGCCTCTGCCTTTGCCGGCGGCGCCGGCACTAAGGCTGATCCCTATCAGATCGCCACGGCGGAGCAGCTGGCGCTGCTGGCCGCGGATGTCAACAGCGGAGCTGGCAGTAAGACCCACACCAAGGAGTATTTCAAGCTCACGGCCGATATTGATCTGTCCGGCCATGTCTGGACGCCTCTGGGCTACGAGACTTATGCCTCCGGCGGCGGCGATGCGAAGGCATTTCAGGGATATTTTGACGGCAACGGTAAAAAGATCACCGGCCTGTATGTGGATGAGCGGACGGGCAATTCGTGGGGCAAGAACCGCAGCGCCGGTCTGTTCGGCGTCATTGCATCCATTGGCAGCGAGGAGCCGATCATTCAGAACCTGACCGTGGAAAACGGCACGGTGTTTGCCGGCGACGGCAATGCAACTACTGAGGATTGGTACGGCGCCGGCCTGCTCATTGGTCGCATCAACACCATGTATGGTACGAATTATTCAGTCATCAAAAACTGCACAGTCTCCGGCACGGTCGAGTCCACTAAGAATGCGGCCGGTCTTGTGGGGGATAGCAACTATATCCATTTTGAGAATTGCACGGCCGATGTCAAGGTGAACGGTTACAACACCGCCGGCGGCTTTGTAGGAAATGCTTTTGCGTCTGAGTTTACCGACTGCGTTGCCAAGGGCGATGTGACCAGCAATGGCTGGTGCACCGGCGGCTTTGCCGGCGTCCTGTTCTGGGATACCGCTGTGAAGCACTGTGCAGCTTTCGGTAATGTGGAAGCAGGCGACTGGAATCTTGGCGGCTTTGCGGGCTTTGCTCAAACTAATGTGACTATTACAAACAGCATTGCCATGGGCGATGTCAAGAGCAATGTGGACAGATGGGAGCCCAGAACAGGAGGTTTCCTCGGCACGGCTTGTTACGATGAAGACAATAATAATGGCGAGGAGAGCGAGTTTGTCAAGCTGGAAAAATGCCACGCAGCGGGCAAGGTAACAACGGCTGATATCGGCAGTTCCAGTGGCGGTCTGCTTGGATTGGATATCAGTAAAAACATCCGTGTGGTCGGCTGCTCTTTCGACAATGTAAAGAACGCTTCTCTTGCCGGTGTTGGCAGCAACCCCACCGGCACCTACGGCATTACCGCCCAGAATA
>DJEF01000004.1:241-865 GCA_002431285.1 Ruminococcaceae bacterium UBA5905 | reverse complement strand
CCGCCGCTGTGCTGGCCAGCATCTGCGTGGACTATTACGGCGGCCACGATCTGGAGGCGAAGCCGGAGCAGAAGCCCACCTGCACCGAGGACGGTCACGAGGCAGGCAGCGAATGCAAACGCTGCGGATATACGGAGGGCTTTGCCGTCGTCAAGGCGCCGGGTCACACCGGCGGCACGGCTACCTGCAAGGACAAGGCTGTGTGTGCGGTCTGCGAGAGCGCCTATGGCGATCTTGACCCCGCGAACCATGCCGATCTCAAGCATACGGACGCCAAGGCGGCGACCGGAGAGGCCGAGGGCAATATCGAATACTGGTACTGCGTCGGCTGCGGCAAGTATTATAGCGACGCAGAGGCTGCGAAAGAGATCACCCAGGCGAGCACGGTGACCCCGAAGCTGTCGGCGGGAACGGATGCCGGACAGACGGGAGAGCCGGATTCGCCGCGTACCGGTGACAGCAGTCTTCTGCTGTGGGTCCTGCTGCTGGCGGTCAGCGGCAGCGCGGTGATGGGCGCGACTCTGTACCGCAAAAAGATCCAGGCCGGCCGATAAGACGGATCAAGCGGGGTACGGTCGGTTTTTCGGCTGAGCCGCGGGTGTATCGGCTTTGTTGCCCTCCGCT
>DJEF01000004.1:0-186 GCA_002431285.1 Ruminococcaceae bacterium UBA5905 | reverse complement strand
ATACGCCGGTATTCTCCGGTCGGATACGGGTTCGTGCGGCCAGTCGAGGAATGCAGCAATACTGTCGCATTGCGGGCGATGGACAATTGAAACGGGGGAATATTCCGTTTCTGGAACGGTTGCGCCCCGATTGCTTTGTCTAAGCAAACGGATAAATAAAAGCAGCAGCGGATCGACATATCTGTG
>DJEF01000021.1:37046-64857 GCA_002431285.1 Ruminococcaceae bacterium UBA5905 | reverse complement strand
GCTTTCGCCCGGCTCGCCTTGTCGGTGTAGCACATGGTCATGCTGTACCGCCCACCTCCGGCGTTGGTGTGGGCTACGTAGTAGATGTCGGCTTTCCAGCGATTGGCTTCCGTCACCCGCACGGACATAGCCTGTGAACCGGTCAGCGCCGGGTCGCCCCGCATGACCTCAAAGCCCACCTCCCGCAGCCGGGGTTCCAGCTTGTCCATGTACTGGTTGCAATGGGTGTTCTCGCTGCATTGTACCGGGCATTGCGTCCGGTTGTCGGTGGCGTGTGCCGCCGCCGACAGATAGATTTTTGCCATGGTCAATTTCCTCCTTCGATGATATAGGTGTATTCCTCCTGCGTGATCTTGCCCCGCTGTTTCAGCCGCTTGACGGCGGCCGGTGTGATGCGTCCCAGCCGCAGCTGTATCCGTAGAAACTCCGCCACTTTTCCTCACCTCCTCACGGCAGCCCCAGCTGCGCCAGCGCCGCCATGGTTTCTAACCGGTGGCTGTTGGATTTGGCTCGTTCCTCTACGGCCGTCAACCGATGCTCCGTATCCTCCATCATGCGTCACCTCCCGTGATCAGTTCCAGCATAGCTGCCTCCAGTGCTGCCAGCCGCTCCTCGGCGGTCGGCTCCGCCGGAGCAACCTCCTCCGCCAGTGCGTTCAAAGCGGCAATCTCCTCTGCCGTCATGTCGAGATATTGTCCGTTGACCAGCTTTTTCATTGCGTTACCCTCCTTCCGCAGATCATCACCTGTGTCCCCACCGGGAGATTGTTGACCGAATTGATGAGGATGGAGCTGGCCGCGCCCAGACTGGCCAATCGTCTTTGATTGGCCATATTAGCCGCCGCCGCTGCTATGGACGCACAGCAATCCCATACGTGGATGTCGTCATTTCCGATTCGTTCTCCGATGAAATAAAAATAGCGGCATCCGACTTGAGAAGTCTGCATATGCACTCTGTTGCTGCTTGCCTGTTCATTAAACCACACGCTTAGCTCATTGATCTTTACCGTTATGGAGGACGGCAATTGCATATATATCGCCACTCGATCCAGCGAGAAACTGTCCCCGTTCGGGAGGGCCGAAACGGTGATATCGTTGACTTCCTCCGTCAGTGTGGTGGAGTAGATAACCTCCATTCTTCCGGCGGCGGCTGCTTTTTCGATACCCTCGCTCAATGCGGTTTTCGTAGCAAAGGTTGCGTCCGTTTGGCTTGTGGTATAAAAGGAACTACCACCTGTCGAAAAATAGGCAGAAGTAGGCGTAAAGTTGATGTAGCGGACATTGATGTAGTATTTTCCGGCACCTCCGGATGAGATTTCCGCATGACAGAACCGTATACTGGTCGAGGATATCGTATTGACGGTATAAGCCGTTGTCCCGCGATATGCCAGAACAACCGCATTGGCATCCAGCGCCGCTTTTACCTCTTCAAACGTTTTGTCCGGAGTTAAGGATGTTCCGCTTGCCGCGGCGAAATTAACCACGAGCGCCTGTTGCGCCGCCTGCGCTGCCGATGCCGCCGCCGCAGCGGCGGATGAGGCTGCGGCAGTAGCAGACGCTTCTGCAGCAGTGGCTGAATTTCCGGCATTTGTGGACTCTTGCTCTACATAATCCTGCATAGCATTTAATTCAGCCGCTCGAATCGGCGTTCCCGCCTTAGTTATTAAAAGGCATGACCTTTGCGTCCACCACCTCGGTGCGCAGTGCGTCGCCGGTCTTTATCAGCGCCCGGAACGCCGCCTTGCTGATGGATTCAATCACGCCGATGTTAAGTTCTATGCTCATCCCATCAGTTCCAATCGGGTGTAGTTTACAGTGCCGTCCGGGTTGTATGCCCGCTCCGCTCGGACAATCGGTCGAGGCGTTGTATCATCCCCGACTTGTGCCACACCGGACAGCTCCTGTCCCCGCAGCACATCGCCGTTGAGATACGCTTCACCGGTGACGGTCACCGTGCGGTGTTCCCCTTGCAGCTTTGTCACCAGCACCCGACGATAATTGCACCGACCGGAAAAGAGGATGGTTCGGTGGGGACTGCCGTCCTCACCGAAACCATCTTCTAAATAAATCCGGATGGGTGTGGTACATACCGCATCCGGCACCAACGGAGGATACACCATATCAGCGCACCCCCCGATACAGCAATCCGGTACGGATCAGCTGCGCTTCGACCCGGGGGGAGGTATACACCCCGCCCAGCTGTCGCAGCCGGCTGTTATCCCAGCTCATGCTGACGCCGTTCAGGCTGTAGGATGCCAGCGGATTATCCAGCAGCGCCGCATACTGCGCCCGGAAATCCGCCTGCTCCACCACACACCGGCGCAGCACCTCCATCTGGAAATCGGTAAGATCGGTGGCGGCTCGATCATAGGTCATTGCCAGAATATCCTGCCAGGCAGCCTCCAGCGCTGCAGCCAATTCCTCCTCGGGAATGGCGTGGCTGCGGGATAGCGCTGCATACTCAGCCGCCGTGATTTTCACCGGCACCACCGCCCTTCGGCTTTTTGGTCGCAGCCGGCTTCTTGGCTGCCGGGCGGATTTCCTCGTACACGGGATCATTTGCCAGCAGCTGGGCACAGCGCTCATTCGGTGGCGTGAGGATGATGCCGGTGAAACGATTACGATACTGCAGCATCGCACTCACCTCCTATTGATCAGCCGCCCTGCGAGGGGGTAGTCGTGGTGACCCATTTCAGCACCAGCTCACCGGCCAGCGTCTTGGTGCCATAATCGAAGAAGAGGCTGACACCGTAATCGTTGCTCAGCGGGATCTTTTCCGGGTTGCTGTATTCATGTGTCACCACCGGCTGTGCGATTGCTCCATTGACCATCAGGATGGCATTGGTGTTGGCAGGCAGATGGATGCAGCTGTGAACACGCACTCCGTGATACAGGCGGGTCTCCTCGGCGGCGCTGTTTGCCTGACTGTCCGCCAGCTTGTCGAGATACTTGCGCAGCTCGCCATATTTGGCGGGAGACAGCACCAAATCCATGGTATCCCGCTCCACGCCATCCACATAGCTGTTGGAGGTAGACTCCAACGTTTGGATCATGGATTCCACAATGTCCTCAATCGCCGTGACACCCGTAGCGGGCGTGAACGCTGTGCCGCCGGTAATCGCCTCGGTGAAGAATGCCTTATCCAAAGTGGACTGCATCACCTGCGTGTGATTTGCTGCCCGGCGGGACATGATATCGGTGACGCCGAAGGTATCCAAGTCGAACTGAGCGATCTCCTCCACGATCTCCTTGTGCTGATCGAGAGCGACGGTGACCGGAGGAGCGGTGAGTTTGTCGCCCTTTCCGGCGGTGCGGGCGGTACCGTAGGCTTTGGCGGTGGCGTTGGCGAAACGCTTAAACTCTACGGAGCCGGCGGCGGGATTGCCGGTGTATGCCTGGCTCTTGAGCCGGGAGGACAGCATCCGCTTCTGGACATTGTCCACCACGAGACCGTACAGCTCCGACAGGGTGGCGGCGGTGCTGGCGCCGCTCAGAATACTGATCGCATTGGTTCTTGCCATATTGATTTCCTCCTTACATTAAAAAGAGACCGTGCCGGACGGCAGGGTCTTGTCGGTGGGTTTCGGTTCCGGCTCCGGTGCGCCGGCTTTGACAGGGGCAGGCGGAGAGTGCCGCTGCCAGTCCGGGTGTCGCTGCAGCACAGCGGTCACGGCATCATCCAGTGTCTGAGCTGTGACTGCCGCTCCGGTCTGCTGCAGATCGTGGAGCGCCAGCACCACGGCATCGTCCACCACCTCCGCCGGTGCGCCAGCTTTGTAGGCGGCCAGCTTGGCATTGGCAGTCTGCAGTTCCATGCGCAGGGCAGCCAGCTCCTCCGTAGGGTCGGGTGCGGGATCGGCTGCCGGTGTGGGATCGGTGGCAGATGATGCCGGGGGCTCCGGTGTAGGAGTAGGCGGCTCCTGCGCCGGGGGCGGTGTAGGCTCTGCCTTGCCGGGGTCTGCTGCCGGTTCCGTATCCGGCTTTTTCTTGGGATCTGTACTCATGGGTTTTCCTCCTTTTACTGTAAAATGGGTAAAAAATTAAAAGCCCGCTTAACACAGGCTTTTAGACGGATTAAATGGTGATTTAATCTTTCGGTTCAAACCGATACCCGTTATCACCGGGAAAAGGGGCATCGTGGCTATCTTGTAGCAGCAACGCTTTTGGAATCCCGTTTGGAAACGCTGCGCATTTGGCAAGACCGATATAGTGACGGCAGAAGTTGCAAATACCACGATGTCCGCCGGGATCACAGGTCATCTGAATATACTGTTGATCCCCGTAGGAGAGCTCCTTGTATCGCCGCAGTTTTTCTGCTTGAGAAAGCGTTTCAAATTCTGCCCGTGTCAACATATCATATCTCCTCCATATAGAATGTATTTCCGATACGCTTTGTAATGATAAACACGGTTCCTCTCTTGAACAGGATCTCTTGCTCCAACGGATTGTACCGGCGCATATCCCTGCCATGCCTGGAACGAATCACGAACTGGTATTCCATTGTCGGGTCATACGGAGCATCTGCCGAGGTAGATGTATACGCATAATACCGGATATACCCCAGCGGCTTATGCGTCTGCTCAAACGCCTCCACATCATCCAGAGATGCTGCACTGACTGATCGGTACACCGTGCCGGTATATTCCGGCAACTTATCCAGCGCCGCATCAATGCGGCGTACTAAATCGGATTCCTGCTCGGATAATTCCAAACCGTTGCGCAAGGAATAATTGAGCGGATACGCCACACCGGATTTTTTGTACTGGTCTAAGGCGTAAACATCTTCCTCCGACAGTGTAGCATGTTTGACCTGTGAAGTCAATTGTCGCTTGGGTTGTTGCTGCATACCGTATGTCTTTTCCCGCCAGTAATCCCGGCGCAGGACATCGCTGTTGGCGGCGATGTGCTCCCGCAGCTGCTTTTGCGCAGCCATGCGCTTTTGCCGGTATTTCTTTTCGTTCGCCGGATCCAGGGCTCCAGCCTCCAGCCGTTTATATTTGCGCACCTTCCGCTCCAGCTCCCGCTGGCGGTTCTCCAGTGTCGCTGTGCGGCGGATCCTCGTGGCATCCAGCACCGATGGCGGCTTGCTGATCCCCTCATACCAGGTAGACAGCTCGTGCCGACAATTGGGGTGGAACAGTCCGGCCTCCACCGCCACGCTTAGCAGCGGGTACCATCGCCCGTTGCGGCTCAGTCCCCGCCCGGCAGCGATATCCCGAGGCGGCTCCCCCCACACATCGTCGATGTATACCCGTCCCTGCCACGGCAGACAGGTATCGGAGCAGGCGCCGTACTGGGACACGACCACAGTATCCACGCCCAATTCCTTGCGCAGCGCCGCATCGCCCCGCAGCCGGGAACGCAGCGAGGCTGTTCGCAGCGCCATCTCCGCATAGGCGGCGATATTGACCCGCCGCCCGTCTGCATACTGAATGCAGTCGATCCCCCGCTCCAGGAATTCCCGGGCAGCCTGATCCACCGCCTGCTCCATAGTAAGCAGCCCGGAGGCTTGTGCCGCCTCTGCCCGGTAGACGATCTTTTTATAGATGTCGTCGGTGCGGCGCAGCGCTGCCGTTTCGGCAGTGCGAAAGTCCTCCTGTACATCCTCTATGAGCGTTTCCAGCCGCCGGGTATCCAAGCTGTCGAAAGCGCCCGCCAACGCGTATTCCGGGTGGGCGGCTGTATGCTGGGCGGCGGTTTCCTGCACGCCATCGTCAAACGCATCCTCCAGCAATGCGGCGATCTCCCGGGTGATCTCCGGGGATGCCTGCTCCATAAGCTGCCGATTGCGCCGGCGGAAACGCTGCAGCTCCTGCCGCTTACTCAACCGGCGGTTGCCGGGCTGCTGCCGGGACAACAACGTACTTTTTATAGAGCGGATCAGCTGCAGCTCCAGTTCAGCAAAGATGTCGGCGATCTCCTGCGGGGTCACGGCAGATCCTCCTGAACGACGTCAGCGGTCAGAGGGGTCATGCCTTGCTCCTCCCGGATACGGTTGACCTCCTCCTCGATCCAGCGGTCATCCTTGCTGCCGCCCCAAAGCTGCTCCACTTGCGCCCGGATGGATAAGATCCCGGCATTTGCCGCCTCGCTGACGGTCTTGACCCGGGTGCCGAAGTCTGGCGCCGCATATTCGCCGAAGGATACGCTGGGTGTATATACGCCAATGGAACGACCACCCAGCCAATCGTCGATCCGCAGCAGCAGGGTTGCCAGCTGCGGGATAACCGTTTCCAGCACGCCGGTGATCGTATTGCGGGTGAAGCCGGTGATGTCCTTGCGCTGGCGCTGGCTCTCTCCGCTTGCCTCGGCGCTGATGTGGATTCCAAGCGTCGCCGGAGACAGCACACCCTGCAAACACATATCCAACGTGGCGGTATAGGAGGATAAAAACGCCTCATACCGGATCTCCGGTTGGATGGTGTCGATGCGGTGCGCGGCTTCCTCATCAGCGGATCCGGCGATTTTAACAAAGTTGGACCCGAAAGAATTCACCGGCAGCGGCTGACCGGTTTCCGGGTGGCGGGGAATAAGGTCGGCTGGAATGTATTTCATTACTCTGCCGCAGCGGATGGCATCCATCCATTGGGAGATCACCTCATCGTGAGCGTCAAACACGTCTGTCTTATTGGCGAAGATGGATTTGCCCCGCCCTGGCCAGCGGGTGCTGGCGAAAAACCGCAGCGGCACCGCCGCCAGTAAATTATCGGGCAGCGTTACCGGCTTGAGACTGCGCAGCTGCGGCACGGTATCCAGGGGCACCGCTTTTCCGTCGGAATCCCGCAGGATATAGGTGATCTGTCCACGGGTGTATTGCTCCTCCAGCTGGAACCGAGCCTTGCCGGTGCAATAGTCGCTGAAAAAGGAAATGCCGGTCAGCCGACCGGCGTGGGTGTGATATTCCACCCGATCTGCCGGGACGAATCGGACGGTGGGATGCGGATCGCATTGTGCATCCCAGGTGATCTGAAAAGCACCGTCGCCGGTCACCAGTGTTTCCCGGATGGCGGTATCCAGCACGGTGGTGAGATCGCAGCTGCGTGCCAGTTCTGTCCAGCGATCATTCTCCCGGATCGTTAAGCCATCATAATCCGACAGCACCAGTGCTGCCAGAGTGTCCACCATATTGCCGGGCAGTCCGGAATGGATCTTCCGGATCCCGGAGCCGGGCGGCACCGCCGCCCAGAAGCGGCTGACCCCTGCATCGTCGCATACACCGCCGGTATGCATCCGGTAGAATTGCCGCAGTTCATCCCCGTTGCCCCGGTACCACAGCCTGTGGCAAAGGATCTCGGTCTCAAAGCTGCTGCCCTCCCGGATTGAAAATGAGCGGCTGTATGTATACGGCTCCAGTCGGAGCCAGCGGTGGATCCGTTCCACGAGCTTATCCCTCCAGTTCATCATATATCTCCCTCCAGACGCATGGTTTCACAGATACCGGTGGTGGCATCGGGTGCATCGTCGTGCTGTCCCCGTCCCTCCCGTTGGTAGGTCGTCATCGCTTCGTAATATGCCGGCCATTTAAGGCGCCAATCCGCCGGCATACAGACATTCTGCATCACCCAAGTGGCGTTGGACAGGATACGGGCAGCCTTGTTCTTGTGCTGGGTAAAGGTACGCACCTGGGCGCGATAGTTGTGCAGCTGCTCCTCCAAAATTCTCCGCACGGAGCGGGCAAAGCCCCGCCCGCCATTGTTGCCCTCGATACGGGCAAGCTGCACGGCGTTGCTATCCAGCAGTCGGGCGACGGCTGGCTCGGTGTCCTCCATCGGCGCTTTGGTGTACAGCACATCCAGCATATAGGCCTTATGCTCATGAACACCCCACACCAGACCGCACAGATAATCGGCGCCGGTATCAGCGCTGTCCACATAAGCATAGATGCGGGTCAGCTCCGGCAGCTGCGCATAGGTGGCAAAGGAGGAGTACAGCCGCCCCTGGATATCCATGGGGATCTGCTGGTAGTTGGCGGAGGCGATCTCTGGAGACATGGTGGCAGTCTTGATGCGGTAGCTTTCCGCCGACAGCACCTCCGGACACAGCATGGTACCGTCCGGCTGCACCGCTGGCAGGATTACCTTGCGCACCGGGATCCCCAGCTGAGCAAAGTGCTTTTCTGCACGCCCTGCCAGATCCTTACCTGCCCAGCGGGTCATGATGATCATCAGCTTGCCGCCCTCCTCCAGACGGCTGTACATAGTATCGGTAAACCAGCGCCACTGCTTATTGAGCAGCGGCTCATTGAATGCCTCCTCGGCGTTTTTGATCAGGTCGTCGATGATCAGCAGGCTGGCACCGAAGCCGGTGGCAGTGCCGCCGGGGCTGGTCGCCAGATAGGAAGTATTATGTCCCTCCAAGCTCCACTTTTTGGCGCTGGCATCTCCGTATTGGATGCGCACACCGGGGAAAATATCGGCATATACAAGAATATCCGGCGATGCCTTTGCCTCGCCGATACCGTTGCGTACCGCCCGGGCAAAGGTCTGGGACAGATCCTCATTATAGGAGCCGGTCATGATCTGCTCATCCGCATTCTGACCGAACACCCACAGCGCAAAGTTTTCGGCGGTGTAGCTTTTGCCGTGCCGGGGCGGCAGGCAAATGAGCATGACCCGCTCGGTGGTGCTTTCGTAGAAATCCTGCATTTCCCGGCACAACCGCACCAGATACGCCCGCTCCGGACGATAAAACTGCGGGTTGCGCAGGCGGCAAAAGGCAAACAGATCCGTCCGGGCAGCCTGCAGCCGACGCCGTACTTCCTCCGGGTATGCATCGTCCAGCGCTGCCGGAGGCGCCGCCTGCCGACGCAGCAGTTTCAGTTTGCGATTTTGGCTGAGCAAAGGGTGTCACCTCTCTTTCATGTCTAAATGGGCGAAAACGCTGTTGTAAAGAAAAAGCGTCCACCGATGACGGCAGACCGCTTTACGGTCCCTTTTAAGCCCGTTAAAGGGCAATTAAAGGGGCATATGGCTCTCCCGCTCCGACAAGCTTGCCGGAGTGCAGGAAACATGATGTCCTCCGGGTTTCCCGGCGGGGACGAATCAACCAGCCGGTTCTTCCGGGATCCTGAAGGATAGACGCAGCGTTTTGATGCTGCCGAACAGGGAAATGGTGACGGTCGCCCGCCGGGCGTGCCAGTCATAACGAATATTGCCATCGGACAGTTGAGTCAACACGCCGGACAAGGGCTGTCCCCGACCATCCGGTAATCGCCGCACGACCGACGGGGACAGGAGCTTTTCGCCAAGAAAGCGGATGTATTGCTCCTCCGGTTCCGGCAGCGGAGCGGGGCGCCCGTCGGCTTTCAGCACCCGCAGCACGGCGGGGAGCGCCACAATAGCGTAGTAGAGACTGTCTGTATACTGCACATCCACGAAAAGATAGCCCGGCAACAGCTTGTGCTTTTCTTCCGTCCAGCAGCCTCTCCGACGGGTCAGGCGCAGCTCCTGTGGCAGCAGACCGGCGATGCCTTTGTGCCGCAGCTGCTCCAGCACGGCTTCCTCCTCGCCGGTGCGTATCTGCAGTACATACATCATATGGCATCCTCCTGTGCGGCGCCCTTGGCGGCGGACAGCACCTCGGTGAGCTGCGCATACAGCTCCGGATGCTGCCGGGAGATCACTTCATACAGCAAGCTCTGGTTCGCTGCCAGCGCCGCCTCGGTGTCGGTCTGGAGATCGTGGTCCACTTTGCGTTTGTACCCGGCGGCACGGATGAGCGCTCCCGCTTCCTTGAGTAGCTTGGCGGGGTCAATACCCTCCCATGCTTCTGTCGGCATGGCGGTGATGGCGGAAAACACATTGTTGGTCGCTACCCGCAGGATCGCCTCGGTGGTATCCAGCTCGGGGTATTTCTCCATTTCCTGCATCAGCATCCGCATATTCTCCTGCCCGATGCGCAGCTGCTCTACACTGGCTAAAAACCGACGGGCATATCGGCAGACCGATTGCTGCGATATGGCGATCTCATGCTCCGCCAGATATCCCACGATCTCCCGATATGGTCGTCCGCCGATGAGCATTTGATCGACCGTATCCTTAGTTTCGGGCGGCAGCCGGTCGATCACACCGGTTGCCCGGTTTTGTCGGCGTCGAAAGCCCATGGCGCTCACCTCACATTTCTACGACGGCGTCGGTAATGTCGCCGTTCAGCAGCCGTATGCCCTGTGCCGACACCGCTGCCTCCAGCTCTGCCAGATCAAAATCGGCTACATTGGCGGGACGGTGACCGCCAACGGTGCGCAGATCAATATAGCCGGCACGGAACAGGAAATTGATGCAGTCGGTGAAATCCGATTCCGCCATATCCTCCAGCGCATAGGCGCAATCCGTCAGGCGCACATATTTGCTGCGCAGGATATTGACCGTGCGCAGCACCAGCCCGTTATTACGGCGGAAAGCGCCCTGGCGCATACGATTTAAGGTGTCATTAGGCTTCATTTCCGGGTCCTCCTCTCCGAATCAGTAGGTCGTACAGCTTGTCGATTTTTGCATCGGTGGCAGCCGCTGTGCGGATAAAGTCCGCTTTAGACAGGCTTTTGTCCTTCATATCCGCAACATCGCAGGAAATCTTCCGCAACTCATCCTTGATCTCTTGTCGCACCCCGGACAGTTCATCCTTTGTAACGTAGGTGCGCTGGATCTCGGCGATCTGCTCCTCATGCTTATCCGTCTTATCGGCAGAGCGGGTCAGCCGGGGGATTTCCCGGTCATGCTCGTCCACCTTATTGGCGGTGCGCTTCAGATAAAAGGACAATACAGCCGTCACGGCACCCACCAATAAGGTGATGAGCCACCAGGCTCCTGCGGAAAATTCCATAGCGGGTCCTCCAAAAAAAGAAAAGGTATGATTGAGCTTGTGTCTCAATCATACCTCATCTAATGTGGGTGGAGCAGTGAATATAGATTGGTTTTTTCATGGGGTGTCGCCAAACATATCCTGCTGTCCCGGCAGGGTGCGCAGCGGACTGACGATACCACGGATGGTGTTTTCCGCCAGCCCGTATTTGCGGCTGAGATAGCTTACATTGCAGCCGGTATACTCGCTGCGGATCCGCTCATCCCGAGCTGCCGCCGCTGCCTTATCGCCCTTGCCGATGTAAACGGTACAGCCTCCGTACTGGCGCACCAGGCGGATATACGATGTAAGCCCGATGCACTCCGCCAGCTCCCGCTGATCGCCGGTCAGCATATCCAATGTAATTCTATCCAGATCGTCCATGCAGCGCCTCCTCTCTCCGTTTCCGCTCCTCGGCGGTGGTAACATAGCCTTTGATTTTCTCAATCAATCGCCGCCCCTGCTGATAATCCAACCACTTGAATGGTGCCCGCTCCGAGGCGTCTACTCGCAATTCTTTCCGAATAATACCGCAGATACGCTGCCGTACTGTGGCGGCGGACGGTGCCGTATCGTAACGGATCAGTTGATGCATCAGCGCATACACCTTGCGGATCTGTCCCTCGCTCATAGGCTCCGGTCGCCCGGTAGGGCAGCTGACGTCCCGGCACTGCTCCTGCAACTTGGTGCGGAGCTGTCCGGCTTGCTGCCGGGTAAGCTGCTTGACGCTTTCCGCATGGTATTCCGTACCGATGAGCTGGTGCAGCGAATCCTCTCGGCTGCCGTCGGCAATACCCAGCTGCCTGGCATACGCATAGATGGCGCGCATCTGTGCCGGAGTGATGGGATCTGTCATCAGCTCACCCCCGTTCAGCGGCGGTATCGGTCAGCTCCGTTTCGCTGGTTTCATACCAGAATCGCTCACTGGAGCGGATGGTACAACCGCACGCCTGGATATCCTCCAGCGGATACTGCCGCAGCACCTCCTTGTTGACGCTTTCCTTAACTACCACGCAGTCCTCCATATGCCGTGTGCGCAGGGCGGCGATCACCTCCGGCAGATGCTCCGCCGGAACAAGTACGCTGCTGCTGGAGCGGAACCCCACAGCGCCAAAGTTCAGCTGGCGGCTTTTCCCCTGCAGCTCCACCCGGTGGAATCCGGTGTAGTCTCGGATCTGCTTTTCCAGTAATGCGATTCGCTCCCGCAGCGGCTTGCTGTCTGCCACCAGCTGTTCCTTGGCGACGGTGATCCGCTCCGTCAGCTCCAGCTCCCGGGCATTGATCTGACTCTGTGCCAGCAGGATCTCTTTGAGAGCGTTGTCCACCTCCTCCCAGCTGTGCAGTGCGGGGATGGTCTGCACTACTTTTCGTGCCATGTCGATTCTCCTTTCCCAAATTTCCTCCGTCTGCATTTATCCGGGCTGCGGACCGGTCACTTGTGGTGAGCTGCATTAAGGCCGGGGCGTTATGCCCCGGAGAACGATCATCCCAATTTCTTTCCGCCGGGAAGTAGCGGGGCGCCGTCTATGGTTTTGGCTTTGTCAGGGCTGCGGCGATATGGTTTTTTGGTTTGTGTCGGCGGCGGGCACATTGCTCGGCATACAGCTGCTCCATCAGCTTGCCGTAGCTGACACCCCGCCGTTCCGCCTCTGCCACCATTTCCTCAATCGTTTTCATTTTTGCGGTCTCCCTCATACGGCAATCGCTTTCTTTTGCCGGGCAAAGCTTGCCATGGTGTCGCAATCCACCTTGCCGGCATTTACAGCGCTGTTGTAGACCTCCACGGCTGCCCGCACTCCGGTGACGCTGCGGCTCACCGCCAGCAGCAGCTCCAGCTCCTTTTTGGCGTCCTGCTCCGCCAGCACCGGAAACAGCTTGCGCACATCCTCCATCCCGATGCGGGAGGAGCGCAGCTCCAGCGACAGACACGCCCGCCCCATATTCTGATACCGACGCTCATCCTTCTGCCCGTTGAATTTCTCCAGCACTCCATCGTTGCCGATCAGCACGATGCTCATGCGCCCCTCGCCGGTGTCCTGGTCGGGATCTACCCACCGGGTAATTTCATCCACTACCGATACGGTCAGGCACTGCGCCTCGTCAATGATGAGGGTCTTATCTTCGTCCTGCAGTTTCTTCCGCACGGCATACGCCAGATCGTCCGTGCGGGTGATGGGCAGCCTCAGCTCCCGGGCCAGCAGCTTTAGGGTGCTGCGCAAGCTCCGGCTGGAGGGGGATGAGGTGATATACACCACGCTGGAGGGATTATCGTCAGCGAATTTGTACGCCGCCTTGGTCTTGCCAATGCCGGTGTCGCCGTAGATCACCACCAGCTTTTTCTCGATCTGCGCATAGCGCATGAGCTTGTAGGCATCCTCGCTGGTGGCAGTGCGGATGTAGTTACGGCGGCAGCCGTATGCCAGCGCTGCCGTCCGGATGTCCTCCCGGGTATCCCGCTTGGCAAAAAACTCCCGCAGAGCTTGCTGTATCTTGCTCACGTCCGAGGGATAGCCGCCGGATTTGTACTGGCTGATGGCAGCGGCTGTATAGCCGATCTGCCGTGCCAGCTCCGCCTGGGTCATGCTCCCGCTGCCGAGCAGCTCCAGCAGCCGCTGCCGTAACCCTTCGTCATATGTCGTTGTTGCCATTGTTGACTCCTCCTTTACGATTTTGGGCATTTTTGATCATGGTATCCAGATCCATATCCCACCCGACGGCGGGTTGAATGGCCGGGGTCTCATCGGGACGCTGCAGCCGCAGCACCTTGGGGTTGGCGGGGGTAACCGGTGGGTGTTCCCGATTGTACGCCGCCTGCGCCATCACCAGCTCAAACGCCGTATCCGGGGATATATCCGGATGCACGAGCGTTGCCAGCTGACTTCTCGCATAGCGCTGCGCCGTGCGGATGGCTGCCATGCTTTCGCTGATGTCATCGGTGCTGGCACCGTATTTCTGGATCGTATCGTCCCGGGCGGGTAATGCGCACAGAAACCGGTCGTTCAAATCGTACACCCGTACCGTGCGCAGGTCGTCCGGATCATACCGGTAATAGACCTGTTTGCCCACCATTTCGGTGACAAATTCCGGTGTCCAGTAGTCGATGCGTTTGCCGGACACCCGGAGAGTAACGCCGCAGCGTCCCACCTTCTGCGCCCGCCCGGAGCGCATCAGCATAAGATTGAGTTCCGCATCCCCGGCCCGGCGCTGCTCCAGCAGATGATCGTTATACACCTGCTGCCGCAGCTTGCCTCGATCCGATGCCACCGCACCGGCATATGGTCGATAGTTGAAATAACCCTCCAGAATGTCGATGACCGCCTGCCGCAGATCGCTGTCCTCCGGGATGTGTCCATCCCGCAGCGCATCCTTAAGGTTGGACGGCTTTTCCAGCACATTGCCACCGGTGTAGGTGGGGAACAGCTTGCTGACGCCATTTTTGAAGTTGAGGAATGCCCGCTCAATGATCTTTGCCCGAGCATTCCGGGGCAAAGCGTTCACCATGGTGATACCCAGCCGTTCAAACACCGGCGGTGGCTGGAACTCGTTGCGGGTGGATGCCTTTTGCCGGTGTCCCAGACCGCCTACATCCCGGGTTAGGAACTCCCGCCCGTTATCCACATAGATGTAGTTGGGGATACCGTACTTGCGGATACCATCCCGCAGCGCCAGCAGTGTCGCCTGACTGCAGGGCTTGTCCGTGATGTACAGCCCGGTGAAAATGCCGCTGCGCACATCCATAAACGCCGTCAGGTACAGGCGATGCAGGGTTTCCCCGTTCCGGCTGATGATATCAAAGGTGTGGTTATCCGCCACCCACCAGTCGTTGCTGTTCAGATCATCGTATACACGCTGGATGTACGGACCGCACCGGTCGTCATACACCTTTTGCCCGTATCGCCCGAGGATCTGCACCGCCTCCGAAACATCCGACTGGATGCGCCGATGGAATGACGATATGGACGGCAGCGGGGTGGTGTCTCCGTTCATTTGCAGATACATCCGGGTGTACTCATAGCATTTGGCGGCGCTGAACCGCCGTTGGTCCAGCCAGAAGCTGAGGAATACCTGCCACGCCTCCTCCGGAATGCTGCTTTGCCCGCTGCGCCATTTTCCTCGGCTGTCCACCAGTCCGTCCCAATTCTCACAGAGACGGGCTTTTTGGTGCCGATACAGGGAGGAATAGGTTAGCTTGACGCCCTCGGTTTGCTCCACATAGTCTATGTACCGGGCGTCGGCGTCCGCTTTGCTCGGCTCGCCGGAGCGGGCTTTGTCCCACCCCTCCAGAATTCGCAGCCACCAGTTGACCTGTTCCCGCTCTTTCTCGGTCATTTCCTCCAGCGTCCGGCTGTCTGCCGGCGTAGTGTCCGGCAATCGACGGCGCAGCTCCGGCGGCAGCTCCAGATGGTGCGCACGGTACCATTTGCGCTGCTGCGCCTGCGGCAGCACCGTGAGGGGGATGAGGTACTTCTTGTGATTCTTTTCATTTAACGTTTCAATTGCTTGGAGTTTGCCGGATTTGACAAGCTCTTTCACACGTCGATCACTGCAGCCTTGTATCTCCGCATATTCCTTTACGGTCAGATAATGCAAGATTTCACCGCCTTTCAACAGCGATTTAAGGAGTGTTAAATTCGTGGTCTGCCATCATCAGTGCCGGGAGACCGTCCCCGACAGACGCCCGCTGTGGGCGTTTCGGCTGCTATTCAAAGTTGATCGGCACACCTACCGTGCCCACACTGCCATCGCTGTCCGTTGCTTGGAAATAGTCGCCTGGCAGCGGATATGCGAACCGGAACATCAGATAGTTGGCGGCGTCCAGCAGGTGCTCTGAATTGTGATCTCGCCGGAAGGCATCCAGGCAGCGGTCGGCTGTTGCCAGCGCATCCACCCGGCCGGCGCCGAAGTTATCCCGTGCGGGGCCATATTTGTAGTACGATGCCTCCACCCGGTTGCGCCGCAGCCGGTCGAATTCTTCGTTGTAGTCGCTCATTTGCAGTCTCCTCAATAGTTGTCGATCCACTCGATTGCACGGTACACATCGTCCGCCTCCCATTCGGCGGTGTAGCTTTGGATTTCCTCCAGATCATCCAGCACATCCGGATCGTCCCAGGCGTCTTCCGGACAGTATAGCTGAATCGTATCCTCCCAGGGCAGATGCATGAGCAGCCAGCCTCTATATCGGGCAGTGCTGTAACCGTCGTGTTCCGTCCAGGAAAGTGCCTCAGCCTCCCTTGTTGTCAGGGATGTTCTGAATGCATCGTCGACGGCGAACGTCTGGCATTCATCCGGCGTTTTGCCGCTATTCTCATAATCCTTGAGCTTGGCGAGGCAAGCATATAACTTTGCTGGCAGCTTTGCCAGGTCGATACCGTCAACACCCCAAGTGCCATTGGGAAGATAGTAGGTTAATCGTTTCATGGGTTCTCTCCTTTCGTGGTCTGCCATCATCAGTGTCGGGAGACCATCCCCGACAGACGCCCGCTGTGGGCGTTTCGGCTATTTAGATTGCTGGCAGCGGCGCAAAGTGACCCTCGGTGGAATAATTCCACTCAATCGTGCCGTCGGGGTACATCTGCGTACCATGCGCCAATAGCATCCAACCGCTTGCGGTGTTCTGCATCCGGGCAGCGGCAAATACCGGTGCATCGACAGCACCGGTATTTGCCGCCCCCACGGTTTCGGTACATCCGTCCCGGCTCCAGCTGCACATAGTGCACTCTCATTTGTTCCATTCCTCATTCCGCTCCTTTCCGAATATGATATCTGCCAGTCTTGCAATTCGATCTGGGTACTTTTGAATCAGCCATTCGCCAATGCCGAAAGCGATCCCCAACGGTACGAACAAGCACAGTGCGTCGATCATGACCGTTTCTCCTTTTCTTATGCGCTCTTTTCGCTATCTGCGGTCGGAGCGGGTCCGGCGGCAAACAACTCGCCTACCGTACAGTTTAGCACGGCAACCAGCAATGGCAGTTTATCAAAGCGAGGATTTCCATTTCCGGTTTCCCATTTGGCAACGCATTGTTGCGAAACGCCGATAATTTGTGCCAATTCTCGCTGAGATAACCCGATCTTCTTGCGGCAACGCTTGATATTGTTCATAGCACACCTCCAAAAATCAACGAAATGACAAGTTCAACTTTATGATATCATCACTTCGACAAGTTGTCAATAGTTTTTTTGTGTTCTCCTTGACGAAACGACAAGTTTGTGTTAATGTAGCGCAATGAGGTGATTGGTAATGAGCTTTCCAGAACAGTTAAAAAAAGCACGTAAACAGGCTGGCTATACTCAACAGGAGGTTGCGAATCATATTGGAATTACCAATAGCGCCTATTGTGCATATGAAATTGGAAAGCGGCAACCTGATGTGGAAAAAATCCGGATGATTGCTGATTTCTTAGGTGTTTCAAGCGACATGCTTTTTGAGCGTAAAGAAAAAGCTTGGCAGGATGATGAGGTTATGGCTGCTATTAACGATGGATTTAAGCCCTTATTTAACGGTATTGCCAAGGCCTTAAATGATGCAGATGCGTTTGAAACAAAGATGACGTTTGATGCATTGGTCGAGTTGCGCCACTATCTATCCTTAATAGCAGATCGGAAACGCCAGGCAGATGCCAGCTTATCACTGTTGCAATACTTCCTCGGCACTGGCGGGCGTTTTGTGGATATCTGCGCTTCGATTACGGATGAAACGGCGGAAAAGCCACGTCTGGAGCGTGCAAAACAAATCGCCATGACCGAATATGCAGCGGCTCTGGATGAATCACTGCAAATTCTGTTGGGCAAAACCAATGAGGAACCGTGACATTTCCTCGAAGTGGAATACATATTCGTAATTGTGTATATTTTTCCAAACATTCAAGAAAGCTGACTTTTACCCGCAAAATGCTCACGAACCGTTGGTATTGCTAAAAGGGAAGTATGTCACCATATACAATGATTTTACTTGCTATATGCCCATATGATTATCAATAAACGCAGATTTGTCTGAGCCGGGTGTTTTGCCAAACAATTTAATGCCTTTAATCAGCTAATTAAACGCCGATAAAACCAGCAATAAAGCCATTTACAGCGATTTGTGTCTTGATTTGTAAAGCTCCAATTAAAGCCTATTTAACGCCCAGCATCACAAAAGCTGCCCTAAGTAGCCCGCTCCCGATTTTCCCCCAAAACGCCCCGAAAAGCCGTTCGCAAAAAATGAAAAGTGCCGCAGAATTTTCCATCGTGCGACACAAATTAACCCCGGAAAAACGCCTAAATCAAGGGCTTTTCCGGGGTTTTCACTATTTTTAACGGTTTATCACGCCTTCGCCGTCCCGTTTTCATTCTTCATGAATCCTTACAATCAGCAGCGCCGCCCCCGCCAGAATCCACACCATGTGACCGCTGATCCACACATCCCGCAGCTCCCAGAAGCACTCGGAATAATCCTCCCGGTCGTTGGAAAAGCGGAAATGCTCCAGAGCCGCTGCGTATTGCTGCTGCCGCATGAGGGTGCGTCCGTAGCCCACATGGGCGATCTTGGACATCCCGTTGAGCTTGAGTATCTCCTGCCACATCTGCTCCGCCTCGGCGTATTTCCCGCTGTTCATCAGATACAGCGCCTTGTGGGTCAGGGTGGTGAAATCGGTGGGGGTGAAGGTCTGCAGAATGCCCCGTTCCGAATCCAGCACATAGAGGATGCCCTCGTCGTTCATGTCGATCGCCGAGGCCACGGTGATCAGTCCGTAGCTGTCGTTGCCCACCGACCGGCCGCCGAAGGAAAACAGCAGATTGCCGTCTCCGTCATATTCGTAGATCAGTCCGGTCTGGGTGACGGCCACGCAAAGGTCGTTCTTGCCGGCCGCCACATCCACAAAGTTCCATTCGTCATCCATGAAGCGGTTCACCGACAGGATGTTGGTGCCCGCCATATTGTGCAGCTTGAGACTGTTTTCGGTTTTTTCCTCCGTCGCCACGTTGGCGGAGCTGCCGGAGCCGCTTTGGGTGACGCTGTACAGCAGATCGGTGTCGTTCATATCCATGTTATAGATGGCGTTGGGAATCTTATCGGACAGGCTGTTGATCTGCTCCTCGTTCAGCACCAGCTGCTGCAGGCGTTCGAACGCCGTCAGGCTGCGCTTGTTGGCGGCAAAATAGCCCTGGAATTCCCCTGCTGCATCAAACTGCATGATGCCCTCATAGGTGCCCAGTCCCACCACGAAGATATTCTTCTGGGAGGACACCGCCACGTTTTTGGGATTGAAGGCGCTCTGTGCGCCGAACAGCACGCTGTCCGGCCGCCCGATCTTCTGCCGGAGGGTCCCGTCCGCCCGGAATATGAACACCGCCTGCGCTTCTGCATCCGCCACATACAGCTCCCCGTCTCCGTCCACGAACACCCCCATGGGCTTGACGAATTCCGGGTATTTCAGCTCCTCATAGGTGTCGGTGGCGGTATCGTACAGGACGATGCGGGCGTTGCCGGTGTCCGCCACATACAGCCGCTCCCCCTGCACGAACACATCCTGCGGTCCGGACAGGCCGCATTCGTTCAGATAGATGCGGCTGGGGATATAGGCGTCCTGGGTGCGGATGTATTCCCCATCCACCGAAATGGTGTAGGTATAGGCGGTGCTCCGTGCCGCCGATGCCGGGGCGGCCAGCAGCCCGCACAGCAGCAGGACTGCCGCCAGTATCGCCGGTATTTTCAGCTTTCTCATAGTCATTTCCTCTGCCCGTTATTTGATGCCGGAATGTGCCATCGTATTCATCACCCGAGATTGAAGGATGATGAACAGAATCAGATTCGGCAGGAACATAATCAGTGTGCCGGCAGCCGATATACCCATACCCGCCACCGAGTTGCCTACGTTGCTGGGGAGTATTCCCATATAGTAGGCAAAGGTTTTCAGCGATTCATTATCCAGGTACAGCGTCGACGCCTCGGTGGCGTTCCACGCTGACTGAAAGCTCAGCATCGCCACCGTCGCCAGCGTGGGCGTTACCAGCGGCACCACAATTTTGCGGAGAATCTGATAATCCGACGCTCCGTCGATGATCGCCGCCTCAATGAGCGCATTAGGCAGCTGATCGATGAACTGCTTGGTCAGGAAAATGCAGGTGGGTGTGACGATCAGCGGAATGATATTGCTCAGAAAATTGTTCTGGAGCCCGGTATAGTAAATGATGAAATACCGGGGAATCGCCACCGCCACGGTGATAAAGGACAGGGCAATGGTGTTGGCGGTGAGAATAAAATTCTTCGTCCGAAATTGTTTCTTGGATAGCACATACCCTGCCGTTACGGAGATGTAAATGTTGGCGAATACCGTCGCCGCCGTCACGATCACGCTGTTGAACAGATAGCGGCTCATGGGGATCGCCGTGCCGGAGGACAGGTTGAACAGGCTCTTGAAATTCTCCAGCGTGGGGCTTTTCACATAGAACCGGGGCGGATACGCCATCAGTTCGCTGATGGGCTTGAATGCGTTGATGAATATGTAGAGGATTGGCAGCGCCATGACCGCCGCGATGGGAATGATATAGGCGTAGATTTTCAGCTGACTTTTGTGGAAATGCTGGGGATTGACCCCGTTCGGCAACGCCCGCCGGTTATTGATTCGCTTTTTCAACTCGTTATCCTCCCCGGTCAATCGTCCGAAACAAAGAGCTTTCCGACTGCTTTCGTCAGCAGGAAGACCCCCAGCAGCACCACCACCGACACGGCGGCGGCATAGCCCATCTCATGGCGGATAAAGCCGTAATCGTCGATGTGATTGACGATCAGCTGACCGGCATAGTTGGGCGTGGGATTCGTGCCGGTGAGCGCCACGCCCGTGCCGGCGCTGTTGAAGGTGCCCACGATGGCCATAATGGCGCCGAACAGCATCTGGGGCTTGATGGAGGGGATCGTAATATACACGATCTCCTGAAACCGGTTCTTGATGCCGTCGATGTAGCCCGCCTCGTAGATTTCCGAATTGATATTGAGTAGTCCCGACAGGATGGACAGAAAGCCCACCCCCATGCAGCCCCACAGCGCCACGAGGATCATGATGGGCATGAGATACTTTTCCGATTGCAGCCAGACGATGGGCTCGTCGATCACCTGCAGCTTTAACAGCAGATAGTTGAGCCAGCCGGTCTTTTCCCCGTTGAACATGACGCCCCACACCGTGGACAGCAGCACGCCGCCGGTCATGGAGGGGGAGTAGAGGATCACGGTCAGGATCGTCCGGGGCGTTTTGGTCAGCTGGGACAGCGACCACGCCATGAAGAAGGACAGTATGTAGCCGCCCACCCCCACAAACAGCGCATAGATGAGGGTGTTGGGCAACACATTGCGGGTAAA
Organism: Ruminococcaceae bacterium UBA5905; assembly: GCA_002431285.1. Taxonomy (GTDB): domain Bacteria; phylum Bacillota; class Clostridia; order Oscillospirales; family Acutalibacteraceae; genus UBA5905. Next base: position 43,683 of record DJEF01000021.1, on the reverse strand, counting down.
GATCGTATCGTTGGTCAGCAGAGTAACATAGTTTTTCAGCCCCACGAAATGGGGCAACTCAATGGTGTTAAAGTCCGTGAAGGACAGCGCCACCGAGGCGATGGAGGGGATCACAATGAAAAGGCAGAACAGCACCAGATACGGCAGCAGGAACACCAGCACCGAATGTCTGTCCAGAAATGCGCGTATTTTCACGATTCTCCTCCTTTCAGCCGTCTCAGTTCCTCCAGCGCGTGGGTGGAGTATTCCTTGAGAATGGCGCCGTTTTCGTCCACGAATCCGAATTCCTGCAGCTTGCGCCTAAACTCCCGGTTGCACAGGATTGTGGCAGAATTCACACTGTCCACCAGCGAGCCGTTGGAGATGACCACCTTGTTCCACACGTTGCCGATCTCGCGCGCCACGATGTAGCTGGCGGGATGTTCCACCACCTCCTGCTGCTGCCGGAATTGCTCCCGGATCACCGCCTTATGCTCGGCGGAGAAGGGCAGGGACTCAAAGGCCGTCCGGTTGGCAGAATTCCACATATAGTTGGCACCGTAGCCCACCTGACGGCGGCGGGAATACTCGGTCTGGGTCTCGGAGGACAGCCACCACTTGAGAAAGTCCCACGCCTCGGCCTGCTTGTCGGAATTGGCGAAGATCATGGAGGCGGAGCCGTTGCAGCCATAGTCCCGCCGGATGCTGCCGTCCTCCTGCCGGGTGCCGGGCACCAGCGCAATATCCCACAGCCCCTTCAGCTCCGGGGCCGCCATAGACAGCTGCAAATAAAAATCGTATCCGGCAATGCCGATGGGGATCTGGTTATACCGGAAGCTGTTGAAGAAGCTGGCGACGGATTGCTGCACCCCGTAGATTTTATAGAAATCCGTGATCTCCTGCAGGGCGGACAGGGTGTTTTCGCTGTCGATGGCCACCGACAGCCCGTCGTCCGCATAGATTTGCCCGTTGTCCTGCAGCACGAAAGGAGCCACCGCGCCGATGGAATAGGCGCCGCCGCCGGAGGTAGGCAGGCTGAAATTCATGGAATTGCGCAGGAGCGTGGGCATCATCGCCCGCACATCGTCCCAGGTCTCCGGCACCGCCAGCCCCAGTGTCGCCAGCGTATCCTTGCGGTAAAACAGCACCGAGAAGCTCCGGGTCTCATTGACCCCGTACACGCCGCCGTTATAATACATGGGGACCAGCGATTCGAGACTGTAATCCTGTGTATAGAAATCCAGGAAATCGTCGTATTCCAACAGATTTTTCGCCGCCCCCCGGATGGCGTATTTATAGGGCGCCACGGAGGAGATGACCAGATCCGGATTATTGCCCACCGCATTGGCCAGGATCAGCTTCTGCTCGCTGGGCATCACCACCAGCTGAATGTCGGTGCCGTGCTCTTTATTATAGGTGGCATCCACCATCTGCTGTAAAATGTTGACGCACATGGGGGTCTGTCCCACCCATACCGTCAGCTGGTCCTCGGCGTTTTCCGTCACACCGTAATCGGCCGCAATCGCCGCCGGGGTGAAGGAGTAGAAAAACCGTTTCAGGGATTCCCAGACGGAGCGGAAGAACCCGGTTTTTGCCGTTTGCGGCTGGGTCTCGCCGTATACATACAGCTTATCCAGCGACACCGATTGCGCCGTGATGTTGTTGATAACCTGGATTAGATAGGTGGTGGCGGAATTGTCCCCCCGGCACAGCATCTCGGTGTTGTTGGGGATGGTTTTCTTGTCGTCCGCCAGCTTGCGTGCCAGCTCGGCGGCGTATTTCAGATCGTCGGCGAACACCGGCTCGCCCGCGGTCGTCTCCGCCAGTCGGGCATAGATGGCATCCATCCGATCGGCGAAGCCGTAGATGGTGCTCTGCGCCTGAGGCATATAGGCGTCCATATCCCAGGTGCGGTTGGCGTCCGATTCCCCGGCGGTCAGCTTGAGCAGCTGGCTGCCGAGGGTGTTGATCTCGCCGATGAGCGCCAGTATGTCGCTGTATGCCTGCTCCAGCGCGCCCACCGACACGGTCAGCGCCACCGTGTGCGTTCCCTTGTCCAGATACACCCAGGCGTCGTCGCCGTCCGCCTGCCACGGGGCGGTCTTGAATTGGTTGCTGCCGGTGCCGGCAAAGCGATAAGCCTCCCATTCCGCAAAGGGCACCTTACCGTCCACCTCGATGCGGCGGTATACCGGCAGATTGGTGTTGGAGGGCTGCTGATAGGCGGCGGCGAACCGATACCAGCCGGCGTTTTCGATGGAGAATTCCCACAGCACCTTCTGCCCGGCGGTATTCCATGCGTCGCCGGACAGCACATTCAGCCGCTTTTTATAGGTGTCGTAGGGGGTCACGGTGTTCTTTTGCACGTTCGCCGCCCGGATGTAGGAATCCGATTTCAGCGCATACTGCTCCGCCTCGATGCAGACGCTGTCCGTTCCGGCGGTCACCGTCTGTCCGGTCACCGTCTCCCGATAGGCGGGCAGCGGCGATTCCGGCACCAGCCAGATCCGTTGAATTTCCACATCCTGCACCTGCACGCTCAGGGTAAAGCGCACCGCGCCTGCCGGTAGCTGGACGGCCAGCTCCGCCTTGTTGATGCCGGAATTGTCCAGCAGAAAGCCGCGGCAGAGCTCCTGCGTCACCGCCTGCTCCGGCAGGATATCGTTGCCGCTGCGATCCGTCAGCCCCCGCTGGGCATCGCACCACAGGGTCGGCAGCGTGGTGTGGTATTCCGCATCGTTCACCTGCAGCTGCACGGTGTTGTCCATGGCCACCGCCGTGTGTATCGCCCGGTATTCCAGCAGCCACCGGTAGCGGCCGCTCTGCTCCACCGCGGCGGTGAATACACCGGTCTCACCGGCGCTCAGAGTCAGCGGCAACGATTCTCCTGACACCGGCATTGCCCCCTCCAAGGAGGGGGCAAGCCAGTGTTCCGCCGCCGCAGCCGTATCGTTTCGGGAGTTCTCCGGCTCACCGGTCTGTGCGGTTGCCGTTATCCCCGCGGGGGTCAGCAATATGCTCAGAACCAGCAGCAGGGCAACGACCCTCTTTCGATTCATCATAGGAACTCCCTTTCTGTTCGATCGCTCATTGTACATTGGAAGCCGTCTTTTTCTTCCGGCGCAGACACAGGATCAGGATCACGATCCCCGCCGCCAGCAGCAGCACCGCAGCGCCCAGCACCAGGAAGAACACCACCGGGCGCATACCGAGAATCCGGTTCTCGCCCTGTTTCACCAGCCGCCGCTTTTTGATGACCTGGATCTCGTCGTCCTCATCCGGCTCGACCGTGGAATCGCCGTCCGTATCGGCGTCGTTATCTACATAGCTTGTATTGTTGTCCGTGTCGATGACCGGCTTATAGGTGTCATCCGGCTTGGAATCCACCCCGACCAGGCTCTTGTTGACCTGCATTTGATACAGCGTCGCCTGGGCGCCGACCGCCACGGATTGCACCGTCAGCCGCACATACCGGGCGCGCACCGGCGGGAAGGAGACCGTCTCCACGCCGCCGGTGGCCCCCTCCACGGTCTTGACGTCCGTCCAGGTCTGGCCGTCCTCGGACACGGCGATGGTATAGCGGTCCGCATACGCAGAATTCCATTTGAGCGTCACGGAGGAGATCGTCGCGGTTTCCTTCAGCACCGCCGTCAGAGGACCGTCCACGTTATAGAAAGTGGTGGTATCCCCATTCAGCAGCACCGCCGCCTCCGGATCGGTGAAGTGATCCAGCAGGTCAATGGCGCCGAAATCGCCCAGCATAATGTCCACATTTTTCCAGTCTGCCGTGCCGAGATAAATCTTGGTGACATTGTCGCTCTCCACATAATAGCCCACCGCGGTTTTATCCGTGGGCAGCGCGGTCAGCCGGGGCAGCGTCTTGCCGTCCACCAGCACGCCGTACGCCGCCACACCGTAGGCCAGCAGGTTCTCCGCTTGATTGCCCTTGTCGTAGGACACCCGGAAGGTGCTCTGATCCGTCGGTTCGCTGGTGTACACCGTGGTGCTGTTCGCATCCGCGTGATACACGCTGGTGCGTTTTCTGTCCGCGGGGGTCACCAGCAGCGCCTGGGTCTTTTCCGCATCCTTGTCGGAATGGTCCAGCGTAAGGCTGTAATCTACCTTTACCGGCACCGCCGCCCCGGCGCGCAGCATCACCGGAGAATAGTTGTAGGGAGTCTCCACGGTGACCTTTTTGCCGCCGCTATACTTTTTGCCGTCCAACAGATTGTACCAGCTGCCGGCGGGGAGAGACAGCGTGTCGGTCAGGCGGTCGTCGTCCGTCACTTTTACCAGGAAATCGTCGCAGAACAGGTATTGATCCTCCAGCCCATAGAGATCCAGCTGACCGTCAAAGGCCACCGCCATGCCCTGGGTCATGGGGATACCGGTGATATTGGCTTTGATCGCCGAGGAATGCACCTTGTCGGCGATGCTCTCCCGCAGCCAGTAGGCGTTCTTGTACGCCGCCTGGGTCTGGGCATCGTATTCGGTGGGATTCTTCGACACATTGCCGCCGGAACGCATGATCGGCATAAAGGCGGCAAACTGCAGCCACCGTCTGTACAGGGTGTCGGAGGGGCGTCCATCCAGAGCGCCGATATCGGCGCCGATCATGGAATAGCCGGAGGCGCTGAGAGAGATCAGCGAACGCACCTGCATTGCCAGTCCGCCGGTGCCGGCGCTCTGGTCGCCCAGCCATACCGGCGACCACTGCTGTGCCCCGGCGCAGGCGCCCCGGATATAACAGAGAAAATCGTCGTTCGTCAGCTCTTTGTAGGCTTCGTTATACGCTTTGGCGTAGAAATAGGTGTAGAAATTATGCATTTTATCGCCGGTCAGACCGTTGCTGAATACGGTGTCTGCCGGGATCAGCTCCGCGAAATCGCACATACCGCCCTTGATTCCCAGATCGGTGTGCTGCTTGAGCCAGCGCTTGAGCAGGTCCACCCCCAAGGGATCGGTGAAATCCACCCAGCTGCCCGCGATCTTCTTGCTGCGGGAATAGCGGGCGTAGGGCAGCTGATCCGTGCTGATGTTGCCCAGATAGTTCAGCGCCGCGGTGGGGCTGATGAAATCGCCGTTGTTCCAGCGCAGCATCACCGAGCCGTTGGATTTGACGATATTGTTGCCTGCCGCCGATGCCGAAATGGTGGGGTGCTCGCCGTACACCACGTGCACCGGCGTGCCCATCTCCTCATAGGAGGCGTACAGCGCGCCCAGCTGGGCGATGGCGTTGGGGGTGCTCTCTCCGTTCAGCTTCCAGTAGCCGTTGGAGCCGCCCGCCTGATATGTATACGCCCAATCGGCGGTGGGTGCATAGGGCTTACCGGTCAGATCGGTATACTTTACCAGATTGTCCTTCATTGAGCCGGTCCATATGTACGCATCCAGGCGGCTGTCGGAGAAATCCAGCGTGTACTTTTTCTCGTTGGTGTAGCCGATGTCCACATTGGCGCTGGCAAAGGAGTTATAGAACAGCGTATAGCCCCGGCTGCTGTGCAGAATGGGGATATTGGTGTAGCTTCGCCACAGCTCGCTGCCGGTCGCCTCCGCCGAATGATAGGCGGCGTCGGAATTCCACATCACCGTGCGGGTGCCGTTCTGATTCACCGGACCGAACCGCTCGCCGGTGCCGTATACCACTTCTTCTTTGGAGAGGGGCAGCTCCAGCCGGGTCTTGGTCCATTTTTTCTGGCTCAGACCAAAGGTGATCTGCCCCGGCGTGATGTCGAACAGCCGCACGCCGGACGCGTCGTACACCGTCAGTTTCCAGCTGCCGTCCGTCTCGGAAAAGCGCACCCGGGTGCCGTCGGTGCCGGTCATGTCGATGCCCTGTCCCGCGACGGTCTGATAGTCGATGCGCTGATTGGACTCCGGTTCAAAAATGCCCGTCTTTTCAAAGGATTCCGGATTTTTCGCCGGTTCCTCATTTTCCAGGCGCACGCCGCCCAGCGACGGGAAGGACAGGAACAGGCTCATGTCCTCTTCCTTGACGGTGATGCGGATCTCGAAGGAGGTGTCGTGTTTCTCATATCCGCGGTAGCCCGTGATGTAATACCACACCGCGTGGACGGTGGGTGCCGCCGGGCTGGCCGGATACACGCCGAAATCGCCGGCGTCAGCGGCGCCCGCCAGAGGCATGGTCACCGCCGTGACCGCCAGAAGCAGCGCAAACAGGATCACCTGTAAGGATTTTTTCGTTGACATTTGTCCGCCTCCCATATCAGTTTATGTAGACTGTCAGCACGCCAAAGGCGTTGGTTGTATGCAGCCATGTTTTGCCGTCTGCCACCGCATATCCGGTCTGTGTGGCGAGAGCCTCGACGGAATCCGCCCGGTTCAGGGGTACTCCGTCGCACTCGATCGCCGTGGCGGCGGCATAGAGCACCGCCCGGTCGAAAGCGCTGCCGGAAACGGCGACGGTGAATCCGCCGTCTGCCTTTTTCACCGAGACGGTGTATTCCGTATCCTTGTCGGCATAACGCCGGTGCTGCCGGTCTCCGTCCGGCGGCGTGACCAGCAGCGCCGTCACCGCCTGCGCATCCTCAAACGGCTCCGTTAGCCGCAGCGAGGGCGCCAGCCGCACCGGGATCGCCGTACCGCTCCGCAGGTATGCGGGGGAGTATTCCCATGAGACCGGGATCTCCAGCGTCCG
>DJEF01000021.1:33002-37021 GCA_002431285.1 Ruminococcaceae bacterium UBA5905 | reverse complement strand
AGCGTCCGACCGCCCGCCTGTACGGAATCGTCAAACAGGCCGTACCATGTGCCCGCCGGAAAGATCACCGTCTGGGACCGGGCGTTTTCCTGCAGCACGGGGGAGAACAGGATCTCCCCGCAGAACATATACTCCGTTTCGCAGCCGCGCACCGCCGCCTCCTGGGGAAAAGCCACCGCCATGGGCATGGTTATGGGTATGCCGTTGCGGTGGGAGAGGACGGCGCTGCCGTAGATCAGCGGGATCAGATTTTCTCGCAGCCAGAAATGCCGCAGGAACACCGCCACCCCCTGCTCGCCGAAGTCCCAGGGCTGCTTGGTGGAATCGCCGCCGGTGCGCATTAGCGGCTGGAAGGTGCTGAACTGCATTCCCCGCAGGAACACCTCCCGGCTGGGGGTGCCGCACAGCCCTGCCAGATCGCCGCCCCATACGGAGAAGCCGCTGCAGGAGATGCTCAGTCCGCACGCCAGCTGCTGCCGCAGTCCGTCGAAGCTGGCATACTGATCGCCGCACCAGGTACACAGCCATTTCTGCGAACCGGCGCAGCCGCCCCGGATATAGCCGAGGAAATCGTCTCCCCGCAGGGAAGTGTACAGCCGATGATATGCCTTGGCGTACCAGTAGGAGAAAAAGTTGTGCATCCGGTCGCCGTACAGACCGTTGGAAAAGCGGGCGTCGATGGGGACCAGCTCGGCAAAATCCACCATGCCACCGCACAGCCCCGCCCGGATGCGCTCTCCGTGGATGGCTTCCAGCAGCTCGGCGCTCTTTTCGTTGGGGAAATCTATGAAATAGAACGGCTCGCCGTCGGAATCGAAAACGCTTCTGGCCAGCGGCAGCTCCCGTGCCGGCACATCCGGCGCCACCTGTTCCCGCACATAGGGCGGGCAGTCGGCACAGTTCCAGCACAGCATCCGGGTGCCGTATTCTGCCGCCCGGCGGTAGGATTCCATGCTTTTGCCCACGGCGCCCTCGCCGTAAACGGCCGCCGGAATCGTCCCCAGCTTGCGGTAGCCCTCCAGCAGCCCCTCGAATGTGGCTTCATAGGTCTCCCGGGGGGTGCGATCGTCCGGACATTTCCAGAAGCCGTTGGAGCCGCCCGCCTGATAGTGGAATGCCCATTCCGGCGGCAGCAGCTGCCTGCCGGTCAGGTCGGTGTATTTGATGAGGTTTTCCTGCACCGTTCCCGCCCAGATGTACCAGTCGATATAGCTGTCGTCAAAGCGGGCATACAGCCGGGTCGGATCGGATTTTCCGATGTCCATGACGCCGTTGCAGGTGGTGTTGAAGAAGATCGAGCAGCCTCGGCCGGTGTGGATCAGGGGGACGTTCTTATACCCCCGCCACAGCTCCTGCTTTTCTGCCGTGGCATACCAGTGATAGGTGGGATCGGTATTCCAGAAAGCCACCTGCCGTCCCCGCTGGTTCACCGCATTGAACCGCTCGCCGGTGCCGCATACCGTCTCGTCTCCCGTCAGGGGCAGTTCCAGACTGTATTGTTTCTGTACGCACCGATCCTCGCCGATGCCGATATTCCACTTGTTGATGGCGTACAGTAGCTTGCCCCGAGGGGTGTAGATCTCAAAGCGCCAGAGGTTCCCCTCCGACACGAACACCGCCGTGGTGCCGTCGGCGCCCCGAAACCGGTAGTCGCTGCTCACCGGCATCTCCAGAGCGCTCTCCGGCTCAAACACCGCCGTCAGCTCCTCGGGAGCCTCCCGGCGGGTGCGAGGCTTGCGGGAGGAGATACGCACGCCGCCCAACGACGGCAGCGACAGATAGAGGGACTTGCGCACACCGTAGGCCATGTACTGGATTTCGTAGGAATGGCGGTGCCAGACCAGATTCGTCACCGCCGAGGGGGAGGTCCAGTCCACCCACTGGGGCTGGGGACGGGGGCCGATGGGGTAGTCCCCGAAAGGATCCTTGCAGTCCCGCTTTTCCTCCGCGGCCGTATACGCAAACCGCACGTCGTATTCCACCGACAGCTCCGTATAGGTGTCGGCGGAGCTGAGCATGGCCACATTGCTGCTCCAGCAGCCGGCGCCGTCAAAGGTGCGTACCAGTTCCCGCTCCTGCAGGTTATAGAATACCTCGAGGGGCAGCTGCGGTCCGACGGAATTGGCCACGTCCGTGAAAAACCGGCAGCCGTCAAATCGGCCCGGCTTCCCGTTGATCCGGATGTTCTCCAGCACGGTCCCGTTGGAGTTGGTACCCAGCAGCAGATGGCCGCCGGAATAATTGGCCGGCAGCTGCCGGACGGTGATCTGTACGCCGTTCACCAGACATTCCACCGTGCTGTGGGCCACATTCACCCGTACATGGTTGGCCTTTGTCGGGTCAAAGGGGTGAAAATCGCACCAGGGATAGTCGATGTTGTTGGCCAGGGCAAAGGTGTTGGTGACGTATCGTCCCTTTTCGTCGATCTTATATCCGCACCCCAGCAGCACCGAGCCGTCCCGGCGCGCTTGGGCCGCCGACTGCTCCAGATCCTGCCGCCCGAAGCTCAGCCACACATACTGTTCTTTCATTATCTGCATACACGTGTTCCTTCCGCTCCCCGGCGCACGGCTGACAGCCGTGCGCCGGGTCGGCTTTCTTTATCGGCTGGCCTGATCAAACTGCTTTTGCACATCCGCCAGCTTTTTCTCGAAATCGCTCCAGGCTTTGGCTACCTTCGTGTTGCAGGAGCTGATCGCCTGATTGACCGTCTGCTCCACCAGGCTGTCCGCGCCGCTGGCCGCCTTATAGAGGCTGTTGTAGGTGCCGGAGGTCACGTTGTTCCAGTCCGGTACGATCTTCACAAAGTCGTAGCGGTAGCAGTTGCCGATATTCTCCTGTAGATAGGACGCCACCGGCTCCGCTTTGACCCCGGGCAGGCTCTTGAATTTCTCGATGACCTTGGGGTTGGTGGTGGTGGGATAGTAGAAGGAGGCCTGCAGCGAATATTTGCCTTTGTTAGTGTCGTCATACATGGACAGCCGGGCAATGTTGCCCTCGGTGCTGTAGGTGGTGTAGCGCAGCAGCTGGAAGGCCGCCTCTTTATCCTTGCAGGAACTGGTCATGAAGGAGTGGTCCACGTGGTAGGGCATTCTCCCCTTGACCGCCTGGGGGCAGGTCCACATGATCCAGTTGAAGTTGGTCACGGTCTCCCGCTTATTCTTGTATTCCCAGGTGCCCAGGCCGTGGAACAGGGTCAGACCCTTGTGGTACGCCACCCAGCCGTCTGCCCAGCCGCCGGTGCCGAACTTTTTGGCATAGTCGCTGCCGGAGCCGCTCTTGAGGGCGTTGGCCTCCAGACCGGGAACGCTGCGCAGCACCTTGAGCGCCTTGATGGAGTCGATGGTGCCCTTGGCGCTGAAGGTCTTGGTCTGCTGGTTATAGCCATACAGGGACGAGGTGCCGTCGTAGCAGTTGGCAAACAGGGAATAGAGCGCGCCCATATCCTCCTGTGCCGAATACTTATCCGTGGTGGCCTTGCGGCAGTATTCCTCAAAATCCTGCACCGACCAGTCCAGCGCCGGTTTGTTCAGATTCAGCGCATCCAGCACATCGGTGTTGAGCTGGAAGGTCTCGAAATGCGCCTGCAGAGGCAGCGCATACAGCTTGCCGCCGTAGGTGTAATCATTCTTCAGGTTGTTCGGTACATACTGCTGATAATCGGAATCGTTCTTCACGAACTCGTCCAGCGGATGCATCCAGCCCTGCAGCAGATAGGTGGGGATGGGACCGGCGTCGTTGAACACCACATCCGGCATGGTGCCGGATGCGGCGCGGGTGGACAGATATTCGGTCGCCGCGTCTGCGCCGGAATGAGCGAAATAATCAAACTTCAGCTTCACGTTCGGATAGACCTTCTTGAAGCTGTCGAACAGCGCCTGATAGTCGCACACGCGGGCGGTGTCGATGGACACCGTGACGGTGCCCTTGACATTGTAGTTGGCGTTCTTGTCCTCGCCGGCACCGTCCACCACCAGCTCGCCTTGTCGATGGGAATCCGAGGGCGCCGTCACGCCGCT
>DJEF01000021.1:10569-32952 GCA_002431285.1 Ruminococcaceae bacterium UBA5905 | reverse complement strand
CGCTGTCGCCCTTTTTCCCGCCGTTCGCCTTGGTGGTGGTATTCTTGCCGGATGAATCCTTGTCGGAGTCCGCTCCGCCGGTGGTGGCGTCCTTATCGCCCCTGGTGCCCTCGATGGTGGAGAAGTAGGATTCCCACACATCTCCGTCGTTCTTTGAACAGCCGGCAAAAACGGTAGCCATCATCAATACCGCCGCCAGCAAACACAGTGTTCTTTTCATTGTAAGCCCTCCTTAGTGCACTTTACCGCACCGGAATCGGTGTATACTCGTATACAGTTTCCGTTTCTTTTCTCCGCTGGGAGAAATCGAAATAGGCGTCCTCCGCCGTCGGCTGCCAGCCGTTATCCCTGTAATCGGGGTCGTAATAGTCTTCTTCCTGATCCAATGAAACCACCGTCGGCGAACCGAACTGCACGCCCGCCGCATTGGAGGCAAAGTAGATGTACCCGCCCTTATACTGGGAATTGACCGCCTCGGTATACAGATAGCCGTCCATCCAGATGGTGAAATAATTGTCCTCACAGCGAACCCGCAGGGTGTGGGTGCCGCCGGTCTTCCAGGAGCCTGCACCCAGCGCCGCATTCATTTGATCCATCACCGGCTTGCCGTTATACCAGTTGAGGGTCTTCGGATCCAGGATGCCGCCGCCGGAATGGATTAGGAACGCCTTTTGCCCCTCCTCTGCCAGCCAGGATTTACCCGGGGCGCTGGCACCGAACCCGACCAGACAGGAGAAATCGTCCATATTGGAAAGCGCCGTGTATTCCACCGTCATATCGAAATTCTTATACTTGGCTTTCTTGTAGTACAGCACCGACAGATCCTCAAAGGTGCTGTCGCTGGGCTTGGAATCTTTGCCGTCCTTGCGGGAGAGCATCAGCCCGTCCGCCGTCACCGACCATTTATCCTCCAGCGTCACCGGCTGCAGATCTTCTTTGGTCAGCTGATCGGTGTAATACGCCTCATAGGCAGCCGTGTCGGTCAGCTCCTTGACGGTGGGCGTGCCGAACTGCACACTGCCGGCGTTGGCGGCAAAATAGATGTAGCCGCCGGTATAATCGGGATTGGAACCGGTGCAGACAAGATATCCGTCGATCCACAGCTTGTAGGATTGTCCGCTGACATTCACGTGTAGGGTGTGAATGCCTGCGGCTTTCCATGTGCCTGCGCCCTGCGCCGCATTCGTCTGATCGGAAGCAGCTTTGCCGTTGTTGAGCCACTGGCTGTTCTTGGCGTTGAGGAACAGACCGCCGGCGTGGAGAATGAACGCCGTATCGCTCTTGCGGTCGGATGCCTGCCAGCTTTTTCCGATCTCGCCGCCGAAGCCGAAGAACGCTACCCAATCGCTGTAGCCGGAGGTAGTGGCATATTCCACGGTCATATCAAAGCTCTGATAGGTACGCGCATTATAATACAGCACCGCCATAGTGGAGTCTACATTTTCGCCCCAGGTGCAGCCATCAAAATTCCGCTGCGCCCGTCCAGCTTTGTTGACCTCCCAATGCTTGGAAAACGCCTCCTGCGCATAGGTTGCCGTGCCGGCGGCAGCGCCTTTCATGCTGCTGGTGTAATAGGGGGTGAATATGGACGTATCCAGCAGGCTCACCCCGTCAATCTTGTTAAAGGAGATACCGGCAGCACTGGCGCCCACATAAATGCGTCCGCCCGCATAGCTGTCGTTTTGACCGGTGGCAACAGTGTAGCCGTCGATTTTCACCGTAAACGCTTTATCTACCATGCGGATCGTCAGACTGTGCATCCCGGTGGGGTCCCAGGTCTTGCCCGCCGCCTCAGCCTGCGCCTTGGCGGAGTCTGCCGCATACAGCTCGCCGGTCTTGACATTCATCAGCTTGCCGTCGCCGTTAACCCCAAACACCGTATCCGACGCATTATCCATCCAAGTGGTACCCGTGGTGGCGCCGATACCGAAATAGGTCACATACCGGTCGCTGCCATCCGTAGCATACTGCGCCGTCATATCCACATTGAAAAAGCTGTTGTTGGTATAATAGAAAATTGCCACATTGCTGCCGGTGTCGCCATCCTTATCCGTCACGCGGGTCAGGGTGGTGTCGTAGTTCGTCTTTTGCCAGTACCGGCTGAGATCCTTTTCGGGATAAAATTGGGAACCGACCACCGTATTGGTGTGGTAGGGCTTCCACTCGGAAATATTCAGTGTGCCCCGCTTTTCCACCGACAGGCTTTTCAGCATCACGCCGTCCGCCCGAGCGGCGAACCATACATTCCCGCCCACATAGCTGTCGCCGAGAGTAAACTCCGCCACCGTGTAGCCGTCGATGGTCACCTTGACCTTGCGGAACTCCACCGTCACCTGCAGGGTATGCAGCCCGGCAGCGTCATACGTTTTGCCGGCTGCCTTCGCCTGCGCGGACGCGGTCTTGTCCCCGGCAGTGACCCAGCCTTCATTTTTGGCGTCCAGGATGGCTCCGGCAGAATGGAGCAGATACCCCACCGCGCCGGTATCCGACAGATTATCCCCCGGCTTGCCGCCGAAGCCGAATGCTGCCAGCCCGGTCGACGCATAATCGGACGGAGCGGAATACTGCACGGTCAGCTCAAAATCCCGGTACACATCGGTGTTATACACCAGCTGAGCATACGCCTGGTTGGTCAGGTGGCGGCTCACGGGATAGCCTTGCGCATTCAGCTCCCAATGCTCCGAGAAATGCGCAGGCTGCGGCTTTTGTGCGCCCGTCATCGTGGCTGCATAATACGGCGTGAATTGGGAGAAACTCTTGAGCTGCTTGGTGCTCAGAGCGCCGAACGAGACCCCGGCGGTGCCGGAACCGATGAACAGCGCACCCTCCTGATATTTCTCCGCATAACCGGTATACACGCAATACCCGTTGACGGCGATGGTATAGGTCTTTTCCACCACCCGCAAGGTGACCTCCGCCGTCGCGGAATTCCACGCATCGCCTCCGGCGGCAGCCTCCGCCAGCTGGCGGGCGCTCTGAGCGGACAGCAGCGCGCCGCTCACCGCATCGTACACCGCGCCATCCTCATCCAGAGTAAAGGCGCAGGCGCCCTCCGTCAAGCGCCAGTTTTTTCCATCCGTGCCGCCGAACCCGATGAGCGCCCTGGACTGCCCCTCTGCGGGACGCATCACCTGCACCCGGGTCTCGAAATTCTGATACAGACCGGCGGTAGAAAACAGCGCCGCCATATGGGTGTTGCCATCGGCAGTCTGTGCCGCGTCCTTTGCCGTCCGCTCCAGCCGGGAGCCGTCCTCGTTCAGCTGCCAATAGTCGGACAGCTCCACCGCCTGCAGCTCGTCATTATCCGCCGCACTGTCCGTATAATAGGCGGTAAAGGCATCCGGCTCCACCGTGGGCTGGATTTCCTTAACCTCAGGAACGCCGAACTGCGCAGATCCGGCGTTGGCGGCAAAATAGATATACCCGCCCTCGTAATTCGCGTTGCTGCCGCTGGTCAGCTCATAGCCGTCGATCCAGACCTTAAAGCTGACTCCGTTCACCCGCAGCCGCAGCGTATGTACTCCATTGGAATCCCAGGTACCGCCGCTCTTATTCACCTGATCGGACGCGGCGGCCCCCGGATACCAGTCTTTGTTCTTGGCGTTGAGCAGCAAACCGCCGGGGTGAATGATAAAGGCGGTATCGCCTTTATTCTCCACATCCATCCAGCTGCGCCCCATGGTCGCGCCGAAACCGAAGAATGCTATCCATTCTCCGAAATTTTTATGGGGATCCGCGGTGGCATATTCTACGGTCATATCAAAGCTTTGGTAGGTGCGGGCATTATAGTACAAAACCGCCATGGTTTTGTCCACATCCTCGCCCCAGGTGCTGTCATCAAATTTACGCCACGACCGTCCAGCCTTGTTAACTTCCCAGTGCTTGGAAAACGTTTCCTGCGCATACGTCGCCGTGCCGTCCGCCGCCCCCTTCATGCTGTCCGTGTAATAAGCGGTGAACGCCTGCTCCGGGGTCTGGTTGGTCGCATAGACGATCCCGCCGCCCACCGACACCGCGGTGATCAGCAACACTGCCGCCGCGATCCAACAAGTCCAGCGCCGGAAAGCCCCCCGATACTCTGATCGTTTCATACAGTTCCATCTCCTTCGTGCGTATTATGAACCCATATGTACAGTCCAACTTAGCCTACAGGTATTGTACCACAGCCGTTTGGGTATTCCTATACACAAACTGCGTGACAATATAGACAATATGACACATTTCCTCCTGCCGCCCACCCGGCATAAGTCCGCTTTTTTTCATCAAACCGAATGAAAACAGCGGGATGATTTCCGAATTTTTCCATCGTTAAGCAAGAAAAATGCGCCGAATGCCGAATTTTACTTTCGGACAGATTCCAGTGGATATTCAAATTCCGTCCGTCGCCAGCCGCCATTGGGTATCCCTTTGCAGAAACCAGTCTCCTTGATTTCCGACCGATAAAACATAATGGGTCGGCGCATAGATTTGCATCTATCCGCCGACCCATCCGTTGAAAATTACAGCTTATCTGCCAGAGCCACCACATCGCGGATATCCAGACAGATATCCCCATTGGCATTGTAGCGCCAGGTTGCCGTCTCCAGCCCCAGCAGCGCCCGCCGCAGCAGTACGCCATCGGCGGCATCCACAAGCCCGTCGCCGTTGCAATCGCCAAGAACCGTCACTGCCAGCTTCTCCATCCACGCAGCGATCTTCGGGGTCAACAGCTCATATCCGGCTGCGTCCGGATGGAGGGTGTCCGGCAGATGGGCGCCGCCGGCGAACCAGCCGGTGACCTCCTCATCCGCAAAGAGATTCAGACAAGCCACATCCCATTTTTCGCAGATTTCCTGCGCCAGCGCATAATAGCGCTGCGCCGTGTCATCTGCCAGCGCGGGCACACGCATCGTCACGATATAGCCCAATTTCGCTTGAGGGTATTTCTGCCGTGCGGTATACAGCAGCTCCTCGAAGGCACCGCCGAAGGTAGCGGTGTCAAAGCCCTCCGGGTCAAAGGAATCGGAGATGACGCCCAGCGGGTGGGATTTCAGCGCATCGTTGATGCCGCCCTCCAGCACCACATAATCAAAGGTTTCCTCGGGCAGCTGATTCTTGATCTGGGGGATCCCGGCGGTCTCCATCACGGTGGAGCCGCTGACCGACCGGTTCAGCCAATCCATCCCATACCGGATGCCGATGCGCCCGCCCCAGGACAGCCCGAATATATCGTCCCCCGCGCCATAGGAAATGCTGTCGCCGACGAAGAGGGCTTTCTTCCCATACAGGGGGCTGGCGGCGTTGCCGGAGGTGTCGGTGTCGCTCAGCTCCCGCACGGAGGGCACACCGAACCGGGTGGTCAACTCATTGGAGGCAAAGAAGATATAGCCCGCCTCCGTGTAGCTCCGGAGCGTCTGGCCGAAAACGGTGTGTCCGTCGATGGAATACAGCACCGTGCCGTCCACCACCCGTACCGTCAGGGTGTGCTCCGCCAGATCGTCCCAGCCGGCTACCGTGTCGTGCAGGGTCGACCCGCCGCCTTTATACCAATAGGAGGCGGCGCTGGTATCCGCCGAGCAGATAGCGCCGTATTTGCTGATGTTGCAGGCCACCGCATTGTCGTCAAAGTAGAAACTCCTGCCCATTTCCGTTGCGCCGAAGCCGATCAGCGTGGAGTTGTTGTGGTTGCTCCCCTGATAGACCCGGTACGGCACCGTCATCTCAAAGCTCTTATACTTCCGGGTGTTGAGATACACCACCGACAGGTTCTCGTAGCTGTTGTTCCAGTTGACTGACTGGGCGTTGCGCTTAAACAAGTCGCCGTCGGTCTCCCAATAGTCGGACAGAGCGGCACTTGTCATGGTCTCGTTGGTTTTGGCATTTTCGGTATAGTAAGCGGACAGCACCGAGGCGCTGACCAGCTCTTTGATCTCCGGGATGCCCCAGCTGGCGGTCATGTCGTCTGCGCCGAACCAGATATACCCGGCGGCATAATTCGCCAGCGTGCCGGTGCCCACCTAAACGTCGTCCACCCAGGCGGTGTATACCTTATCCAGCACCCGCAGGCGCAGGGTGTGCGGGCCCTCAGTGGCATACCCGCTGATCTTGTCCGCGGGCGTCTGCCCGCCGCCCGTGATCCAGCCGCCGGTCTTGCCCCACATCAGTCCGCCGGACTGATGGAATCCGAACACAAAGGAATTGGCATCCTCGCTCCATGCCTGCGCTTTCTGGGCGCCGATGCCGAAATAGGTCTGCAAATTCTCACCGTTGGGGCGGGAGAAGGTGGTGGTCAGCTCAAAATTCTCATAGGTTTTTTTCAGATACAGCAGCGCCATATTGGGGCCGTAGGATGCCCAGTTGCTGTCGGTGGTATTCCGTACCAGCCGGGTGCCGTCGCTGCTCAGATTCCAGTGGCCGGACAGCGCCTCCGCCGTGGGTGTCACCGTCCGCATATCGGCGCTGTAATACACATCGAATGTGTCGGTGAAGTCCTCCGCTGTGGCCGCCGCTGCCGGCAGCATTGCCGTTGCGAGGACCGCCAACGCCAGCAAAGCGCTCCGGATCCTTTTCGGCAGATGCTTACTCAGTGTTTTTCTCATATTCCATCGTTCCTCCCTCGTGTGCTGTGAAGATATACAGACAAAATTTTTCCGTTTTGCGCCCGAGATTCTATACAAAAGTGTACCAGCGTGGAGGACAAATGTATATACACGATATACCCGAGTTGCCATTTTTTATGGATAAAATGGCACACGGAAAACTGCACCTTGAAAACCGTCTGATTAAACACACGGATGTTTATACAGCGGATTTCACAATAAACATCCGGTGAATTTGCGCATCTTTGAGAACAAAACCAATATTTTCTCATGTGTTGCGTCTCGGCTGCGCCGCCGGTGAAAAGAACGCCGCAGAAAAAATATTGACAAATTGCGCTTGCGCCACTATAATCAACTCATTCCACAGACGAAGCTCTGAGACAAACCGAAAGGCGGTGTCGATCGTGCTGATCATCAACAGTGCTTTTTACGCCAACAGCGAGGTAGACCTACCCAACAACACGGAATCGCTGTTCGTCACCAGCGCCGGGCATCATGCGCTGCTGAAGCTGAACGAATTCTCCACCATCCGGCCCTACGGACGGCGGGATTACCAGGTTCTGTTTGTCAAGAGCGGCAAGCTGTATTATACGGTGGGCGAGCAGGAATTTGTCTGCGAGGAAAATACCGTTGTGTTTTACCGTCCCCACGAGCCGCAGTTTTACACCTATTATCTGAAAGACAATCCGGACATCTACTGGCTTCATTTCACCGGCAGCGAGGTGGAGGAATGGCTGGCCCATCTGGGGCTGAACGATAAAAAGCATTACGCCGTGCGGGAATCGAAAAACTACACCCGCCTGTTCGACGGGATCATCTCCGAGCTGCAGCGGAAATCTCCCAACTATGTGGAGATCATCAATCTGCAATTCAAGGAGCTGCTCTATTATTTCTCCCGAGGGGTCTACCAGCTGAGCCTGAAGAAGGTCAATATGTCCAAGGAGGTCAGCGACACCATCGCGTATTTCAACAAACACTTCAACGAGCCTTTCGACGCCGAGCGCTATGCCGCCTCGCTGAATATCAGCGTCAGCTGGCTGCGACGGCTGTTCCGCCAGCAGACCGGGGTCAGCATCAACCGGTTTCTGACCAGCCTGCGCATCGACAAGGCGAAGGCGCTCATGTGCTCCGATCTGAAGATCTCCGATATCGCCGAGATGGTCGGATTCCAGGATCAGCTGTATTTCAGCCGGGTGTTCAAGCACTGCACCGGCCTGTCGCCCCGGGAATACAAGAACCAGCAGATGAATCTGGAGGTGCTGTCCATGAATCAGGTGCCGTGGAAGGAAACCCGTAAGATCAACGAAAGAAGGATGAATCATGCGCTTAAATCCCCCAAGTGAGGCGAAAATCGAAGCTCTGTTGCAGGAGATGACCGTGGAGGAAAAGATCGGTCAGCTGTATCAGGTGGGGCCCTCCCCCGTGGGCGGTTTCACCATCTCCGCCGAGGACGCCCGGCAGATGCGGGAGAGCGGCAGGATCACCGAGGAGGAATACGCCGCCATCTTGGAAAACTCATTGCTGGACGGACGGGAGGACATGATCCGGCAGGGGCGCATCGGCTCCTTTATCGGCATCAATGACCGCAAAAAGGCCAACCGTTTGCAAAAGATTGCCGTGGAGGAGAGCCGGCTGGGGATCCCGCTGATCTTCAGCATGGATGTGGTCCACGGGCACCGGACGGTTTTCCCCATTCCGCTGGGGGAGGCCTGCTCCTTTGATCCGGCGCTGTTCCGGGCGACCGCCCGGGCGGCTGCCCGGGAAGCCGCGGAGGACAATGTGCGCTGGACCTTTGCGCCCATGATGGACGTGTCCCGGGACCCCCGCTGGGGGCGGGTGGCGGAGGGTGCCGGTGAGGACCCGTATCTGACCTCCGTTTTCGCCGCGGAAAAGGTGCGGGGATTTCAGGGCGATGCACTGGACGCGCCGGACAGCATCGCCGCCTGCGCCAAGCATTTCGCCGCTTACGGCGCCTGCGAGGGCGGCCGGGACTATAACACCACCGATATGAGTCTCAACCGGCTGCATGAGGTATACCTGCCGCCTTTCCGGGCGGCGGTGGAGGCGGGCTGCGCCACCGTCATGGCCGCTTTTAACGATCTCAACGGGCTGCCCTGCACCATGAATCCCTATCTGCTGCAAACGGTGCTGCGGGAGCAATGGCGGTTTGACGGAGCGGTCATCAGCGACGCCCACGGCATCGAGGAATGCATCGCCCACGGCACAGCCAGGGACCCGGCGGATGCCGCCGCCAAGGCGCTGACAGCCGGCGTGGATATGGACATGGGGACGGAGTTTTACACCCGCCATCTGGAGGAGCTGCTGGAAACCGGCACGATCCGCATGGAGGACATCGACCGGGCGGTGCGGCGCATCCTGCGGCTGAAAGCCGCCGTGGGGCTGTTCGATCGCCCCTATGCGGAGGAGCCGGAGGAAAGCTGCGCTCTCGGTGACGCCCACCGGGCGCTGGCCAAACGGGCGGCGGCGGAATCGGCGGTGCTGCTGAAAAACGAGGGCGCTCTGCCGCTGGCAGCGGGGCAGAGGATCGCGGTGGTAGGCTTTTTCGCCGACAGCGCTTTCGATATGCTGGGGACCGCCGGACAGATCAGCGCCGACGCCGCCACCGTGACCACGCTGGTGGAGGAGTTGACCCGGCGGCGGGCGGATTTCGTTTATGCACCCTGCTTTGACCGACAGTATGCACTGGATCGAGCCGAGCTGGAGCGGGTCACGGTCGGATGCGACACGGTGATTGCCTGCGTCGGCGAGCAGCTGTGCGAATCGGGCGAGGCCAATTCCCGGAGCAATATCTCTCTGTCCGGGGAGCAGGACGCCCTGCTCGCATGGCTGCACAAGGCCGGAAAACGGGTGATCACACTGCTGTTCACCGGCCGCCCTATGGCCATTGGCGATGCCGTTGCAAACTCCGATGCGCTGCTGGTGGCGTGGCATCCCGGCACCGAGGCAGGCCCGGCGCTCTGCGACCTGCTGTATGGCATCGAAAATCCCGGCGGCCGGCTGACCATGAGCTTTCCCCGTAACTCCGGGTCACTGCCTTATTACTATAATCACGTGCCCACCGGCCGCCCGGCGGACGATACCAACTGGACATCCAAATACAAGGACTGTCCCTATACGCCGCTGTTTCCTTTCGGCTACGGTCTGTCGTATACCGCCTTTACCTATTCCGGGCAGCGCTGTGTGTTTGAGGATGGGCAGCTGCGCTGTGCGGTCACGGTGAAAAACACCGGTTCCCGCGCCGGCACGGAGGTCGTCCAGTTGTATACCCATCGGCTCTGCGCCGAGACCACCCGCCCGATCCGGGAATTGAAGGCCTTTGCGCGGGTCCGGCTGGAGCCGGGAGAGGAAAAAGAGGTGCGGTTCACCCTGCCTAGGGAGCGGTTCGACTACCCCCACTTTGACGGCACGTGGGGCAACGAGCCGGGGGACTATGAGGTGTTCTTGTCCGGCAATGCCGCCGAGGGCACGCCGCTGCACATCACCTTCTGACAGCAAATCGTTTTTTACCATAAGAACCTGCAAAGGAGATAACGCCATGCTGGTGCTCCCTAAAATTCCAACCGTCAGCGACGGTCTGTTCGTCGCATTCGGCAGAACCGAATTCGGTATGTATGCCTCCGATACGGAGGACACGGTGTTCAAGCTGCTCAATGATAATTTCACCGTCACCGTCAACGGAGAGGACTGCCAGGTGCGGGAATGCCGCGTATCCGCTTTTCCCTTTAACCGCCCGTGGTCGGGGAAACAGCGCCCCTTTGCGCAGAGCGAGTCCTCGGCCTATATCACCTTCTATGGGGATGAGCCGGTGACGCTCCGCATCCGGAGTCGTCAGCCGTTTGCCGAGGCTACGATCCGTCCGCTTTCCAAGCACGTGGTTCCCCATTGCGCCGACGGGGAGATCGTGTTGACGCTGGAAGAGTTTGGCAGCTATGTGTTGGAGCTGGACGGCACCCACACCGTGCTGCATATTTTCTTCAATCCGTATCGGGAATATCCCGAGGCCCGCAGCGCCACCCATTATTTCGGGCCCGGCATTCATTTCCCCATGCTCATCCCGCTGAAAGACGGGGACACCGTGTATGTGGACAAGGAGGCGCTCGTCTTCGGCTCTCTGTTCACCACCGGCGCGGAAAACGTGCGGATCTTTGGCGGCGGAGTGATCGACAACAGCTGCGAGGAACGGCTCACGGAAAATTGTTACGAGCCGTATACCAAAGGCACGTTTCGCCTGTACAACGCCCGGAACGTGGACGTGTCTGACCTGATTCTGGTCAATTCTTCCACCTTTGTGCTCTCCCTGTTCAATTGCCGCAACGTGACCGTGGACAATGTGAAGATCGTCGGACACTGGCGCTACAACACGGACGGCATCGACGTGGTGAATTCCTCGGATATCACCATCCGGAATTGCTTTATCCGCTCCTTTGACGATGTGATCTCGCTGAAAGCCATCTATGACTATGATCGGCCGGTGGAAAATATCACGGTGGATAACTGCGTTTTATGGTGCGGCTGGAGTAAAAACTGCGAGGTCGGCATCGAGGCCTGCGGCGTCGAGTATCGACAGATCCGCTTTCGGAATTGTGATCTGATTCACAGCCTGAGCTCCGCTTTCAGCCTGTCCAACGGCGGATATGCGGATATGCACGATATACGGTTTGAGAATATGCGGGTGGAGCTGCAGCGGCATACCCAGTGTCAGGAATTGCAAACCGCCGACAGCCAGCCGTACACGGGGGACGGCAAGCCCATGGCCACCATGCTGGTCGCCTGCTCAAACCGTCCGTACCGCATACGCCTCAAGGGGCCGACCCTGCGGCGGGAACTTCCGAAAAAGCTGGGGAAGATTCATGACGTCATCTTCCGGGACATTACGGTCACCGCCGAGGATATCGACTATGCGCCGCAGATCGTCATCGAATCCGTCAGCGAGGATGTGCCGTGCCGGGGATTTTCCTTTGAGAACATTCGGATAAACGGCGTGAGACAGACGGATTTCTCCGCGTTTGATCCTGTTTTTATCCACGCGGAGGACGTGACCATTCGATAAGTCTGCGGCATCCAATGGGAGCAATCCCGCATTTTCAACAGAAATGGAGAGGAAATTCATGGATCGTTTTCAGGAAAACATCGTCCCGGCGGAGAGCCAGAACAACGGCTGCTATTTTGAGGTGGCTGCTGGGGACGGCCCGCGCATACTGTTCGTCGGAAACTCCATCACCAAGCATGGAATCAAGCCGGATATCGGCTGGTATCGGGATTGCGGCATGGCGGCGTCCTCGGTGGAAAAGGATTATGTGCATATCCTCGGCGCCCGTATTGCCCGTGTGTGTCCCGGCGCGGCCATACGCATTTTGCAGGTGGCGGAGTATGAGCGGAATTTCATGCAGATGGAACCGGCTGAGGCCTATGCGGATGTGGCTGCGTTCCGGCCGGATATTGCGCTCTTCTTTTTCGGCGCCAATGTGGACCCCGCCTACGACGAACAGCCGAGCCATACGAAATCCTTCGGCCGGGCAGTGGAGGAGCTGCGGCAGACGCTGGATAGGGGGGATACCCGGTTTGTGATCGCACAGGGCTTTTATGTGCGCCCGGTGCTGGATGCCGAGAAGGAGGCCGTTGCCGCCAGGCACGGGGATGTTTTTGTGCATCTGGAGGATATTCGCAGCCGGGCGGATACCCACGGGGACTTTAATCACCCGAACGATGCGGGGATGCTGGCCATTGCCGACCGGTTCTGGTCGGTCATCGAGCCGCTGCTGAAGAAGCAGTAGACACCGCATGCAAAATGCCGCCGCCCTGTCCGTTGAGCAGGGCGGCGGCATTCGGTCTGTGTGGATGCTTTCGTGGCAGCGACGGGTATTTCCGTGGATCGGCTTGCTTGTCACGCCTGTTCGTCCGCCCACCAGAACCGATATTGCCGGGGCTCGTCGGTAATCGCCTCCGTCGCGGAATGCACCTCACGAAGCTGCACATCCGCCGGGCCGCAATGGCGCAGCAGATACCGCGCCTTTTCGCAATACACATCGGAGATCTGCACCGCTCCCTTTACCGGACCGCTGAAATTGATCACTGCATCCAGATCGGCGGTTTCGCCGCCGTACAGCTCCGCGATGCGGACGTTTTTCAGCTCCGTTTCCGCATCCGCGTGGATGAGGGCTTTCACCCCCGCATAGGCATACACCTTATCAATAGACACATAACTCATCGGCCCTGTCAGACGGATGGCGCGGATGGCACGGGAATGGACATTGGTGATCCGGATATTGAACAGTTCCCCCATGCGGATGTCCCGCTCCCGGATATACCCGCAGTCTCCCAGCATCACCGAGCAGCCGCCCCGGTAGGGCAGGCTCTCGTCGATGGTATTCACCACCGTATCAATGGAAACGGCATAGATCCGGCAGCCGCTTTTGGCCAGCAGCCGTACCTGCCCTGTCCAGCAGAAGGTATAGGACTGGATATTGCGGATCACAATATCGTGGATATCGTCGGATGCCCCGGGCGCCTTGTGCGCCAGCTCCGTCGGGCCGCGCAGGGCGGTCAGCGCCACGGTGTCGTCTACCGTGAAGCCCCGGATATTCTCGATCAGAATATCGTGGCAGCCCATGCGCAGGTCGATGCCGTCGCTGTTTTGCAGATACACGTGCTCATAATCCGGCGGCAGACGGTCGAAGGTATGTCCCCCGGCATCGTCCGCGCAGGAGAGATCCGCCTGAAAATCAATATTGCGGATGCTCCCGTGGGCGCAGTAGAGGAAGCACATCCCCCAATAGCGGTGATTCTGAATGCGGAGGTTTTCGACGGTGAAATCCTCCACATTGCTCAGCACGATGGTGCAATTGTGGTGCAGCGGCTTCGGCAGCTCCCGGGAATGCTCCGAATAGCCGTTATAGTGCCCGCCGTCCAGAATCGGGCGGCCGATGCCGATGACGGCGATGCCGTGCTGTACCGTCTCCGGGGTGTGCGGGTCATAGCACCGCTCATTGCAGATGGCGTTGCAGAAGGTGCCGTCCGCCATCCGGATATGGCAGTCCTCCAACAATAAGGTAAACTCGTCGGGCAACCGGATGGAATCCTCCAGCTCCCATACGCAGCCGCCGGTGCGGGCATTATACTTCGGTATTTTTACGGCGCGGATGCCGGTTTCGCAGGCGATCTGCACCGCCTGCATGATGCGGGCGATGTCGGTCTTTGCGGTGATATTGCTGTCGTTTGGCGTGATATAGGTCATAGTCTCTCCCCCGTATTCCGATCAAATTGATAGCTCCCCGGCGGATACCGGGTTGCTTTGCCGTTCAGCCGCAGTGTGAAATCGCTGTCGCAGCGCACCGTCAGCGTAGCTTCGTCATACTGCACGGCAACGCCCCGCACCCGCGCTTTCAGTCGGTCGATCCCCCGGATGAAACAGGGAGCGATGACGATACGCTCTCGGCCGAAGCCCTCAAACCGGATGCCCGCCAGATACGTATACAGCCACACATCCACCTGTGCCGTGAAATGGTGGTTCATGGAATCCATGCCCTCTTTGGGCACCGCATAGTCGAACCGCTCCGGCAGCGCGGTCAGACCGTCGGCTACGCACCGGGCATACCCCGGAAAGGCGGGGTTTGTCAGCGTGTCGAATACGGTCTGTGCATACCCGTTTTCGGATAATGCATCGAAGATCATCCGGAGGCCGTGCACCCCGCAGCGAAACCGGCACCCGTTCGCCCGGATGAGCCGGTTCAGCTTTTCGGCGGCGGCCGCCTCCTCGGCCGGTTCCAGCATCTTGCCGTAGAGCGCCGCCGCCAGCGCCGTTTCACCCTCCAGCTTACACAGAGTGGCATCCACATATTTTTCCCGGAACGCGGTGCGGATTTCCTCCGCCAACGCCCGGAATCCATCCGGATCCCGCCCGGTTGCCTGCGCAAGCTCCGCCATCATCCGGGCCGCTATCCGGTAATATACGGTGTCGGTGATTTCTCTGGGGCAAGGCTCCTCCTCCATGCTGCACCAATCGCCGACGCCGCAGGAAAGCAGACGGTTCTCGGAGAGGGTGGCAAAGTACCGCAGGCTTCTCTCCATATTCTCCCACAGCCGCCGGGTCAGCTCGGTGCGCCCGGTGTATTTCTGCTGATAGTAGGGGATGTGAAAAATCGCGCTGTCCCAATCCGGCCCGTTGGCAAAGTTGTATTCCCACACGGGATTTTTCATGGGGACGATGCAGGGCAGTCCCCCGGAGGGATACTGCTCGTCCTGAAAGCTGTACATCCATTCGTCCATCATCCCGTAGGAATCGAATTCCAGCGCCGCCGCCTCCGCGCTGAGCATCCCGTCGCCTGTCCATTCGTTCTGCTCCCGTCCGGGACAGTCGGTCAGCGCGCCATGGGCGTTGGACAGCAGCGAATTGACGCACATCCGGTGGATGGCGTTAAGCGTCGGCTCGTCGCAGGTGAAGTCGGCTGTGCTTTGCAGGGCGGTGTTGGCGTAGACGGCTTCCAGCGCGATGGTTTCATAGGCGCCCTCCACCTGCACATACCGGAAACCGTGGAATCCGAACAGCTGCTCGAATTCCTCCTCCTCCCCGCTCAGGATAAACCGGTCGGTATGGCACATAGACGGCACGATGCCGTTATATACCGTGGTAAAGTCGGCGGTCCCGTCCGCTTTCAGGCGCTCTGCATAGCGGATGGCGATCTCGTCGCCCCGCTTTCCCTTGACCCGCACCCGGATCCAGCCGGCGGCGTTGATCCCGCAATCCCACAGTCCGGGGCGCAGCGGCAGGGGCCGGACGGTTTTCCGTATCCGCACCGGCGGCGACACTGCCGCGCGGTATTGCCCGCCCGGGTGCCGGCACAGCCGGGCGGCATCCCAGCGGCTGTCGTCATAATCCGGCGCGCACCAGTCGGCGATCCGCAGCCGGCCGTCGTGCTTTTCTCCCGTCCGGCGCAGGGAAAAGACCACCGGCGAGGGGTGGGTTTTCCAGGAGGTGTCGCTGACCACGGTTTCCCGCTCTCCGGAGCGGTAGGCGATGTCGATCTGACAGATCATCTTCAGGGAAGAACGCATCCGGGGGACGCCGATATCGTTATAGCCGTTGTTTCCCAGCAGAACGCCGATGCGGTTTTGCCCCGGGTGTACCAGCGGGGTGATGTCGTAGGTGGTGTATACCACCGTTTTCGTCGGGCAGAACGGCAGGGTGGGCAGCAGGGAATCCGGGATACGTGTCCCGTTGACGTAGTAGGCTGCCTGCCCCAGACCGCAGACCGCCACGTGCGCCCGCTGCACTCCGTCCCTGAGAGTGAATGTTTTCGCCAGATAGGGGGAGGGCGGATTTTCCCATGGATCGTCGGGGTATCCCCAGCGCTCCCAGGCATCCCGCGTGATCCATTTTGCCTTTTCAAACACAGCCTTTCCCCCCTTGCAATACACAGCGCTGTCGTCCCGCAGCCGCTTCACCCGCCCGGCGGTGCACGGGCTTTTCTTGCCGCCCGGGCCGGGGATCTCACTATATGGCAGTATACCAGATTTATCGGCAAAAGTATATGGACGTTCCGGACGGCTTGTACCGGAATATGGACAAAGCACGTGTCCGCTTTCGCTCTGTGTGCGCCCGTTTGCCGGGAGCACCGCCGCTGTGTCCAGATTTTCTCTCACACCGACGCCGATTTTTTGCACGTTGCTCAATGCGCTGCTGTCGTTCGAAAGAAAAACAACAAAATGTAGAGATTTCCATTGACACAAACCACAATATGTAGTATGATGCTCCTGCACGCAAAAAGCGGCTGCCGGGAATCGGAATACGTTGCCCGGCCGCCTTGACGATACGGAAGGAGCTATGTATGCAGTATGCCCAATGGGAAGGATTCCGGAGCGGCGTCTGGGAGGACGCCGTGGATGTCCGGGATTTTATACAGAAGAATTATACGCCCTACACGGGAGACGGCGCGTTTCTGGCGGCGGCGACCCCGCGCACCGAGGCGGTGATGGAGGAGCTGAACGCCCTCTTTGCCCGGGAGCGGGACAAAGGCGGGGTGCTGGAGGTGGACCCGGATACCACCATGACCATCGTGAGCCACGCACCCGGCTATATTGACCGGGACCGGGAACTGATCGTGGGGTTGCAGACAGCGCGCCCTCTGTGTCGGGGGGTCAATCCCTTCGGCGGCATCCGTATGGCGCGGCAGGCGTGCGAAGCCTACGGCTACACGCTGGGCGAGACGGTGGAGCGGGAATTCCGGTATCGCACCACCCACAATGACGGGGTCTTCCGGGCGTACACGCCGGAAATGCGGCTGGCGCGAAAGACCCATATCATCACCGGTCTGCCGGACGCCTACGGGCGGGGACGCATCATCGGAGACTATCGCCGGGTGGCTCTGTACGGGCTGGACCGGCTCATCGAAGAAAAAAAGCGGGATAAGGCAGCGCTGACCGGCGCCGATTTCGACGAGGAGCATATCCGGCTGGCGGAGGAGCTGGCAGGACAGCTGGCGGCGCTGGAGGACACCCGGACAATGGCACAAAGCTATGGCTACGACATTTCCCAACCGGCAGCCAATGCCCGGGAGGCGATCCAGTGGCTGTATTTCGGCTATCTGGCAGCCATCAAGGAGCAAAACGGCGCCGCCATGTCTCTGGGGCGGGTCAGCACCTTTCTGGACATCTATATCCAGCGGGATCTGGAGCGGGGCACATTGGATGAAACCGGCGCGCAGGAGCTGATGGACGATTTTGTGATGAAGCTGCGGGCGGCACGCCATCTCCGCACCCCGGAATACAACGAGCTGTTCGGCGGCGATCCCATGTGGATCACCGAGGCGGTGGGCGGTATGGGGGAGGACGGCCGCACGCTGGTCACCAAGACCAGCTTCCGGATGCTCCACACCCTGTATACGCTGGGACCGGCGCCGGAGCCGAATCTGACGGTGCTGTGGGCAGCGGGGCTGCCGGAGGGCTTTAAGCGGTTCTGCGCCCGGGTTTCCTGCGACACCGATTCCATTCAGTATGAGAATGACGACGTGATGCGCCCCCTCTATGGGGACGATTATGCCATCGCCTGCTGCGTATCCGCTATGCGCATCGGCAAGCAGATGCAGTTTTTCGGCGCCCGGTGCAACCTGCCTAAGCTGCTGCTGCTCTCCCTCAACGGCGGCGTGGACGCCGCCACGGGGCTGCGGCTGGGACCGCAAAAGCCGGTCATGGCGGGCGAAGTGCTGGACTATGACACGGTGCTGGACAACTTCTTTGAGTATCTGACATGGCTGGCCCGGCTGTATGTGAACACCATGAATGTGATCCACTGTATGCACGACAAATACGCCTACGAAAAGGAGCAGATGGCGCTCCACGACACGGCGGTGCATCGGTTTATGGCATTTGGCGTGGCGGGGCTGTCGGTCATCGCCGATTCCCTCTCCGCTATCCGGTACGCCACCGTGCGCCCGGTACGCGACGAGCGGGGCTATATCGTGGATTTTGTCACCGAGGGCGCGTTCCCGCAGTTTGGCAACGACGACGATCGGGTGGACGATATCGCCCGGCTGCTGACCCACCGCACCATCGAGGAGCTGCGCAAGACCCCGGCCTACCGGGGGGCGGAGCACACCCTGTCGGTGCTGACGATCACCTCCAATGTGATGTACGGCAAGCACACCGGTGCCACCCCCGACGGACGGGGCGCCGGAGAGCCCTTTGCCCCCGGCGCCAACCCCATGCACAACCGGGAGCAGCGGGGGGCGCTGGCATCCCTCAACTCCGTGGCAAAGCTCTCTTATGACGATTGCCGGGACGGTATCTCCAATACCTTTTCCATCGTGCCGGGGGCGCTGGGCCGCACCCCGGAGGAGCGGACGGACAATCTGGTGACGGTGCTGGACGGATATTTCGCCCAACGTGCCCACCATATCAACGTCAATGTGCTGAACCGGGAAACGCTGCTGGCGGCATATAATGACCCGACGGCGTATCCCAATCTCACCATCCGGGTATCCGGGTATGCGGTGAATTTTCACAAGCTGTCCCGGGAGCAGCAGCGGGAGGTCATCCGCCGCACCTTCCACGAGGCGCTGGCATGAGCGGCTCCGTGACCGGGCGGGTCAGCGCCATCCAGACGCTGGGGACGCTGGACGGTCCCGGAGTGCGGTTTGTGGCGTTTTTGCAGGGCTGCCCTCTGCGCTGCGCCTGCTGCCACAACCCGGAAACCTGGGACCCCGTCGGCGGCACCGTCTATACTGCCGCAAAACTGGTGGAGGAGGCGGAGCGATACCGGGCGTATTTCGGCGCCCGGGGCGGCATCACCCTATCCGGCGGCGAGCCGCTTTTGCAGCCGGATTTCACGGCGGAGGTATTCCGGCTGTGCCGGGAGCGGGGCATCCACACCTGTCTGGACACCAGCGGCACCGGCTGCAGCGCCCCGGAGCCGGTGCTGGAACAGACCGACTATTGCCTGCTGGATGTGAAATACGCCACCGACGAATTATACAAGAAGTATACTGGTGGTTCAATTATACAGCCAATGGGCTTTTTGGAGCAATTGGAGCGGCGGCATATCCCCACCCGCATCCGTCAGGTGACGATTCCGGGGCTGAACGACGCCCCGGAGCAGGTGGAGGCGCTGGTGCGGCTGACCGAGCCCTTTTCCTGCGTCACCGAATGGGAGCTGCTGCCCTTTCGCACCCTGTGCCGGGAAAAGTACGACCGGCTGGGGCTGGAATTCCGGCTGGCGGACACGCCGGAGCCGTCGGAGGAAACGATGGCGCGGCTGCGTCGGCTCCTGCCCCGGCGCAAGTGAAAAAAGCGAACCGGACCTCCCTGGGCGTAACGGCTCAAGGAGGTCCGGTTGTCTTTATCCTTTCAGAACGGTGCCGTCGGCCAGAGTGACGGTGTAGCCGTTGAATTGTATCGTGCCGCGGTTCGTCAGGCTGGTCACGGTGCAGTTCCCGGTCAGGTTCCAGGTGCATCCGCTTTCCACGGTGACGACGGCGTTATCGCTGACGGCGGTACCGTTCTGCGCATTGTCGACGATGTTGACGGTGCCGGTAAAGGTGCTGCCGTTTTTGAGGGTCAGGTTTAATGTGGAGATCGTGTCCACGACGATAGCTCCCTCCAGCGTCTGCGCGTCCGCCGTGAATTCCACCTGCGCGCCGTTGTTGCCGGCGGTTCCCCAGCCGTGGCTGGCAGAATTGCCCACCACCCGCAGCAGACAGGCATCGGTGTCCTCATTCGCGAGCTTTACTCCGGAAAGGCTGAGGACGCAGTGGGTATTGGTGACATAGAACATATCGCCGTTCTTCGCCGTCAGGCTGCCGCCGGTCATGGTGAATGTGGAGGTGCCGACATCGGCGTCACCGCTCATGGATTGGTAGATCATCACATTGTGGACGTTTTCATCGGAGCTGCTGCCTTTCGTATCGCTCATATTGCCGATGACCGTGCAGTTTTCCAGTGTGATGGAGTTTTTCCCCTCGATCACCAGCGCTTCGGAATGGTTGGCGGTAAGCTGGGCGTCGGAGATGCTGATCGCCGCCGTGGAGTAGACGGCGGGGGAGTTATACCCGTTGGAGGTATAGCTGCCGCCGGTCACCTTCACCGTGCCGCCGCCCCGGTCGGAGCGGATCGCAGCGGAGGAATTGCCGGAGGTGGTGACGGTCAGATCGGTTGCGTTGGTCGTGCCGCCTCCGGTGGTCTGGATGCCGCCGGAATTGTCTGCCGTAGTCGTAATGGTCGAATCGGCAATGTTGACTGTTGTGCCGCTGCCGTAGCTGAACACACCGTTCCCGTTCTGGGCGGAGGAGGTTACGGTGGCATTCCGGATCGTCACCGTC
This sequence comes from Ruminococcaceae bacterium UBA5905, assembly GCA_002431285.1. GTDB lineage: Bacteria > Bacillota > Clostridia > Oscillospirales > Acutalibacteraceae > UBA5905. The sequence goes on along the minus strand of DJEF01000021.1, from coordinate 12,545 downwards.
GCCCCATTGGTGGCCAGCAGCGCGGCGTTTACACCGTAGAAGTCGCCGTTTTCGGTATTGGAGGTCGCTCCGGCGCTCTTATCCACCGTGATCCCGTCCAGTGTCACCGTCGCCCCGTCGATACGCAGGGCGTTTTCGTCGTCCCCGGTGGAGGTATAACGATTGCCGGTATAGGTGCCGTCCTCGCTCAGGGTATTGGCGCTGTCGCCCTGGGTCACAGTGTCCGAGCCGCCGAAACCGCTGCCGCCGTTACTGCTGCTCGTCGATACGAGAATGACGGTCTTTGCCCTGCCGCTGTCGTCAAAGGTGACCTGTACAATATCGCCCTCGCGGATGTCGCTGATGGCGGCGGTTTCAGAATCCTTGACCACGGAGGCATCGGAGAGATCGACGGAGAGCGTTTCATCGCCCGCCGTAAAAGTCTTGGAGCTGCCGGGGCCGCCCGCCGGTGCGTTCCCGGTTGAACCGTCGGGCTTTTCGGGCGGGGTTTGGCTGCTGCCGCTATTGTCGCCGTCCGGTTTTTCCGGAGGCGTGCCGCCCTCGGTGCCGGAGGGGGTGCCGCTGCTGTCGGGCGGCGTGCCCGGCATATCCGACCGGCCGCTGCTTTCGTTTTCCGCCAGCTCGCCCAGCTGGAGCGTCACGGTGGTATCCTGTATGGATGTGACCTTTCCGGTGACGGTCGAGCCGGCATACGCGGAGTTTCCGGAGTTTTTTCCGCAGGCGGCCAGCGAAAATACCATAGCCGCTGCACAGACCAGTGATACAAATTTTTTCATACGATTATGTCTCCTTTCAATGTTAAGGGTCGGCTGTTTGATGCTTTGTCTAACCTGTTGTCTGCATTGTACGGCTATTACATTGAAGTTTTATTGAAAAAAGGAAAAATATCAAAAGAATCCGTCCCACGCATCTTGTGCGCAGGACGGAACGTCGATCTATTTTTCAAGCGGGAGTTGCGCGGTGAATTCAACCTTGCCGTCGTGGCAGGAAAGTCCGATATGCCCCTTATGAGACTCGGTGACGGCCCTGGCGATGGCCAGCCCCAGCCCAAAATGGCCGTCGTCGCTTCGCGCCGTATCCACGCGGTAGAATCGCTCGAAGATCTGCTTTTGCTGCTCGGGAGGGATCGCCTTCCCCTCGTTGACCACCGACAGCGCGGCATAGCCGTGCACGGCTTTCAGCGTCACGGCGATCTCTTTGCCGTTTTCGCTGTGGCGAATGGCGTTGTCGATGAGGATGGAGACCAGCTGTTTCAGACGGCCGGCGTCCCCGCTGACGGCGATCCCGTCGGCGATGGCGGCCCTCAGCTCCAGCCCCTGCTCAAAGGCCACGCTTTCAAAGGGGAGCAACTCCCCACGCACCAGACGGCTGAGATCCAGCCGCTCGGTTTGCGGCATGACGTTTTCCATTTTGGCCAGATCCAGCAGCTGCCGGACCAGACTGCCCATGCGCTCATTCTCATACTGGATATTGGCGAGCCACCGGTTTCCGCCGATCTCTCTGGACAGCAGCTCCGCATTGGCGCTGATGACCGAGACCGGCGTTTTCAGCTCGTGGCCCGCGTCGGAAATAAACTGCTTCTGCTTCTGAAAGCTCTCCTCCAGCGGCGCGACGATCCGCCGGGCCAGGAGAACGGCCACGAGAAATACGGCGACCACGGCAACGCCGCCGAAGATCAGCGTATTGCGGAATACGGTCGCCATGCCCCCCTGCATGATGGCGTTGTCGATGAAAGCGACGAGGGTATATCCGTCCTTTTGCGCTTTCAGGAAGGTAAGATTTTTGATCCGGCCGGTTTCGGCCCCACTGTCCGTGATCTCGTTGGCATAGGCCGCCAGCGTTTCATCGGAGTATAGGGTGCCCGATTCATTCTCGGTCTGCAGCACCGTTCCGTCCTCCGCAACGGCCACGGAATAGAAGGTGGACACATCGAATTTATGCAGCTCCTCCGGCGGCTGCCCGTCCGGCATCGGCGG
>DJEF01000021.1:0-10535 GCA_002431285.1 Ruminococcaceae bacterium UBA5905 | reverse complement strand
CATCGGCGGTTTTGCGTCGTCGGTTTTCGTGGTTTCCCGGTCGTTCGGTACCCCATCCCTGTCCGTTTCCCCGAGGCGGTATTCCCGCACGTATTGCTCCAGCATCCGCCGATTGTCCGTGTTCATTTGGGCATAGCTGGTGCCGAGGATCACGGCGAGCGTTCCGAACAGGAGCGCGGCGATGGAGACCATCACGGCAAGAATGATCCGGACTCTTGACTGTCTAAACACGGTCGCACCTCAATTCATAGCCGATTCCCCGGACTGCCTTGATCTCGGTTCTGGCACCGACGAAGGCGAGCTTTTTCCGGGTGAAGGACATATAGACCTCTACGTTGTTGTATTCCGCGTCGCTCTCGTATCCCCAGATCTTCACGGCCAGCTGTTCCCGGGTCAGTATCCGATCCTGATTGGCGATCAGGTATTCCAGAATCCGCCATTCCTTTTCACTGAGACGGACGCTCTGTCCCGTTGTTTTGCAGTGAAGCTCGTAGGTTTTGCTGTCGAGGGAAATATCACCGCAGGACAATGTGCCGTCCGGGGTGTCGATGTTGCGCCGCAACAGGGCCCGCACCCGGGCCAGCAGCTCCCTTGTCATGAAAGGCTTTGTCAGATAGTCGTCGGCGCCGCTGTCCAGCCCCGTTACCTTGTCGTCCAGCTCCGCTTTGGCGGTGAGCATGAGAATGGGGGTGTGCACTCCCTCCTGCCGCAGCCTGCGGGCGACCTCAAACCCGTTCATTTTCGGGAGCATCACGTCGAGGATCATGACGTCATACAGGCCGCTTTCTGCCGCCTCCAGACCGGAAACCCCGTCGTAGCAGCAGTCCACCGCATAGCTCTCCTGGCGGAGAATCTCGCAAAGCGCCTGCGCCATCCTCCGTTCGTCTTCTACCAGCAATAGTTTCATACAAAGCCTCCGTTCAGACGCCGCCGCGTCGCTCCGACGTTCCGGGGATCCAACAACGGTCAGTATAGCTTGAAAGATTGAAGAAACATTGAAGGCCGTGCGTCCCATGCCGGGGCTCCCTCGCCCGGCATGGCGGCGGGGTCTGCTACGGCTCGATATACAGAACATCCTCGCCCGAGACGGTTATTCTCGGATCGGACACAATGTGCACGTGGCGCGGCGCCCGTATGCTGAAGCCCTCTGCAATATCTCCGATATACAGCGTCGTAAAGTCATCCATAAAGGGGATGATCTCATTTCCTGCCCTGTACCCTCCGATCACGCGGTCGGGCAGCACGGCGACGGTGGTCAGCCAGGTATCATACCCGCGGGCGAACACATACCGGGATAGGGTTACATCCCGGCGTCTGGGAAAGCCGCAGCAGTCCGAAAAATCAACCTCTTTCCCATTTTCCGCCAGCGCTCCGGAGGAGATCGGTTCATACTGATAGATGGCGTACATATGACCGTCGGCATCCTCTTTGGCCAGGTTCGTCATAAAGCAGTTATAGGAATCCAGCAGCCGCGCATCGTCATGGGTCAGCAGGGCATACCGATATTCCGCCTCGGCGCGCCAGATCGACCAGGCATGACCGTAGCATACGGCCGGACCGTCCGCATTGCCCTCCCATATGGTTTCCCACCAGCGGAGGGTTGAGCGGAACATGACCGGGTGGGGCGTGAATACGGTGAAGGCGTCATGTATCCTTAGAATCTTTTCTGCGTAGTCCAGATATTCTTTCTTATTTTTTATAAACTGGGCCGTATACAGCACGGTCAGTGCCGAGCAGGACATAGACCCCTCCTCGACCTCGGGGTCCACCTGCTCGTTAAAGCCCCCCTCCGTCGGGAAATCCAGGTCTCTCCGGACGATATAGTCCGCCATTTTTTCCGCGCGTTGTTCAAAAAAGCGGAATCGCTCATCGCCGTGCTCTTTGAGAAGCCGCGCCATATCCACCACCGGTATCGCCATGCAGGTCACGGTGGTATAATCGGCAATTTCGGCGGTCGCTCCGTCGCTGCCCCGGCGTAAGATCGCTCCCTCCGGCGACTGATCCTCCAGCAGACGTTTGTGTAATACCGTGACGGCCAAGTCCAGATAGCGGCGGTCCCCGAAAACACGATAAGCGTCCATCAAAATATTCACGCCGTTATAGACTTCCTGAATGCGGTTGGAATGACGGGTAAAGCCGTTTTCGTCCAGGGTGCAGCAGTTGATCGGGCAATCGCAGTTTCCGGTAATGATATCCAGAAGATTCTTCACGTCGCCGGCTAACGGCTCGCTCACCCCGTGAGCCCGCATATACCGCAGATCTGCCCAGCACCACATCGCGTGCTCGCAAAGGTTATAGTCTTCGTATCCGCGATAGGTCAAGTGCTGGGGCTTGAAGATCGCTCTGCCTTCCGGCGATCTTCCGATTATGACCGATCTGCTTTGCCGGGGCGAAAGGCAGGCGCGGCGGAACAGGGCGTGCAGCCCGTCGTGGGCGAAAAAGCTGCAATCCGCACCGGCAACGCCCGCGGTATACGGCACGGCTGTATGAATGCCGTATTCATGTGGGGTAAAGACGGTGTTTTTCAACACCTCTTTTTTTCCGGATGGGGCGGTAACGACGATGGAATCCCAGTGCCCGCAGACCGAAAAACGGAACGGCTGGTGAATATATGTGTTGGCGGTTTCATAGTACAATGCGGGAATGTCCCATAGGCGGCTGGCCAGCTCCAAAGCCTCGATGTAAGTGCTTACATCCCGAATCCGCACCGTGACACGCTTGTCTGGCCGCTCCGGTTTTCCGTAGGCCCGATCAAATTGGGAAAGAAATTGCAGCCCCAGAATATAGTGCCCGCAGAGGAAATCCGAATACCGGATGCGATATCCGTCGATTTCATTTTCTATGATGCAAACCAGATTGTTTCCGTCGGGCCGCACGAGATAAAACAGATAGTGCTTGCCGTCGGCGGTACGGTAGGGGCTTGAGGCGGTAAACTGATGCTCCCACGGATTATTCTTTTGCCCCATAAAGCTGAAAGGCAAAGAGATCCCGCAGGCGCTGACAGTTTCGTTTGTGAAGGTGAGGTCCAGCACGACTCCGCCGTCCGCCTCCTCGGCTTTCAGCGAGACCCCGAGCTCCCGGTTCAGCAGCACATCTCCGTCTGTTTCCGTATAGGGGGCCGTATGATCGGTATACGGCGTAAACGGCGGCTTGTTTTCATTGGTTATGTCCTGGGATTTGCGGGTGTAGACCGGCTGCCCGAAACGACCGCTGCCATCGGTGATATCCACGGGGGAAGAGTAGCGCCCGTCGTAAATGGCGGCGATTTTATTGTTTTCTTTTTTCAACCTCAGCATGTTGGAAAGCCTCCTTGATCGGTAAATTACCTGGTTGGGTCAGAGCAAAAGTGCGATGGAAAGGATACAAAAAGTGATTGGGTTCTGACAGAATGGTGTTCCCGCAGAAAGGTCCCAATCACTTCTTCAAAGCTGTGCACGAGCCTGTATGGTCTATCGGACTTATTGCTTGGAGATATCGGTGCCGAAGTATTTTTCGGACAGGCGGGCGAGGGTGCCATCGGCGTCCAGTTCCGCCAGCGCCTGATTGATGGCGGTCAGCAGGGCGGCGGAGCCGTCCCCCTTGCGCACGGGGATGGCCACCTGTTCCACCTCGTCGGACAGGGTGGCGATGCGGATGGGCGCATCCGGATGGGCTTTCATATAATCGTAGTAGGTGCCCTCGGCATTGAGGGTGGCGTCGATGCGGCCGGCCAGCAGCAGCTCGATGGTCTGGTTGAGATCGTCTACCCCGGTGACGGTGGCGCCGTAGCTCTCCGCCTGGGTGGCGTAGGTGCTGTTGATGGTGTTGGCGGTGCGCTTACCCTTCAGGTCCGCCATGGTCTGGATGGCGGTGTCGTCGCTGCGCACGATGACGGCGGTGCGGTTATAGGCATAGGGGGTGGAAAAATTGTATTTCTCCTGTCGGCTGGGGGTGATACCTACGCCGTTGACCAGAATGTCGTAGCGGCCGTCGTCCAGCCCCGCCAGCAGGCCGTCCCATTCGCCCTCGACGAAGCGCGCCTCTACCCCCAGCTTTTCCGCCAGCGCCCGGGCAACCTCCACATCGTAGCCCACCAGCTGATCGGTCTCGTCGTGGTAGGTCCAGGGCGCCCAGGTGCCCTCCATGGCGACGGTGATGTAGCCCTGCTCCCGGATGCGGGCAAGCTGGTCGCCGTCGGTTTTTCCGTTGGCGCAGCCGCCGCACAGACCGAGTATCAGCAGCAGAGCCAGCAGCCCTGCCAACCATTGTAACCGTTTCATGATGCATACACTCCTTTTATTCTTGTGACATTATTCTTGTGACAACGTATTCAGAAAAGCCCGGGTGCGTTCCTCCCGGGGATGGGCGAACAGCTCCTCCGATGGACCGGTCTCCACGATGCGCCCCTGTTCCATGAACACCACCCGGCCGGAAACATGGCGGGCGAACCGCATTTCGTGGGTCACCACCAGCATGGTCATCCCCTCGTCCGCCAGCGCCCGCATCACATTCAGCACCTCGCCGGTCAATTCCGGATCCAGTGCCGAGGTGGGTTCGTCAAAATAGATGATCTCCGGCTGCGCGGCGATGGCGCGGGCGATGGCCACCCGCTGCTGCTGCCCGCCGGACAGCTGGGCGGGATAGGCGTTGCTCCGGTCGGCCAGACCCACCTTTTCCAGCGCCTGCCGCCCCCGGTCGAGCGCCTCGGTTTTGGGCATATGTCGCCCCACGATCAGCCCCTCGGTGATGTTTTGCAGCGCCGTTTTGTTGGCGAACAGGTTATAGCTTTGGAACACAAAGGCGGTCTTTTTCCGCAGGCGGGCAATGTCTTTCTTGGAAATGGCGGGCAGCGAAAAGCTCTCGCCGTCAAAGCGGAGGGTTCCGCTATCGGCGGTTTCCAGAAAGTTGAGACATCGCAGCAGGGTGGTTTTGCCGGAGCCGCTGGGGCCGATGATGGCGGTGACATCCCCCGGCCGCACGGTCAGGTCGATGCCGCATAAGACCGGAGTGCCGTCAAAGGATTTTTGCAGATTTTCCACTTGTATCATCCCTCAGGCCTCCTTCCGCTGCCCGATACGCAGCTTTTTCTCTCCCAGAGCCTGCAGCTTCGTCAGCACGGTGGAGAACAGCAGATAAATCAGCCCCACCTCCAGATACAGCAGCAGCGGCTCATAGGTGCGCGCCACGATCCGCTGGGTCACCATGAACATCTCGGTCACGGTGATATTGGCGGCCAGAGAGGTGTCCTTTACCATAGCGATAAGGGAATTGGACAGGGGTGGAAAGGCGGTGCGCATGGCCTGGGGCAGCACAATGCGGCGGATGGTCTGCATATAGGACATACCGGCGCACAGCCCCGCCTCCAGCTGCCCCCGGGGGACGGATTCCAACGCCGCCCGCACCGTCTCGGCGCAATAGGCCCCCTCGTTGAGGGAAAAGACGATCACCGCCGCCGGAAAGGGCGGCAGCACGATGCCGACGCGGGATAGACCATAGAATACGATGAATAGCTGCACCAGTAGCGGCGTTCCCCGGAAGATCCAGATATAGAACCGGGCGAGATGCCGCAGCCCCCGGACGTGGGCAAACTGCACCAGCGCCGTCGCCACGGCGATGAGCAGCGCCAGCGTGAAGGAAATGGCGGTCAGGGGAATGGTCATGGTCAGACCGGGCAGCAGAATTTTCGGAAAGGAGTCAAGAAACAGCTCCCATAACTTACCGCTGAACATAGGGGGAACCCTCTTTCTGTGGGATGGACGGCGCAAACACCGCGCTCCTTACAGTATACTGTGTTCCGCTGAAAATGACAAGACCCCGGCGGCAGATTTTTCGGCAAAAAACGACGTCTCCGGCGCACGGTCCATGCAGCCGGAGACGGAGAGTGTGGCGCGGTCAGCGGGCGGCGCCGGAGCGGCGGTATTGCACCGGCTGCATCCCGACCTTTTCTTTGAAGATTTTGCTGAAATATTTGGAGTTGCCGAATCCGGTGGTGTCGCTGATATAGGCGATGGAATGGTTGCTGTTGCGCAGCAGCTCCTTGGCGTGCTCCAGCCGGATACCCAGCAGATAGTCGCTGTAATTCTTGCCGGTCTTTTGCTTGAATACCCGGCTGATGTAGCTGGCATTGAAGAAAAAGGCGTCCTCCAGCGACGACAGGGTGATATTCTGGGCGTAGTTTTCCTCCAGATACTGGATGATGCGCTGCACCAGCTCGGAGGAGCGGCGGCTCTCCTGCTCCTGCAGGCATTGTCGGATATACGTTCCCAGAGCGGCGCGCAGCGCCGTTTCGTCCGCCTGCGGGGAGAGCGCCGGGGAGGGGACGGTCATCACCGCCAGTTTTTGGCGGGCGGTGCGGATCAGCTCGTAGGATAGCTTGCCGACGATGTTATGGAGAGTTTCCCGATCCGGCTGGGTGACCCGCAGCTGGGCGAAGAACCGCTCCAGCGCGGCATCGGCCCGGTCGGCGTCGGCGCTCTCAAAGGCTTGCAGCAGCGCGCTTTCCTCCTCAAAGGGGTAGGGCGTCTCCCGGGCGCTGCGCTTTTGCTGCAGCCGCATCAGGGATGCCTGCAATTCCTCGGGGGATATGGGCTTGAGCAGAAAATCGAACACCCCCATGCGGATCGCCTGCCGGGCGTAGTCGAATTCGTCGTAGCCGGTGAGAATGATGACCTCGGTGCGGGGGAGCCTCTGCCGAATCTCGCCCGTGAGGGTGATGCCGTCGCAGAAAGGCATTTTCAGGTCGGTGATCACCAGATCGGGGGTCAGCTCCTGGATGAGCGGCAGCGCCTGTCTGCCGTTCTCCGCCTCGCCGACGATGCGGAAGCCCAGCGACTCCCAGGGCAGCAGCTTTTTCATGCCGGAGCGGATGAGTTTTTCATCGTCTACCAGAAAGACGGTCAGCGGGGTGCTTTGCATGGAAGGGCTCTCCTTTCTGTTCTCATCTGCCGGGGGTTGACCGCCTCCGGGCGCTCAGCGCCGGTACCAGCGCAGGGCGTCCGCATCCCGGATGGCGGGGATGCGGAAGGAAATGCGGGTGCCGCCGTCCGGGCGGCTCTCGATGTGCAGACGGCTCTCTGCGCCGAAATACAGCTGCAGCCGTTCGTTCACGTTGCATAGACCGATGCCGTGTTCGCCGGGGGGCACCGGCTCCTGCAGCCGAGCGAGCAGCTCCCGCAGGGTGGTCTCGTCCATGCCGCAGCCGTTGTCGGTGACGGACAGGCGCAGCGCCTCGCCCTCCGCCTGCACGCCCACGGTGATGCGGCACACGTGCTCCACATCCCGGAAGCCGTGGGAAAAGCAGTTTTCCAGGATCGGCTGCAACAGAATTTTCGGAATGTAGCAGGACAGCAGCGCCGGGTCGGCGTCGCAGACGATCTCCAGCTTTTCCTGCAGCCGCAGCTGCTGCAGCGCCAGATAGTTGTTCACCTGCTCCAGCTCCTCCCGGATCATCACCGGCTGGTCGCTGTTGCGGACATGATAGCGGAACAGGGCGGACAGGTGCAGCAGCGCCGCGGCGATGTCGTCCTTGTCGTCCAGCACCGCCATCATGCGGATGGTGTCCAGGGAGTTGTAGAGAAAATGGGGATTGATCTGGCTCTGGAGCATCTGATATTTGGCGACGGTTTCCCGCTTTTCCGATTCGGATACGGCGTGGATCAGCTGGTCGATCTCTTTCACCAGCCGGTTGAATCCGTCGTACAGGTCGCCGAATTCATCGTTGCGCCGTTCCTCGATGCGGGTGTTCAGATTGCCGTCGCCCACCTGCCGCATGGCGTCCTGCAGGATGCGCACCGGACGGGTGAAGGAATAGGAGACCCGCACGGTGATGGCGGTGATGATCGCCGCCGCCAGCAGGCACAGGAGGATGAACCGGCGGATCAGCTCCCGGGAATTACGGGTGATATAGTCGTAGGGCAGCGCCGCCACCACCGACCAGCCGGTTTCGGCCACGGGACTGTCGGTGAGGAAATAGGCAGCGTCCCCGACAGCCACCCGGCGGCGGGTATCCCCGGCGGCATACCGGGCCGTGACCGTGTCGGTGCGCCGGGCATCGTCGTCTGTGGTGTAAACCACGGCGCCGCTGCTGTCGCAGATATACAGCAGCGTCCCCTCGCCGAAGGGTGCGTTGGCGCAGATGGCCGCCAGCTGGGAAACGGAGCATTCGGAAATGACGTAGCCGGTGTAAAAGCTCATGCCGATATCGTCGTCCTGCCCCACGTCCAAATGTTTGCAGGCGACGGAAAACACCGCCTCGCCGGCGTCCGATCCGTCGTGGGCCGTCCGCACCGGCAGCAGCACCGTATTGCCGGTGGAGGATAGCAGCGGCGCGTAGTAGTCCTCTTCCAGCGGGATGGAGAGGCGGGTATAGCGCCCATTGGTATAGGCGAGCGATTGGCCGTCCAGCGAGGATACGATCAGCGTGTGGATATCCTCGTTGGTGCGGGCCACCTGCTTGAGCGCCTCCAGCGCGTTCTGCTCCAGCACCCAAAGCTGGGTGGGGTCGGTCTCAAAGCCGGTGAATGTATTGCGCAGATACCGGGGCACGTCGGTGGTATTGTCCACCATGCGGGTGATCTGATCCACCCGGGAGATGTATTCGGAGAAGATGATGGACAGCTGTTTCGTCATCTGGGTATAGGTTTCCGCCGCTTCGTTTTCGATCTTGGCGCTGCCGGTGCGGAACATGAACAGCCCGAACACGATCAGCGGAATGATCACCGAGGTGAGAAAGACGCACAGCAGCCGGGCGCGCACCGAGATGCGCCGGGGAGTCCGTCGATGGGTCATGCTGTACCTCCTCTCTGAAATTCTAAGCCGACAATATCCTCATTATACACGAAAAAGCAAAAAAATCCAATCCGTCCCGAGGGTTTTTAGCTATATTTTTTGACCTTTTGGGTGCGTTTTTTTTACACAAAGCGGGGGAGACCGCTTGGCGGGGAGGAGCACCTCGCTGTTTTGTCGCCGGGTTTGCATGAAACCGATCAGAAAACATGGCAGGAACAGCGAATATATGGCACATATACACAAAAGGTAAAAATAGTGAACCGCAGACGGCAAAAAAAGTGACACCGGGCGGAGAGAAATTTGTTACAATAGCCATAGCATGAGGTCGGAATGTACCGAAAAACGAGACGAATGGGAGTGTTACACATGACAAAACGGGTATCTTTAAGAGCCAGGCGTGTCGGGGTCGCACTGCTGTCCCTGCTATTGGTGATCGGGGCGATGCCGCTGTTCCGCGTGTCGGCGGATACGACGGCGGATCGGCTGCAAGGATGGGAAGTGTCCACGGACACGGCGGATACGCTGGCGTGGACGACCGATGAGACCCATGGCGGCGTGCTGGAAATGACAAAGGGTCCTGCGGCAACGGTGGGAACCGGCTGGAACTTTGCCAACCTGACGGTGGATGTGGAACCGAGCACGACCTATCACCTGAGCATGGACCTGAAAGGGAGCGGCACACATCCGTTTTATATTCTGCGGGCCGTGTATTTTACGGAGAACTGGAATGTGGTCAATGACGATATAAGGCCCGGCAACCGGGAGGGGGACCTCCCGACGGACTGGATGACGGTCGACGGAGATTTCACCACGACCGAGACCACCGGAAAAGTACAGCTGCGCGTGGTTTTCCAGGGCGCGGCGGGCGATACCATGCGGCTGGACAATGTGTCACTCTGCCCGGTCAAAAAGACGCCCGTACTTTCGGACAAGTGGAAAGATGGCGATTATAGCGATCCGGACGAGCAATACCAGAATCTGACGTTGGTGGAAGAAGGATGTACCGAAGACAATGTGGGCGCGGTGCATTTTTATCGGCACTATCAGAACGCGTATCAGGGAAAGAGTGTGGCGATCAGCCAGATGATGAAAGGCCTGTCCGCGGATACATTTGTGTTGGAAATGTGGGTAAAGGGGAATCCTTGCGTAGACGGCGACCCGCTGACTTTACAACTGCTGGATTATGGCGGAGACGGGGATGCGTGCGTGTGGGACAACGGTACGACGACGTATAAATTTCCCCGGGGTACGATCTATGACGATTGGACGCAGGTGAGCTTCCGCTTTGCGGCAACCGGAGGATATTGGCACCGCTTATGGATCGGTGCCGGCGGCTACAACGGCGTAGACTGCTATGTGGACAACATTGTGGTGTATAAGGAATCCGACCCGAACAAGACTAACTTGATCACCGGCGGCGATTTTTATGTGTCCGAGCCGGATACTGCCGGGGAGCTGATTGTCAACGGCGGCTTTGAGGTGGCGCAGCATACGGTCACGCTGGACGGCGTTGCCTATAAGACGGTGGACGATGGCGATACGCTGGATCTGTCCGCCGAAACGCCGGTCAGGGACGGCGCGTGGTTCAAGGGCTACTATACCGACGCGGACTGCACGGTGCCGTTTAAGAACGGCAGCGCCATCACGGCGGATACGGCGCTGTACACCGGCTGGATCGAGGTGGGGCAGCAGCCCCAGGTGCAGGCGGTGCAGGTGCGGCTGGTGGGTAAAGAGGGCTTGCGGTTCATCAGCCGGATCGACGAGACCGC
>DJEF01000037.1 GCA_002431285.1 Ruminococcaceae bacterium UBA5905 | reverse complement strand
CGCTGTAAAAAACCTTGAAAACAGAAACGGAGTGATGTAAAATGATTGTGTCGAGAGTGTTCAAATCAAGACAGCGAAAACGCAAAAACATCTCTATTGTCCTGTCTTCACAACGAAGCCCTTGAAAGCCCAGTGTTTTCAAGGGCTCTTTCTATTCGGCGAAAATTCTCCGACCTTAATTTTTTTACTTTTCAGATGCATTTTCGAGCCGTTTTTATTCTCTTTTCCGCTCGTGAATATTAGAATAAAAAATCTCCAAATACCGCATGAGATAAGGCTTTTCAAGACTTACTTTCTTTTTGCGGCGTTAGAATAATTTTCGTATGGCAGAAATTTACCAATTTTCAAAGCACCCGGTTGCGGGTAACTGCACCAAAAATCATGTGTGGGTTTTAGTGGTCGGGGTTCAAACCGACAGAAAGAAAAATGTACTGTGCGTTCTCTTTGTTTCTTGCCGTAATGTAATTCATCTTTCTAAATCGACGATTTTATGATACCGTACTTTTTTGTTTTTCTGCCGAAGAAGTCCTCATTGAAAAACCGCAAAAAGTATTGGAACTGCTAAACAAGATCGTATTTTCTGTTGCTCCCGGTATATCAAATCAGGGCATACTATATTGTGTATTCGCAAGATTGGGGATAAAAATCAAAGATTATTTTTGAAAATTGTTCCCCAATACTGATTGTGAGCCGCACCCGGAACCATGTCCGGAGCCGCGCCCGGAGAGTCGCGCTCGGAACCACGCCCAGTAAAGGCGGCGATATGTCCCACCGGTTACGGCAGCACGCCCCGTTGCAATCTCCCTTACGGAATTGCCGACAGCGGGCGTTTCGATTGCCCCGCGAGCCGCAGAAAGCCGACCGAAACGGTCGAAAAAATGCGAAACAACCACCGGCTGTTTGCCTCCCCGTTTTCTTGTCCGCGGCGACGGCATTCGCGCCCGGCTTTTGCAAATCCGCTTCTTTTCGCTCCCTCTGTAAAGCAGCCAAGTCGCTTTACAGAGGGTATATTATATAAACAATTGCCATTTTGTATATAAAAAGCCGACTTTCAACAGCTAAAGCTACAATCCGCACGATCTTCCGCAGCGCGCTCCTTAACCATAATCGACGCAACCGGCGATACGGCGGTCGGGCGGCAGACAATCAACGGACGGGCGGCGGGTAATCGACAAACAACACGGCGAGCAATCAGCGGACAATCAGCGGCCGAGCAACAGACAATGGGGCGGACAATCAGCGGATGCGCAGCAGACAATGCGGCAGATGGGCGACGGGTAACCAGTGGGTGAGTGACGACCGGCCGGAGAAACAGTCTATTCCACTCATCCGATACCCGAGGTCGGCCACGAATTTTTTTGCAATCGGCTATTGACATTTTCCGACCTTCGCCATATAATAACAGCGTTATGAAACAGTGTTATTGATAAAAGCGAGGTGAGTGCAATGGCAAAACAGATCGAGGGGGTCGCAGAACGCATCATCGCCGCGGCGAAGCGGGAATTTCTCGACAAGGGATATGTGGACGCCTCCCTGCGCACCATCGCAGCGTCAGCGGATACCAGCACCAATTCCATCTATGTCCGTTTCGGCGACAAGGAAGGGCTGTTTTCCGCCATCGTCGAACCGGTGCTCAGCGAAATGACCGAACGGTTCATCCATATTCAGGCGCAATTTCATCAGATGACACCCCACGAACAGGCGGAGCGGATGCCGCAATACGCCGACGGCGGCACCTCCGCGCTGATTGAGTATATGTATGCGCATCTGGACGAATTTCGCCTGCTGCTGGACGCGTCCTACGGCACACGGTTTCACAATTTCGTGGACGCGCTGGTGCGCATCGAGGTGGAATACACCTATAAGTACATGGAGGCCGTCGGCTACCCGGACAAATGCGGCGACGCCGTGACCGAAAAGCTGCTGCATATTGTCACGACCTCCCGCTTTGAGAGCCTGTTCGAGATCATCCGCCACGGGATGAGCCGCGAGGAGGCATCCGAGTATGTGGAGCTTCTGAGCCGGTATCACCGCACCGGATTCCTGGCTATTTTCGGCAATGCTGCGCAATAGCGCAGCGATCAAACGTACAGACAGGCTGTCCCCACCGACGGCCTTTCTATAAGCCTAGCGGTTAGCCGCCGCTAATTCACAGGAGGTAATGCTTCATGAAAGAACAAAGCCCGGTCGGGCGCATCTGGGAGCTTGGCGAGAAAGAGCATGGCAAGCTCATCGCGGCGGTGATCCTGGCCGTGGTCGGCGTCGTCTGCGGTATGGCGCCGTATGTTGCCGCGGCGAAGATGATCGTGCTGCTGCTTGCGGGGGAAACGGCGTTTTCAGCCTATCTGCCGTGGCTGCTGACGGCGCTGGGCGGCTTTCTCGTCCGCACGGCGCTCTACAACGGCGCGCTGGGCATCTCCCACAAGGCCACTTTCAACATACTGAAAACCGTCCGACAGAAGCTCCTGGCCAAACTGCCCCGCCTGCCCCCTCGGCACGGTGATGGATACATCCAGCGGCAAGCTCAAGGAGATCATCGTCGATCAGGTGGACGGTATGGAAACAACCCTGGCGCACCTGTTCCCGGAGATGACGGCGAATATCGTCGCCCCGGTGCTGACGGTCCTCTACCTGTTCATTCTCGATTGGCGGCTGGCGCTGCTGTCGCTGGCGGTATTCCCCATCGCATTTGTTTTTATGATGACCGTCATGGGCGGCTATGCCAAGGATTATGCAGGCGCGGTCAAGGCGACGACCGAAATGAGCGGCACCATGATCGAATACATACACGGCATCGAAGTCATCAAGGCGTTCAATCAGGGCAAGGCTTCGTATACCAGGCTCACCGACAAAGTGCGCGCCAATGCCCAGTATTACTACGACTGGATGCGCCGCAGTCAGCTGGGGATGTCCATGGCCTACGCCTTTTTTCCGGCGCAGATGCTGACGATCCTGCCCTTCGGCTGGCTGTTCTATACTCACGGCACACTGACAGCAGAAACCTTTATCACAGTGATCATTCTGGCCCTCGGTATGGCGGCGCCGATTGTGGCGGCATTCAATTTCGTCGATACTTTGGCGCAGGTGGGCACAACCGTTTCTCAGGTGGATGAAATTCTGAAAGCCGAGGAGCAGGAGCACAGCGCACAGGATGTCCGATTGACCGATCACAGCATCGCCGTCAAAAATGTTTCCTTTGGCTATCACGAGGATAAAGAAATTCTGCACGACGTCAGCCTGTCCATCCCCCAACACCGCATGACCGCACTGGTCGGGCCGTCCGGCTCCGGAAAATCCACGCTGGCAAAGCTCATCGCCGGTTTCTGGGATGTGCAGAACGGCACGATCACCATGGGCGGGCACGACTTGAAGGAAATCCCCCTCAGCGAACTGTACGATCAGGTGGCGTTCGTCTCCCAGGACAACTATCTGTTTGACGACACCGTGCGGGAGAATATCCGTATGGGGCGGCGGAATGCCACCGATGCCGAGGTGGAGGCGGCGGCGCATGAGGCCGGCTGCGACAGCTTTATCGGGGACTTGGAAAAGGGCTTTGACACGGTGGTCGGCGGAGGCGGCGCGCATTTGTCCGGCGGCGAGCGGCAGCGCATCGCCATCGCCCGCGCCATGCTGAAGGACGCACCGATCATTATTCTGGATGAGGCGACCGCCTATATCGACCCCGAAAACGAGGCGGTCATTCAAAACGCAGTGGCAAAACTGGTGGAGAATAAAACAGTGATCGTGATCGCCCACCGGCTGTCCACCATCACGGGGGCGGACAATATCGCCGTGGTGCAGAACGGCCGCATCGAGGCCCAGGGCACCCACGAGGAGCTGCTGCACAGCTGCGCCCTCTACCGCGATATGTGGCAGGCGCATATGGGAGCAAAGGATGGTGACGCAGAATGATCGAAGCATTCCGTAAAATCTGGCGTTTCGCCGGAAATGAGAGAAAGAATATCAATAAATCCGTGGCGGTGGACTTTCTGAATGCCCTGCTGCAAATGTTTCAGGTGGCGGCGATCTACTTTGTGGTTCTCGCGCTGACGGGCGGCGCCCGGGGCGGTAGAACCGCATGGATCGCCCTTGGCTGCGAACTGATCGCCGTATTCGGCGGCGCCGTCAGCGCCAGCTTTTCCAAAATGCTGCAAACCCACGCCGGCTACTTTATGGCGGCGGATCGCCGGATCGCCATTGCGGACCGGCTGAAAAGCGTGCCTATGGGGTTCTTCAACGAGAACAGTCTTGGGCAGCTCTCGGGCGTATGCACCACCGTTGTCGGCAGCATCGAGAGCATGGTCCCCATGGTGCTGGTCAACATTCTCGGCGGGCTGATCACCACCGCCGTGTTTGCGGTGCTGATTCTCATCTTTGACTGGCGCATCGGGCTGATCGTTCTGGCAGGCATCGCCCTGTATTTGTGCGCCGTCTCCGCAATGGAGAAAAAATCCGCGGCGATTGCCAGCGACACGCAGCGATCCCAGACCGCGCTGACTGAAGCCGTGTTGGAGACGGTACAGGGGATGAGCGTCGTCAAATCCTTCAATCTGACCGGCAAGGGCGACAAAAAGTTGCAGGATGCGCTGGAGTATAACCGCCGCAGCAATGTCGAAGTCGCGAATATTCTCACGCCCTATACCGCATTGCAGGAGGCGGTTCTTCAGATGGCCGGTGTGGGGATGATGCTGGCGGCAATCCTGCTGCGGATACACGGCGGCATGAGCCTGGCCAATGCGCTGATGGTGCTGGTCATGTCCTTTCTGGTCTTTAACCAAATCAAGGCATTCGGCATGGGAGTCTCCATGCTGCGCCTGGCGGCAGCCGCCATTGACCGCACGGAGGAAACCGAGGATATGCCGCGGATGGACGAAAACGGGAAACCGCTGAACCCCGCAACACACGACATTGTGTTTGACGATGTGAGCTTTTCCTATGCGCAGAAACCGATCCTGCACCATATTTCCGTGACGCTGCCCGATAAGACCACCACGGCGGTGATCGGTCCCTCCGGCAGCGGCAAGACCACCTTCTGCAATCTGATCGCCCGCTTTTGGGACACGGACAGCGGCAGCGTGAAGATCGGCGGCTATGATGTACGAGACTACACGCTGGAGTCCCTTATGAACCAGATTAGTATGGTGTTCCAGAACGTGTATCTATTCGCCGACACCATCGAAAATAACATCAAGTTCGGGCGCCCGGATGCCACCCATGAGGAGGTCGTGGCGGCGGCGCAGGCCGCCTGCTGCGACGACTTTATCGCAGGCTTGCCCAACGGCTACAACACGGTCATCGGCGAGGGCGGCGCCAGCCTTTCCGGCGGCGAAAAGCAACGTATCTCCATCGCCCGCGCCATGCTGAAAAACGCCCCCATCGTGATTCTGGACGAGGCAACGGCAAATGTTGATCCGGAGAACGAGGACCGGCTGCAAAAAGCCATCGAAGCGCTGACCCGGGACAAGACCATCATCATGATCGCCCATCGGCTGAAAACCGTGCGCCGCGCCGATCAGATTCTCGTCATCGACCACGGCTGTATTGTGCAGCAAGGGAAGCATGAGCAGCTGATTGCCGAACCCGGTATTTACGCGAACTTTGTCGGCGGCAAAAAGCAGACCATCGACTGGAAACTGTAAACATAAAGATGCAAAAAGCCGCGGCTCAAGTCGAGCCGCGGCTTTTTGTATTGCCGTCCGTGCGCCTGCCTTGTTCATTCGGTTGGCAGCATACGGCGGGATGGCAGAGGATCCGCCCGCATACAGCCGCCTTTCGCTTTCTGACAGCTGCAGTATTTTGTCCACAGACACTTGACAAACGCGGTTCGTATGCTATAACAAATGAAAGAATACGAAATGAAATGAAAGCGTATGCCAAATTATGGAATGCCGACCCGGGGATGCTCCCGGTTAACGGCTTGGGGTTCCTTGCCG
Organism: Ruminococcaceae bacterium UBA5905; assembly: GCA_002431285.1. Taxonomy (GTDB): domain Bacteria; phylum Bacillota; class Clostridia; order Oscillospirales; family Acutalibacteraceae; genus UBA5905. The sequence goes on along the minus strand of DJEF01000037.1, from coordinate 34,190 downwards.
CGGATGGATGCTCACGCCGACATCCGCTATGAGGGGAGCATCTCCAAGTGCGGCGATAACGCCGACTGGGATTGGGGCTTATATCCGGATGAGAACGGCGAATGGGTGCTGATGGAAGCCGACGGCCCCGGCTATACCACCGACGGACGGCGGGAAACGGGAGAGAACCGGTTTGAAAACGGCATCCATGAGCAATATCACGCCTATACCTGCGTGCGGGATATGCACCGGTCGCAGTTCACCGTGCCGATCCCGGCGGATAACCGGGGGGTCGTGCTGAAACGGGTCTCGCTGCAGGATCGGGGGCGGCAATGCGCCACGGTGTACGTCAACGGGCAGCGGGTCACCGAGCGGCAGTGGCTGTTCGCGGATTCCAACCCCATTTACAGCCTCTTGGAGGACAGCTTCACTGTTCCGGCACACTATACTGCTGGGCAGGAGCAGCTGACCGTCACCGTCGAGCCGGTTGATGCCAATTGGTCGGAATGCAGTTACCGTATTTTTGCTATCACAGAGAAAGGGGAATCCTTATGACACACGAAAAATTCCACATTGCGCTCATCGGCGCCGGACGGGCGGGCATGATTCATGCCCGGAACTTCAAAACCTCCGTCCCGTATGCCCGCATCACCGCCGTCTGCGACCCGGTGGGCGACGCTGCCGCCGTGGCGGCCAAGGAGCTGGAGCTGGACAAGGCGTATACCGACTATCGCGATGTGATGGCGGACGATACCATCGACGCCGTGATCATCGCCACCCCCACCAAGTTTCATTGCGAAATTGCCATCGCCGCCGCCAACGCCAAAAAGCATATCCTGTGCGAAAAGCCTATGGCGATGACCGTGGAGGAGTGCGACCGCATGGAGCAGGCTGCCCGGGATAATGGGGTGAAGCTGCAGATTGCCTTTATGCGCCGGTTTGACCGCTCCTTTGCCGAGGCGAAACGGATGATCGACGCCGGTTCCATCGGCGATGTGGTGATGGTGCGCTCCAACACCCGAGGCCCCAGCATCCCCAAGCCGTGGATGTACGACATTTCCAAATCCAACGGTCCGCTGGCAGAGGTCAACAGCCACGATATCGACACCCTGCGCTGGTTCACCGGCAGCGATTTTAAGACCGTGTTTGCTATCGGCGGCAATTTCCGCTGCCCCGATGCCAAAAAGGATTTTCCCGATTTCTATGACAATGTGACCCTGAACGCCTCCTTCGTCAACGGCTGTCAGGGCATCATCGACGGCGCACAGGGAGTGCTGTACGGCTACGATGCCCGCTGCGAGATTTTGGGTACCCGGGGCTGCATCTATCTGGGGAATACCCGGGAAAATTCCGTGACCCTGTGCCAGAGCGATATGCACCGCAGGGAAGAATACATCAACAGCTGGAAAAACCTGTTTGCCGACGCCTATTTACAGGAGGATCGGGCGTTTGCCTGCACCATGGCGGAGGACAGTCAGCCGCTGGTGACCGGCTACGACGGCAAAATGGCGGTGCTGACCGTCAACGCCGGAAACCTGTCCATCCGGGAAAAGCGCATTGTTGCAATTGACGGCGATCAGCTGGTATAATAGGAGGTAGAAAACGATGTTAGCTGCGAGAATGTACGGCATCGACGACGTACGGCTGGAGGAGGTGCCCACCCCGACCCCGGCTGCCGGGGAGCTGCTTCTCCGGGTAAAGGCCGCCGCGGTATGCGGCACGGATGTGCGGATGATCACCTGCGGCGCCAAGGGCATCGACGGCGCCCATCCCCGCACCCTGGGGCATGAGATCGCCGGAGAGATTGCCCGGCTGGGCGCCGGCGTCACCGGCTACCGGGTCGGGCAGCGGGTGGCGGTCGCCCCCAATATGGGCTGCGGCATCTGCCCCCAGTGCGTGGCGGGAAACAGCCATCTCTGCCCCACCTATCAGGCGCTGGGCATCAATCTGGACGGCGGCTTTGCGGAATACTGCCTGGTGCCGGCGCAGGCGGTGCGGGCAGGCAACGTCTGCGTGCTGGAGGACAATGTTTCCTATGAGGAGGGCGCCATCAATGAGCCCCTCTCCTGTGTGTGCAACGGCTTTGAGCGGGCGGATATCCACCCCGGCGACAATGTGCTGGTGATCGGTGCCGGTCCTATCGGAATTATGCACTGTGCGCTGGCGCTGATGGCGGGGGGGAAGGTCTATCTTAACGACCTGTCCCAGCAGCGGCTGGAGGCTGCCCGGCAGCTATATCCGGCGATTGAGCCTCTCACCGGGGATCTGACCGAGGAGGTGCGGCGGGTCACCGGCGGCGTGGGCATGGACGCCATCATCACCGCCTGTCCCGTGCCGGCGGTGCAGTCAAACACCACCCAGCTGGCAGCCATCGGCGCCCGGATCATCTTCTTCGGCGGCGTGCCCGCCTCGGCGGGCAAGGTGCCCATCGACACCAACGCCATCCACTATAAGCAGCTGATCGTCTCCGGCACCACCCGCGCCAGTCTGACTCAGTATCGCAAGACTCTGCGGTTCATCTCCTCCGGGGTCCTGGATGCGCGGCCGCTGGTGACCGCCCGGCTGCCCCTGAGCGACATTGCCGAGGGAATCCGGCGCACCAAACAGGGGATCGGGCTGAAAAACGTCATCATTATGGAATAACGGCAGGTGAAGCACCATGAGCACTCCCCTCTTTCTCGGCACCGACATCGGCACACAGGGCACCAAGACCGTGCTGACCGACGCCGCCGGGCGTATCCTCGGCAGCGCCTTTGTCCCCTCGGCGCTGCTGCGGGGGGCAGACGGCTCCGTTACGGAGGACCCCGCCGCCATTTTTCATTCCGTGATCCGCTCGGCGCGGGAGGCGGTGGAAAACGCCGGGCTGACCCGCCCCATCGTCGCCGCCATGGGCATCGACGGACAGATGAGCGGTATTATGGGGATCGACACCGCCTTTGACCCGGTGGGGCCGCTGGATTCCTGGCTGGATAACCGCTGTGCGCCGGGTGCGGCGTTCATCCGGGAGCAGGCGGAGGAGGTGTGCGTCCGTCAGAGCGGCGGACAGGTGATCCATTCTCACGCCGCCCGGATGCTGCGTATCCGGCGGCAGGAGCGGAGCGGTACGCCCGCACCGCCAAATTCGTCATGCCCAACGGCTTTGTCGCCGGGCGGCTGTGCGGGCTGCGGGCGGAGCAGGCGTTCATGGACTATACCTATCTGCATTTCAACAACTTCGCCGATACAGTGCACCGGTGCTTTGATGGGGCGCTGCTGGCGCATTTCGGGGTGGCGGCGGATAAGCTGCCCCGCATCTGCGCCCCCACAGAGCGTATCGGCACGGTGCTGCCGGCGTATGCGGAGGCGATGGGGCTGGGGAATACCCCCGCCGTGATCGCCGGGTGCGGCGACACCGCCGCCTCCAGCCTGGGGGCCGGTATCGTGGAGCCGGGGCTGGCGTACGATGTGGCGGGCACCGCCTCGGTGTTCGCCTGCTGCACCGATCGGTTCGCCCCCGATACCGCCCATCGCACGGTGCTGGTTTCCCGCAGCGTGATCGATGGGCTGTATCTGCCCCTCTCCTATGTGACCGGCGGCGGACTGACCCTCCCATGGTTCTCGGAGCTGGTGCATACCGACCTGGCCGAGCTGGATCGGCTGGCGGCCGCCGCCGACAGCGGGGCGCTGTTCCTCCCCCATCTGTCCGGGCGCACCTTTCCGCCGGAGGAGGGGTTGGACGGCGTATTCGCCGGCATCACCCCCCCGGACGGGTAAGGGAGAGCTGTTCCGGGCGGTGATGGAGGCGATCGCCTTTGAATATAAGGGCTATCTCGCCGTGATGCGCAGCACCGGCTGCATCGACCGGCTGAAAGCGGTCCGCTGCGTGGGCGGCGGCGCCAGGAGCGCGGTGTTTTGCCGCATCAAGGCGGATGTGCTGGGGGCGGACTATCACGCCGCCGGAGCCTTGCGCTCCGCGCCCCAGACCATGGCGCTGCTGGCAGCATACGCCACCGATCACACAGAGCGGAATCTGGCCGGGCTGTTCGCCTGCCCGGAGGATGCCGCCCCATCCGCCACGATCCCGCCCGCTATGCGGCGTATGAAAAGCAATACAGCCGGTACACCCGGCTGCTGGAGACCTATATCCGGTATCAAAAGGAGGATGTCTGATGACCCACGATGAGCCTATGTTTGCCGAAGAACGGCAGCGGAAGATCGTAGCGGAGCTGCGCCGCAAGAACAAACTGCTGGTGACAGAGCTGTGCGCGCAGTTCGGCGTTTCCTCCGCCACCATCCGCAACGACCTGAATCAGCTGGAAAAGCAGGGGCTGCTCAAGCGCACCCACGGCGGCGCCATCTCCGGGACGAAAGCCGGGGTTGAACCCACCTCAGTGCAAAAGAGCGCACTGAACCGCCCCGAAAAGGAGCGCATCGCCCGCCGGGCGGCGCAGCTCATCGAGGACGGAGACACCGTCGCCCTCGACACCGGCACCACCGCTCTGTGCCTGGCGCAGCAGCTGGCGGGCAAAAACCATGTGACGGTGGTGACCTCCGACATCCGCATCGCCTGTCTGCTGGAGGAATATGCCGGCATCACGGTGGTGCTGGCAGGCGGCGCTCTGCGGCGGGGTTTCTCCTGCACGGTGGGCGCTATGACCAATGCGGCGCTGCGCTCTCTGCGGGTGGATAAGGCGTTCCTCGCCACCAACGCCGTCAACGCCGACGGGGAGCTGTGCACCCCGGATATGGAGCAGGCACAGGTGAAAAAAGGCCCTCATAGATATGGCGTCCTCGGTGGTGCTGATCTGCGATTCCTCGAAATTCGGCGCCGAGAGCTTTGCCAAATTCGCCACGCTTTCGGAGGTGGACACCCTCGTCACCGACGACGGACTGGACACCGAGACCCGCAGCAAACTGGAATCCGTCCCGGTGGAGGTGATCGTATGCTGAATCCCGTCGGTATCTACTACGCATTCTGGGAGCGGGAATGGTCGGCGGACTATTTCCCTTATGTGAAAAAGGTGAAGGCGCTGGGCTTTGACGTGCTGGAGATCGCCGCCGGAGCGCTGCCGGATATGACCGCCGCCAAGCGGCTGCTGCTGTCCCATCAGCTGGCAGCATGCGGTCTGTGACCGCGGGAGCGACCTATGCTGACAGTACATCACGAGATTATCGAGCGGGACGGACAGTATTTCCCCTATCTGGCGGACACGGCTCCCCGGTTCATTCAGCGGCAGCAGCAGGCGCGGCTGCTGTATGTGACCTGGTTCGACCCGGAGAGCGGGCGTTTTTCCGCCGCAGAGGAAAACACGGCGCCACAGTTCACCGCCATCAGCCCCTGGGGGCACGACAGTGTGCTGATTTTTTCGGAAGAACCGCTGGGCTGAAGAATTCCCGCAATCCCGGTGTGCCGCAAGGATCGTCGGAGAAACGGGAACGATGGTCCCTCTGGGTCAGTAGTGCCATATTCTCATCAGGGCGGCTATATCGGGCGTACAGCCCCGGAGCAATAGATAACAGCGCGCCCCCGGCAATGCCGGGGGCGCGCTGTTTGCATATAAACCGCCAATTTATACATCCGCCATAGGCTGCTCCCGCACCGTATCGCCGGTCAGACGGAGGGTCTTCACCTCGTATGGTGTGAAAGTAACGGAAATCGCCGTCTCCGGGCTGCCGGTATGCAGCGCAGCTTGCGCCGGGGCGGGAGAGGCGTTGAACAGCCGCAGAATATACCCCTCTCCGTCCCGTGCCGGCTTGAGGGCGCTGACCGTCACCGGGTCGCCGGTGAGCCGCAGCAGCGGCGCCGAGGGGGCAGCGGCGGTTTCTTTTGCCGCCGCCGGGAAAAAGGACAGCAGCATGGGCGGCTGGGAAAAGCTCTCCGCCAGACGGGGCAGCTCCCGGCGCACGGCGGCGGTCTCGCCGCCCAGCAGACGGAATTCGTACAGCCGCTCCCCCTGGTCGGCGTGGGGGGTAAACCGATCCTGGGGCAGCAGCGGCCGGTCGGCGATGGGATGGGCGCAATAGGCAGGGGAGCGGATCAGGGTGACGCCCAGCGCCCCGTTCTGCACCGAGGAGCCGTGCACACCGTTGTTGATCAGCCCCACACAACGGTCACCGGATACCGCCATCAGATAGCTGCCGGACACATTCTCCCGCCCGGTCAGCGGCAGCGATTCCTCCCCGAAAGCCTCCTGCCCGATGCATTCCGTCAGCTTGCCCGCCGGGGGCAGCCGCAGCTTGACCATCTGCTGAATTTCCATCCATTGCAGCCGCACCCGCACATCCACATAGGGGTGGAGCTTGGATAGCACATACTGCACCACCGCCCGGGAATGGCGGTATTGCAGCACCGCCTCCACCACCGTGCGCACAGCGCCGTCCTCGATGACCCGCACGCCATCCAGCGGCCCGTCGGTGCCGGAGAAAGCCCCGCTGGCTGCCGGAGACATCAACCGGAAACGGCCGCATTTCTTGGGGAAAGCGGTGACCAGCATCCCCCAGGGGTCGCCGTCATCCTGTATGACCTCCAGCCGGAGCGCACCGGGCTTCAGATACGCCGTGCCGTCCACGGTGTAGCTATCCAGACAGCCGGTGCGGCGGTTAATACGCACGGCGATCCGCTCGCCGGTGAATACGAAGTGATCCCCCTCCACCGGGAGGGTGGGAACCGGCTTTTTCGGCAGGCTCTCATAGCGGCAGCCGAACCGAGCGACGGACAGGGGCGGCAGGGTGGCGTGGAACACCACCCGCTTGCGCCAGTCCAGATTCAGGTTGCTGGCCTCCTTTTCGCACTGGGTGGGCAGAGGGTTGCCCTGTTCGTCCAGCACCTGGGGCATGGAAAATTCCGGTTTCCAGTTCTGATCCCACAGGGACATCTCACAGGTGAAGTCTCCCTCCAGCGGGTAGGGGTGAGGATTGCAGGCAAGGATGGGGATTTCTCCCTCCGCGGCAGGCGCCTGTCCGGCTGCCAGAGCGAAAAAGGCTCTCGCCCGCACCCGGGACAGCAGCTCCTGCCCGTGGCTGAGCTGCCGCAGTGCCATATCCTCCCCGGCCTGAATGCAGGTGCCGGGCAGCATATCGTGGAATTGTACGGTCAGCAGGTCGGTCTGCGCCTCCGCCAGCTCCGCCGCCGGATAGACTATTCGTCCGGTGGCGGCGGCAGCGGTGCAGAGCTTTTCGGTGGCAAACAGATCGTTCTCCAGACGGCGGTGCCGGAGCTTGATCTGGATTTGGCTGGTGTAGCAGCCGGGCGCCCAGGGGTTCAGCTCACCGCTGAACGCCGGACGGGAATCCCCTTTCGCCGCCTCGGCGGCGAAATACTGCTCCGGGGTGGCATGGAGCAGGCGGATTCCCTCCTCACGCAGCCGCTCCGTCAGCCGGGCGATGGCTTGCAGATCCTGCCGGGAGGGACCGCCGCCATGGTCGCCCACCCCCCACAGACACACCTCGATGGGGGCATCGCTGCGGCGGGCAGCGGTCTCGATCTTCTCCGCTGCTTTCCCCAAGGGGGAGGCGTAGCTGTCGTTGATGCGGTACGCCATCACCCGGCTGCCGTCGTAGCCCACCCAGTCGAATACCCCCTCCGGCAGCTCCTGAAAGGACGCCCACGGGCGGCAGAACAGATAGCTGTCGAAGCCGGTCTTTTGGAGAATCTGCACCAGCCCCCGGGTATGACCGAAGGCGTCCACGCTGACGGCGGTGGTGGGACGTACCCCGAATTTCTCCTCGAAATAGGACAGACCGCTCTCAATCTGCCGGACAAAGCTCTCGCCGCTGGGCATATTGCAGTCGGGCTGGAGATACCAGCCCCCCATGATGTGCCAGCGCCCCTCCCGCACCAGCCGCTGGATGCGGGCAAACAGCGCCGGCTCGTATTCCTCCACCCAGCGGTACAGCATCGCCTCGTTGTGGTTGAATACAAAGCCGTCAAATTCCTCGCAGAAATCGGCGGCGACCCGAAAGGTGGACAGCGTCTCGGCGGCGCCCTCCTCCCATTCCCATTGCCAGACCGGGTCGATGTGGGCGTTGCAGATCATATAGACGGTTCTCATAAGCGACTCCTTTTCCACAGCCCTGTCCAAGAGCCGTGCCGTGTGTGGTTTGACCCATCTCGGAAACAAACGTCCGTATCAACGGAAAGTACGGAGGCCCGATTTCGGCGGGAGCCGAAACACCCGTAGCGAACGATGTCATGCGACCCTCTGCGGGCGACGGTGTGCATTCCCGCACTCCGTAACCATGCACCGTCGGACAGCACACCGCCCGACGGGCAAAAAAGTGCTTTTCCCCATCGGGCGGTGGCAATTCGATCCATGTTTACAGCGCCCGCAAAAAGCCCACGATCCGCCGGGCAATCCGGGCCGCGCCCGCATCGCTGGGGTGCAGTCCATCGGGCATATACAGTGTCTTTTGGGCCTCAATGGCGGGGTTGATGCCGCTGATGCGCCGCAGATCGCACACCGGCAGACCGTATTCCTCCGCCACCTCCCGGATCGCCTGGGCATAGCCGCCCAAGGTCGCCACATTCCGCACGCCCCACTCGTTCACCAGCCGCTCTTCATCCAGCCGATGAGTGGGGGTCATAAAGACAATGATGGCGGTGGGATATTTTTCGATCAACTGATGGCACAAATCGTGGAGCGCCCCATAAAAGGTCTCCGGCGTACGGTCGGTGGGGTGTCCCAGCGGCGCATCCCCGTGGCCGTAATCGTTGGTGCCGCCCAGCACCATCACAATATCCGCCTGCGGGTCCATCTCCGCCACCCGGGACCCGAAATACCGGTCGGCCGTCTCCCATTCGGCGAGCTTCTGCTGCCGGGCGATGCGGGTGCCGCCGATGCCGTAGCCCTTGCACTCGGCGCCGGTCAGCTGTCCCACCACATTCCAGTAGATATGCTCCGGGGCGCTGGTGCCGCTGCCGGCGGTGATGCTATCCCCCAAAAAGAGAATTTTCTTTCCCTGCAATTCCATAGTCGTTCGCTCCTTTACAGCAACAGGTTTTTATCCGGGAATACCGGCTCGCAGGTCACGTTCATATGCAGCTTGCGCAGGATGGACTCGTCGCCGGAATGCAGCATCTGGGTGGAATGGAGGTCGCAGCCCCGCAGCCGGGGCAGCTGCGCCACCGCCAGAGCGGCGGTCTTATCGCTGGCCGCGCAGATATACAGCGCCGTGAGGGCGTCGTCCAGCTTGAGAGCGCTGGAGCTGCTGTTCAGCAGATTCATTTTCAGATCAATGACCGGCTCCAGCACGGCGGGGCTCATCAGCAGCGTGGATTTCGGAATATCCGCCAGCACCTTGATGGCATTGAGCACCGCGCCGGAACAGGCGCTGAGCAGCGCCGTCGCTTTGCCGGTGATGATGCGGCCGTCGGGCAGCTGAATGGCGGCCGCGGGAGCGCCGGTGCGGTTGCTCTTTTCCAGCGCCGGCAGCACCACCGCCCGGTCGCCCTGCTTCAGCCCCAGCTGCTGCATGATCATCTTGAGCTTTTCCACCGTTTCCGGCTTCTCCCGGCCGGTGCGCAGCTCCACCAGCCCCTTATAATACCGGCGGATGATCTCCTGACAGCTGGCCTCGCGGCAGGCCTCGTCGTCCACGATGGCGTAGCCCGCCATATTGACCCCCATGTCCGTGGGACTGCAATAGAATTTATCGTCCCCGGTGATGCGGGACAGGATGGTGTGGACGATGGGGAACGCCTCCACATCCCGGTTATAGTTGACGGTGGTGACGCCGTATTCCTCCAGATGGAAGGGGTCGATCATATTCACATCCTGCAGATCGGCGGTGGCCGCCTCATAGGCCAGATTGACCGGGTGCTTCAGGGGCAGATTCCAGATGGGAAAGGTCTCGTATTTGCCGTAGCCGGCCACCCGTCCCTGCCGATACTCGTGATACACCTGAGACAGACAGGTGGCCAGCTTGCCGCTGCCGGGACCGGGAGCGGTCACCACCACCAGCGGCTTGGTGGTCTCGATATAGGGATTGGCGCCGTATCCCTCGTCGCTGACGATATGATCCACGTCCGAGGGATAGCCCTCGATGGGCCGGTGGATATAGTGGCGGATGCCCCGGGCATCCAGCTTGCGGATGAACTGGTCGGCGGCGGACTGACCGGTATAGCGGGTGATCACCACGCTGTTGACCTCAATGCCCATACCCCGCACCATGTTGATCTGCCGCAGCAGATCCATGTCGTAGCTGATGCCCAGATCCGCTCGGATCTTGTTCTTTTCAATATTTCCGGCGCTGATGCAAAATACGATCTCCGCCTGATCCCCCATGGAGCGCAGCAACCGAATTTTCGCATCCGGCTCAAAGCCGGGCAGCACCCGGGCGGCATGATAATCGTCAAACAGCTTGCCGCCGAATTCCAGATACAGCTTGCCGCCCCAACGGGCGATCCGCTCCAGAATATGCTCCCGCTGCTTTTGCATATACAGGTCGTTGTCAAATCCCTTTTTCATATCCGCACTCCCACATCGTTTAAGTTTCAAAAATACCGCCCTAAAGCATACCACAATTTCCCACCCGTGGCAAGGTCAAAACCCATATTTCGGCATATTGTGCAGAAAAAATCGAGCGGGCAACCACATGGAAAAATTCCGCAGCGACACAGCGCTGCGGAATTCCCCCGCGCCCGGACGGAGCCGGTGTTATTTCTTCAGATACAAAGCGAAATGCACCTGCATTTCATCCAGCTGATACTCCGGACGCAGCCGGGGTCCGCAGCTGTTGGAACCGATGCCGGACACCTTATAGTCCAGCCGCACATGGGTGCGCCCATCGGCGTGCAGCTCGTCGATATGCCGCGCCTTATCCAGCGCATGGGTGTCGTACCCGGACACACAGCACTCGAAGGCGGGGTCGCCCACCGCCGTCAGCCCACCGTCCAGCCGGAAATAGGTGCAGCCATAGTGGTTGCCGTGCTCCTGAGGACGGATATAGGGGACATATTCCTCCTCCGGGGTGCTGTGGTACAGCCCCATGGGCGCGTGGAGATTCATGTCGCAATAGCTCTCCCCCGGTCCCATGCCGAAATAGGTGAAGCCCTCGTTCTTCTCCGGCGTAGCAAATTCATAGCCCAGCCGGGGCAGGAAAATATCCGACAGGGAGGCTTTCTTCGTCCCATCCAGCGTAATTTTCACCGTGCCGTCGGTATAGAACGCCATCTCCTGGGTGAACCGGAAATAGGGGCTGCGAGAGGTGGCGCCCAGACTGGCAGTGGTAATGATCCGGTTATCTTCGATTCGCACCTCATATACCTTGGTGGCGGTCAAATCAAAATTGCCGGGACACCAGTTGTTGGGATTTTCGCTCATACCCCACTGACTGCGCACAGCTCGGTCGTTGTCGGTGGGGGCGCGCCAGGTGGTGAGCCGCATGGGGGTTGCCAGCTGCTCTTTGCCGTCTATCACAATGCTGTCCAGCGTACCGTAGAGCTTATTGAACTGATACCGGAAGCCCTCGCCCGCGGCGACGATATGCTCCTTATCCTCGGTGAACGCCGTGAACGGCGCGCCCACCGCCACCGGTGTTTTTGCAACGGGCAGCGGGAACTGGGCAAAGCCCACCTCATACCCGGCGGCATCCAGCATATGCACATTCAGATACGCCCCAAAGGCGCAGGCGGCAGGCGGCGCAAAGGGCACCGCCAGCTCCACAGCCGTATGCGGCGCAGCGGCGGCAGTCAGCTCCCTGGTCGCCTGTATTGCGCCGTCCACCGTCATCGTCAGCCGCAGCGTATAGGCGGACAGGTCGGTGAAATCACACAGATTCGTCACCCGCAGGGTGTTCCCCTCCAGCGCCGCCGCCATGGGCTGATACGCATATTTGGCATGGTAGGAGCCCGCCTTGAAGCTGCGGTCGTAGAAGGTCAGGCCGTCGCAGCAGAAATTGCCGTCATGGATCGGCTCGCCAAAATCGCCGCCATACTTGGGCACGCCGTCCACCAGCGCCGTGTGATCCGTCCATTCCCAGATACAGCCGCCGATGGCGTTCTTATACTTCCGGAACAGCTCCACATAGCGATGGACATCCCCGGGGCCGTTGCCCATGGCATGGGAGAACTCGCACAGGAACACCGGGCGAGCGGGATCGTCCTCGCACAGAGCGGCAAACTCCTCCAGGGAGGAGTACATCCGGCTGCGCACATCCACCAGCAGCGGATCGCCCCCGTGCAGCGCCTGCTCATAGTGGGTCAGCCGGGAGGGATCCCGCTGCTTTGTCCACCGGAGCATCGCCGCAAAATTGCAGCCCCAGCCGCTCTCGTTACCCATACTCCAGATAATCACCGCCGCGTGGTTTTTATCCCGCTCCACGGTGCGCCGGATTCGGTCGAGATAGGCGCCCTCCCACACGGGATCGTCCGTGATCCAGGTCTCCTGCGGACAGCCCTCCGGGACGTGACCGCCCTCCCAGGTGCAAAAACCGTGGGTCTCCAGATCCGCCTCGTCCACCACGTAGAAACCCATCTCATCGCAGAGGTTCAGAAACTCGGGCGTGGGCGGATAATGGGAGGTGCGGATGCAGTTGATGTTCAGCTGCTTCATCTTCAGCAGCTCCGCCCGCAGGAATTCCTCGCTCTCCGTATACCCCTCGGTGGGGTGGGTATCGTGATGGTTGATGCCCCGGAGGATCACCGGCACGCCGTTGATGAGCAGCTCGCCCCTGGGGGATACGGAAACCTCCCGCAGCCCCACCCGATAGGGGATATATTCCGTCTTGCCCCGCACCACCACGGTGTAGAGATAGGGATGCTCCGCATTCCACAGAACGGGATGGGTCAGATCCGCCACCTGTCCGGCGGCATCGTATACGGTATAGTCCGCCGCCGACACGGTGATGTCCTTGCAGTCGGCGTGAATTTCCACATCCTCAATGGCATTCTCCTCCCGGGACAGCAGATAGACATCCCGGAAAATGCCGTTGAGCCGGAAGAAATCCTGATCCTCCAGATAGCTGCCGGCGCACCATTTCAGCACCTTCGCCACCAGCTCGTTTTCTCCCTTCTGCACATACGGTGTCAGGTCAAACTCCGCCTGCAGATGGCTCCCCTCGGTGAAGCCCACATACTGCCCGTTCACATAGAGATACAGGCAGGACGCCGCCCCCTCAAACACAATGTGGGTCTGCCGCGCCGTCCAGCCACCGTCCAGCGTGAACCGGGTGCGATATACCCCACAGGGGTTCTCATCCGGCACATAGGGCGGGTCCACCGGGTGGGGGTAGTTCAGATTCATATAGTACGGGAACTCATACCCGTGCATCTGCCAGCAGGAGGGCACCGGCTGGGTGTCGTTGAACACCGTGTCCGCCGGATTCTCCGGCACATCCAGCTCCCGCGGAAAGTAGGCAAAGTCCCAGATGCCGTTGAGCAGCCGATAATAGGCGCTCTGACGGCGGTCGAAGGCCAGCGCCTTTTCCAGCGACTCATAGGGAATGGCGTAAGCCCGCTGGGGCAGCCGGTTATGGCTGAGCTTGTCTGTGCGTTCATATTCTCTCATGTTGGTTCTCCTTTTATCATGATATACTCGGTTTCACCGGTCGAAAACGACCATCTGATGCAGCTCCACCGACGGCACCGTGACCGTCGCCGTCTGCCCATCCCAGGAATAGGGCAGTTCCTCTCCGGAGGGCGCCAGATACACCCGCCGGGGCGGCTGCGCCAGCCGCACCGTCAGCGGCACCTCCCGCAGCGGCACGACATCCTCGATCACCTCAACTCCGTCGCCCCGCACCGAGGTATAAGTAAACAGCAAATGCGCCACCGTCCGTTCCTGCTCCGGCTGCTGCCGCAGGGTCAGTATCCCCCGATCCGGCAAGCCGGCCCGGGCGGATACCCGATCGCCGATCAACGTCTCGATCAGATAGTGCAGCAGCTCCCGGACATAGTATGCCCCGTTGCGGGCATAGTCCTCGAAAGCGTCGAAGGCCACATACGCCGTGTCGGCGGTGAGGACGGCGCCGGGACGCTCGGTATCCGGCTGATCCGGGGCGTGCTGATGGGAGCAGAAGTGGGCGTAGGTGCGGTTAAAATACGGATCCCGCAGCTGCGCCGCCACCTGTCCCCCGGTGACCTCCACCCGGTAAGTGGGGGCGTACACGACATATGCCGTTCTCCCGTTGACCGCCGGATATTCCGGGATCAGATACCCCCGCTCCAGCGGGCTGGCTCCCTCAAAGCGGACACCGACCTCCAGCGCCAGCTCCTCCCGCTCCGTCCACAGGCCGGAACGGCCGGTGAGCAGCAGCCGTCCGCCCTGCTCCCGGTAGGCGACGAGCCGCTGCCGCAGCGATTCGTCCAGCCGGATGGCGTCCGGCAGGATCACCAGCTTATAGGGGGTCAGATCCGCCTCCGCGTCCACCACATCGAACAGCCGATGGGTCTCCAGCAGCACCCGGCAGGCGCCCACATCCCGCCGGTCGTTGATCTCATCCCGGCCGTTCACCGCCACGGCGCTGAGCACCGCCACGTCGGAGACGGCGCGGCTGTCCCACAGCCACGGCTCTTTTTCTTCGATCTCCCGATAGGCCGCGCCGATGAGCCGATAGGTGGAGTCGTTCATCTCCCCCAGCGGGTGGAGCTGATCTCCCACCGAGCAGCGAGCGCCCATCGCTACGCTCAGCGCCGTCTCATACCGCAGGGCGTTGGGGTGCTTGAACCCGCCGAACTCGCCCCACGTCCGATGGAATTTTCCGGTCATGCCCAGAAATTCCATCCCCAATGTCCGGGCATAGGCCGCCGACAGGGGGAAATGATCGTAGCCCCAGCCGCCGGTGGGCAGGCTCTCCAGCTCCAGATGGGTGTCGGTGTCGATCCGATCCCGCCGACCGCGGACGATGGTGCCGCCGTTATGGAAGAGGGTCGCCCGGGGATCATAGCGGTGCACCGCCCGCTCCATGCGCTCCGTGTAGCGCCGGTAGACCCGCTCCGCCTGCACCAGCACATCCGCCGGATCCAGCGGATCCAGCCCGGTGCGGCGCATCTCTGCCAGACACCGGTTGCAATAGCAGGGGCGCACAGCGGAAATATCCAAAAAGATGCCGCAGGGGTGATACCGTTCCATCACCTCCTCTACCTGGGCGGCCAGCCGCTCCAGATAGGGGGTGTTATAGCACAGCACATGATAGCCCGAGACCAGAAAATTCTGCCCCTCATCGGGGGCGGAACGAAGAATATCCTCCGTATGCTCCCGGGCGTAGTATTCATCGAATCCGGCGGACAGATATACCGGCGCCCGCACGCTGATCTCGGCGCAGGCTTCCAGCTGCGCCCCCAGCAGATCGAAGGTCAGGCCGGGGTGCTGTACCCCCACCGCCGTGGGGTGATAGGAATAGCCGTGATGACACTTGGAAAACAGGGTGATGGAATCCACGTGGCCCAGCCGCAACGCCCGCTGAAACTGTGCTTTATCAAACCGACTGCCCACGCCGGGGATCTCGCCGCAGGTGTGAAAATCCAGATGCACCTGCCGATAGCGCATTTTCTCCATAGGCTCCCTCCGGTTTTATACGCGGAACGGCCGCAGATACTCCGCGCTCTGTTTCAGGCTCTCCAACGGATCGCCGGGGCAGACATCCTGCTCCACCACATAATGCTGCACCCCGATATCGGCGGCGGTCTTCAGAATGCCCTCCCACCAGAGGTTGCCGTTGCCGATCTCGGTGATCTCGGCCGTATTGTCCTCTTTCATGCGCATATCCTTCAGGTGCAGGATGTCGATGCGTCCCGCCAGCTGCTCCATCACATGGCGCACATCCGCGCCGCCTGCCTGCACCCAATAAGTGTCCAGCACAAAGGACACCGTCTCCGGGTCAAAGCCCTCCCGGAACCGATCCATCATGGTCTTGCCGTCAAAGCGGCGGAATTCCCAATGATGGTTGTGATAGGTAAACTTGAATCCGTGCTGCGCAACGGTCTCGGCGAACCGGTTGGCCTTCCGGATAAACTCCCGGATCTCATCGGTGTTGCGCAGCGGCCAGTAGCCGCCGACACCGATATTCGTTGTGCCCAGGATCCGGTGATGCTCCATCGCCGCCTCCGGATCCGCCGCCATTTCGTCAAAATCCTCATGGGTGCCGCAGATGGTCAGCCCCGCCTCCCGCGCCAGCCGCGCATAGGTCTCATAGCCCACCGTCTGGCAGCCCGCGGTCTGCACCGTATCGTACCCCAACGCCGCTACCCGGCGGAATGTGTTGGCGATACCCGCCTCATCCTGCATTTGATCCCGGGTGGTATATGCCTGATACCCCAGTGATTTGATCATAGCTTTTCCCTCCTGTGCTATCTGCGGAGCGTCGCTCTCCGGCGCGCTCCGACCTCGGGTTCATACTACTAATTTCTGCCGCGGTTGTCAAGCAGAATCCGGCTTTTTTTCGGTATAATTTTCCACACTTTGATGCGCGGCTTAACGACAATGTTGTCGACCGCGCCGCCCGGCGAGTTTTCCGTCCGGTGGCGGCCGCTCACCGCAGCTCCACCGGCACCGCCTGCCCCAGCGAAAAGCTGTACAGCAGCGCCTCTTTCACCGGCAGCCCAAAAATCGGCTCCAGTGCCTGCTTATAGAATTGCAGCTGGGAGCGGTACCGCTCGGCCAGCTCCTCCCCGTTCTGAACCCGGTCGGTCTTATAGTCCACCAGCACCAGCCCGTCGCCCTCCCGGAACACGCAGTCGGCGATGCCCTGCACCACCACCATTTCGCCGGGCATATCCGCGCCGGACAGCACCTGCCCGGCGGGCACCTCCACGGTGAAATGGAATTCCCGGCGGCAATCGGGGGAGACCGCCATGCGGGCGTACAGATTCCCCGCAAAGAAAGCGCCCAGCTTATCCAGCCGCAGCGCCTGCTGCTGGCGGGGGGTGAGAAACCCCGCCGCCGTCAGCCGCTCCGCCTCCGCCGCCGGGTCGGCGGCCGCCAGAGAATAGTCCGCGAACTGCATGAAGGTATGCAGCGCCGTGCCTTTCTGCGCCGGGGTCAGCCCCTCGGTCTGCAAAAAGGCCGGGCGCGCCGTGGCTATATGGGTGCGGCGCATGGCCTCATGGGACAGCGCCGATGCCGCCAGCTTGGCGGGCACGGCCGCCAGCGCCGCATACGGATACCGATAGGCGATGCGCGCCGCCAGCTGGCGGGTGAGCGCCTCATCCGCAGCGGCGGCTGGCGGCGGCGGGGCGGTCTCCGCCGCTACCTCCGCCGCCACCTCCATCGGCGTTACCCGGAAATCCGTATGCGCCGCCAGCGAATGGGTGTCCGCCGGATCCCGGCGCAGCCCGGCGAAGGAGGGATGGCGCAGGGCGGCCGCCAGCAGCCATTCCGCCGGGGAATTGGTCGAAAGCAGCGTATCCGCGAACAGCGCCCGCTCCGGAGGGAGCTGCGCCTCCATCCGGGCGGCGGTTTTCCCCAGATCGCGGTCGGCCAGCACCAGATACAGCTTTTCCCGGGCGCGGGTCATGGCCACATACCACACCCGCAGTTCCTCCGCCCGCTCGTCCATCCGGCGGGCAAGCCGCACCCCTTGATAGGACAGGGTCTTGCGCTTTTCCCCCTCCTCCCGCAGCCGCAGACCGATGCCAGCTTTGGTATGCAGCAGCAGCCGCTCCCGGGCATCGTTGTCGCTGAACCAGGCGGAAAGCCCCGCCAAAAAGACCACCGGATATTCCAGCCCCTTCGACCGATGCACCGTCATGATGCTCACCCGGTCGGAGCGAAAAGCGCCGCTGGCCTCCGGGCTTTGCCCTTGCTCCTGCAGGCGGTCGATATACCGCACAAAAGCGGACAGTCCCCGGTATCCGTCCTGCTCAAAGCCCCGGGCCAATCCGTCCAGCTGCTGCAAATTCTGCACCCGCCGACGGCCGTTCGGCCGGGCGGAAAATACCGCGGATATCCCCAGCTCCCGGTCCATGCGTTCCAGCAGCCGGTCGGTGGGCAGAGACACCGCCAGCGTCCGCAGACGGGTGAGCTGGGTATACAGCCGCCCGCACCGCTGCCGCAGCGGCGGCAGCTCTCCCCCGGCGGCGTAGCGCTCCACCGCCACATACAGCGGCTGTCCCTCGGCGGCCAGCCGCAGCCGCGCCACGTCGTCCGCCGAGAAACCGTACAGCGGCGACAGCAGCACCGCCGCCAGCTCCACCTCCCGCAAGGGATTGTCGATCACCCGCAGCAGGGAGAGCGCCGTCATCACCTCCGGGGTGTCCAGCAGACTGCCGGTGCCGGCCGATTCTGCCGGGATTCCCATACGGCTCAGCTCCTCCGCCAGTGCGCCGGCCCGCTTCCAGTTGCGCAGCAGAATGCAGATATCGCCGTATTCCAGCGGACGGGTACCGTCCCCGTCCTGCACCCGCTGCCGCCCGACGGTATTCAGGATCGCCCGGCCGATGGCCCGCGCCTCCTTCGCCGTGTCCGGCGTGCCCCGGTCGGAGGCCGCCCCGTCCAACAGCAACCATTCGATCTCCATCCCCTCCGCCGGAGGGTAAGCCGCGCCGCACACCAGCGCCTCCCGGTCGTCGTAATCCACGCCCCCCAGCGCCCGCTGCATCAGCTGACGGAACAGAAAATTCACCCCGTCGGTGACGGTTTCCCGGCTGCGGAAATTCCGGTCCAGCGTGATGGTGGCCGGGAACACGGGATCGTCCGGATCAAAGGGCGCATATCCGTCCCGGCGGGCGGTGAATATCTCCGGCATCGCCTGCCGGAAACCGTAGATGCTCTGTTTGACATCTCCCACCAGAAACAGATTCCGCTCCTGCCGGGACAGCGCCCGGAACAGGGCGTTCTGCGCCTCATTGATGTCCTGACATTCGTCCACCAGAATGTGGTCGAACCGCCCGGAAAGCGCCTGGGCCAGCGGGGTAGGCTGCCCGTCCGCATCCAGCAGCAGCCGCAGCACCTCATGCTCCAGATCGCCGTAGTCCAGCCACTTGCGCTGCCGCTTTCGGGCCGTGTAGGCGGCCCGGTACCGCTCTACCAGCCGCCCCAGCGCCTCGATCATGGGCGCGGTGGCGGCAATGTCCCGGCGGCAATCCGCCTCGGCATCCCACAGCCACTCCCGCGCCTTCGCGAACCGGTCCTTCACCGCATCCCGCAGGCCCTTGGCCTGCTCCTTGGCCTCCGCCATGGCTGCGTCCTTCACGGTCACGCGGCCGAGGGTGGCGAACCGGACATTCTCCACCATGCGCTGCAGAGTATCGTAGCTTCCCTCGGGCACGGCCGCAGCCAGAGCGGCCAGCTGCTGCCGGTCGGAGACCAGTGTATCCCGATAGCCCTCCAGCCCCGCCTGCTCGGCGATGCGCAGCGCCTGTTCGGTCTGGTACAGAAGCCGCTCCAGCATCAGTCCGAGGCCCTTGCGCAGCGGTTCCATCCACGGGGTCTGCTCCGGCGGCTGCACCCGGGTATAGGCGTCCATCTGCCGCTGCAGCCACTTCTCGGGCTGGGCCTGAGCCTGCATGAATTCATCGGTTTTCAGCAGCGTCTTGCGCAGGGTGTCGTCCCCCCGCTTGTCGCTGAGCTGCTCCGCCAGACGCAGAAAGGCCGGGTCGGCGGCCCGGTAAGCCTCCTCCAGCACCTCATCCAGCGCCTCCTCGGCCAGCAGCTGCGCCTGTCCCGGCTCCGCCACCTGAAACCGGGGCGGCAATCCCGCCGCCGCGGCCTGCTCCCGCAGCAGCGCAGCGCAAAAGCTGTGTATGGTGGAGATATGCGCCCGGGGCAGCAGCAGCTGTTGCTGCTGATACAGCGGGTCGTCCGGCTCCTCGGCCGCCTTTTTCGCCAGTGCGGCGCCCAAACGCTGCTGCATCTCCGCCGCCGCCGCCTTCGTGAAGGTCACCACCAGCAGCCGATCCACCGACACCGGCTCCGTCGGGTCGGTGATGAGCCGCAGGATGCGCTCCACCAGCACGGCGGTTTTGCCGGAGCCGGCGGCCGCCGATATCAGCAGCGAGCCGCCCCGCGTCTCAATGCTCTGCCGCTGCTGGGTCGTCCACTGTCTCTGCGCCATCGGCCGTTTCCTCCAATTCTTTCAGTATATCTTCCTTTTTCTGCTTTGCAAAGGAGCGGCAGGCATCCCCGGATTCCCGGCAGCACACCGCCCGGTAATCGCAATAGGCACAGCCCTCCGGCTCGTCTCTGTCGCTAAATCGCAGCGGCAGCGCCCGGATGTCGCCCGCCAGCAGATTCTCCGCCATGTGCGCCACCAGCCGCTCCACCGTCTCCCGCAGCAGCGAAAACTGCCGGGCGGTGAGGACGCTGCCCTTGGGCTTGCCGACTTTATCCAGCGCGGCGGGGATCAGCACCCCTTGCCCCCGCTGCTCCATGGCCTGTATGATGCCCGCATCGTCCAGCACGATGCCGCTCATCTTCATGGATCTCAGCCGGTCGGTCATGGTGCCGCCCTTGCCGGTGAGCATATCCGACAGAGGATGGTACAGTACCCCCGCCGGCTGCAGCGCGCCGCTATTCTCCAGATAGCGGCGGCTGTTGTCACACAGTACATACAGATACAGCAGCATCTGGGTGTCGAGCCCGGCCGGCACCTCGCTGAGACTGAAGGTCTTGTCCCCGGTCTTATAGTCCACCACCCGAATGAAAGCCGCGCCGTCGAACCGGATGTACAGATCCACCCGATCCACCTTGCCCACCAGCCGCACGCCGCCCCCGTCGAATGGCAGCCGCACCGACAGCACCCCGTCCTCGCCGGGCTCCTCCGCCGGGAGGATCTTCAGCTCGTAGTCCCGGGGGGTAAAGGCGCTCTGCCGCAGCTCCATGACCGTATGCCACAGCATATTGACCGCCGCCCGCTCCGCCAGCCGGAGCTGATACAGAAACCGGGCGGACTTCTTCTCCCGTCCCCCCAGCTGCGCGGCGAGACAGGCCTCCACCGCCCGGTGCACATCCGTCTCCAGACGGTCCTGCAGCGTCTGCTGCACCGTCGTTTCGGCGGCGGCGCGTTCCTCTTCGCCCAGGTCCTCCCGCGCCGCGTCCCCCGCCTTCAGCCCTTCGATCAGGCGGCCCTCCCCCACATAGGTGGGCAGCACCGTTTCCATCACATAATGCACCACATTGCCGAAGGAGGACGCATCCACCTGGGCCGTCTTGCGGGGACGGATGCGCAGTCCGTAATTGCAGAAGAAGGAGAACGGGCATTTGTAGTAGGTCTCCACCTGACTGGCCGACCGCACCTGCTCCGTGCCGAACAGCCGCTGCGCCGTGGCGGCGTCCTCCAGCCGAAAATCCGTTTCCCCCACTCCGCGCGCCACTGCCCGGAGCCGCCCGGCGTATTCCGGCAGCGCCGTCACCGTCTGCCGCAGGCTTTCCGTCACCGGGGTGGAGCGGGTATAGTCCGCCGCCAACCGCAGAAACGCCTCGTCCGCCGTTTCCAGATCGGTGGCATCCTCCCGCTGCGCCGCGCCCCATTGGCAGCGGGGCAACACCGTTTCGATCATCCGCACCAGCGGCGAAGGGGTGTCCTCCGCCCCGCACAGCCAGGACAGATACACCTGTTCCGTGGCGGCCGCCAGCGCCATATAGGCATAATACCGTTCCTCGATGCACTGCATGAGCCGGTCGTCCGCCAGCGTCAGCCCTTGCTGGCGCAGAGTCTGACGCTCCGCCTCCGTCAGCAGGCCGCTCTCTTCCGGATAGGCGGGGAATACCCCCTCGTTGACCCCCAGCAGCAGCACCGCCCGGGGCTGGGTATAGCGGATCCGGTCGGCCGCGCCCACCGTCACCGCGTCCAACCCCTGGGGGATGCGTCCCAGATCCACCATCCCCGCCAGCATGGTGAACAGCTCCTCCGCCCGGGCAGCGGGCATGGTATGCTCCGCCAGCGTCAGCGCGAACCGATCCAGCATCCCCATCAGCTCGTCCCACAGCCGCGCCGCGTGCTCCGCCAGCAGCGGCTCGGCCAGCTCCTCCAGCCGCGCCGCCTGCCGCTCGATCCGCTCGGGCAGCGCGGCGTCCGCCGTCAGATAGGCATACAGCGCCCCGGCAAATTCCCGTCCGGACACCGTACCCTTCAGCGCCTGCCGCAGGCGAATGAGCGGCCTCATCAGGATCTGCCGCCACTGATCGAGCTGCGCCAGACGGCGCGCCGCCGCCGGGGTCATGGGCGCGCCCAGGCCGTCGGGGTGCTCGGTAAAGGGCTCCTCCCAAGCCTTGCCCTCGATGCGCCAGGTATAGACGTAGTTTTCCAGCCGGGCAACGTCCACGGGGCTGAGCGGCCCCAGATCCGTCTTGAGCAGCCGCAGCAGCTCCTCCGTGCGCCAGCCGCCCACCGCCAGCCGCAGGGCGGTGCGGGTATACACCATGAGCGGCTCGCTCAGCAGCTCCTGCCGCTCATCCATGGTGAAGGGCACCCCCGCCTGGGTCAACGCATCCCCCAGCAGTCCCCGATAGGGCGTCAGATCCCGGGCCACGATCGTGATCTGGCGCGCCCGCAGCCCCTGCCGCAGCAGCCGCCGGGCGGTGCGCGCCGCCAGACGGCATTCCTCATAGATATCGGCACAGGGGGTCAGCGTGACCGCCGCCGTTTCTTCTACATACACCGCGGGGTTCGGCGCATACAGCCCCGCCTCCAGCGCCCGCAGAGCCGGGTCGGCGGTGCGGCGGTTCTCCTCCAGCAGCTCCGTCTCAAAGAGAATGTTCCGCTCCTGCGCCAGCCGCCGCAGCCGCTCGGCCGTGCGGATCACCGGCTGAAACAGCGGCATCTCCCGGCCGTATTCCCGCGCCCCGGCGGCGCGGCCGACGGTATCGACGGTCAGCGTGACCGTCACCTCCGCCGCCCGGGACAGCAGCCGATCCAGCACCGTCAGCTCCTGTGCCGTGAAGCCCTTGAATCCGTCCACGAAAATATGGGCATCCACCGGAAGCCGACTGTCCGGCAGCTTATCTGCCAACCGGTCCAGCACCGTCAGCTCATCCTGCCCGGCCGCCGCCACCAGCCCCTCGTATGCGGTATACACCTGGTATAAATCATGCATCTTATTCCTGAGCGGCGTATCGGTCAGAGACCCCTCCGCCGCAAGAGCATCTTCCATCCGCTCCAGCTCCGCCACAGGGACTCCGCACTGACGCAGCTCCTCCAGCAGCGTCAGCAGCTGCTCCACATAGCCTGCATCCTGGAGCTTCTGCGGGGCGGTGCCCAGCAGGGTCTCCCCCCGGTCGGCGCTGACCGCCGCCACCTCCGCCAGCGCCCGGCTCATGAGCAGCGCCCGCGCGCCCTCATCCAGCGGCTCGCCCGCCAGACCGCCCACCTCCCGGAACACCGTCTGCGCCAGCCGGGTGAAGCTGAGCACGGCCACCCGGGTGGCCACCGCCGGCCCCAGCCGCCGCAGCAACGTGCGCTCGCTGGCAAAGGAATGCTGCTCCGGCACCAGCAGCATCAGGCCCGGCGTCCCGGCCTGCGCCAGCTCCGCCAGCCGTTCCGTGACCGCATAGGTCTTGCCGCTGCCGGAACGCCCCAGAATCAATCGCAGCATAGACAGAAATCCCCCTTATCCGACTGTATATGTTCCAGTATAGCACATCTTGCGGAAAAGACAAAGACCGTTTTTGCCCCCTGGTCGAAATTTCTGCGTCCGTGCGGCCGCATCCCCCGTTTCACCGCCGGGAAACAGAAGCCGCCGGTATAATTCCCCTCACGCGGCGCATACTACCGAAAACTGCCGAAAAGGACGGATGAACTATGGATTGGCTGAAAATTCTGCTGGTGGCGCCCCTGTCGTATGTGGCGCTGTTTCTCATCACAAAGCTCATCGGCTACCGCCAGATCTCCCAGCTGAGCATTTTCGACTATGTGAACGGCATCACCATCGGCTCCATCGCCGCCGAGATGGCCACCGAGCTGGAGCAGCCGCTGCGGCCGCTGCTGGCAATGGCGATATACTGCATTCTGGTGGTGCTGACCTCCTGGCTGACCACCCATTCCGTCCGGATGCGCCGCTGGCTCACCGGGCGTACTCTCGTGCTGCTGCAAAACGGCACCCTCTACCGGGAAAATCTGAAAAAAGCCAAGCTGGATGTGAACGAATTCCTCACCCAGTGCCGGGACAGCGGCTATTTCGATCTCAACGACATTCAGCTGGCGCTGCTGGAAACCACCGGCAAGATCAGCTTCCTGCCTAAAAGCGCCATGCACCCCGCCACCCCGCAGGACATGGGCGTGACCGTGCCGCAGGCCCAGCCCCAGATCAACATCATCGTGGACGGCGAAGCCCTCACCGACAATCTGGAATATCTGGGCTTCAACGAGGATTGGCTGGATCACCGGCTGGACGAGCGGAATTATACCGTGGGGCAGATCTTCCTCGCCACCTGCGACCGGGACGGCAGCCTGACCCTGTTCCCCATGGAGCATAAGCCCATGACCCGGGATCTGTTCCTGTAAAAAAACCTGCCCGCACACGGGACCGTATCGGTTCGATGCCGCACGGGGCCGCCATCGGCAGTATGACGTACCATTCGCGCCGAAGGGCTTGCCCGCCGGGCGGCGATCCGCCGCATGGACAAAGGCCCGCCGCGTGACCGATATCCCCAGGACCGACCCGGTCCCCCGCTACAAAACACCGTTCTTAACAGAATCGACCATCCCCGCAGACGGCAAAAGCACCGTCGGCATGGCAGACAACCATGCCGACGGTGCTTCAGTGCGTCCGATCCGCATACGGGTCAGGGACTGCGGACCGCCGTCCTCCGACCGGCGGCCGCGCCGATTTGCGTCCATCCTTGCACGGCATGGGCATCGGCGCCCGACCCCACGCCGCAGAACGCGGTTATTGCAGCAGCTGCTTCAGGTCCTCCTCCGGCGTGGTGATGGGAGCAATGCCGAAATTCTCCACAAGGTAGTGCAGCACGTTGGGAGAAATGAACGCCGGCAGCGTGGGGCCGAGACGGATATTCCGAATCCCCAGGTGCAACAAAGTCAGCAGGATACACACCGCCTTCTGCTCATACCAGGAGAGCACCATAGACAGGGGCAGATCGTTCACCCCGCAGCCGAAAGCATCGGCCAGAGCCACGGCAATCTGAATGGCGCTGTACGCGTCGTTGCACTGCCCCACATCCATCAGCCGTGGCAGACCGGCCACCGTGCCCAGATCCAGATCGTTGAAACGGTATTTGCCGCAGGCCAGGGTCAGCACCACGGTGTCCGCCGGGGTCTGTTTCACAAACTCGGTGTAGTAGTTGCGGCCGGGGCGCGCCCCGTCGCAGCCGGCAACCAGAAAGAAATGCCGGATCGCACCGGATTTGACCGCCTCGATGATCTCGTCCGCCACGCCAAGCACCGCGCCCCGGGCAAAGCCGGTCGTGACCGTGCCGCCGCCGTTGATACCGGTGAACGCCCTGTCCTCGGCATACCCGCCCAGCTCCAGAGCTTTCTCAATGATCGGCGTGAAGTCTTTATCCTCCCCGATGTGGGCGATCTCGGGATAGGACACCACCGCCGTGGTGAACACCCGGTCGGCGTAGCTTGCCTTGGGCGGCATCAGACAGTTGGTGGTGAACAGCACCGGCGCCGGAAGATCCGCAAACTCCTTTTGCTGGTTCTGCCACGCCGTGCCGAAATTGCCCTTGAGGTGGGCATACTTTTTCAGCTCCGGATAGCCATGGGCCGGTAGCATCTCGCCGTGGGTATAGACATTGACCCCTTTGCCCTCGGTCTGCTCCAGCAGCCGCTTCAGATCGTGGAGGTCGTGGCCGGAGATGACAATGAACGGCCCTTTCTCCACGGTCAGCGGCACGGTGACCGGCACGGGCGTACCGTAGCTCTCGGTGTTGGCCTTATCCAAAAGCGCCATGCACTTGAGGTTCTTCTCGCCGACCTCCATGACGATGGGCAGCAGCTGATCCATGTCCCAGTCCTCGCCCACGGCGAAAAGCGCCTTGGCGAAAAAGCGGTTCACCTCCCCGTCGGTATATCCCAGCACCATGGCATGATGCGCATAGGCCGCCATGCCGCGCACTCCGAAGAGAATGAGCGATTTGAGACTGCGGATATCCTCCGGCGCATTCCACAGCCGCTCCATGTCGTAATCGTCGGTGCGTCCGCACGCGGAGACGCAGCCGGAGCAGTCCGGCACGAGCCGCGCCTTTTCCCTGTGCACCCGGTCGATCTGTGCGCGCAGCGTCTTTTCGTTGAAGCTCACATTGGTGACCGTAGTGAACAGTCCCTCGATCATCAGCCGCCAGGTCGCCGCGCTCACATCCGGCGTGTTGTCGGTCGCCCGTGCCAGCCCCACCAGCGCGCCGGTCAGCTCGTCCTGGAGTCTCGCCACATCGGCAGTCTTGCCGCATACACCGGCCATACCCGTGCAGCCGGCGCAACCCGCCGTCTGCTCACATTGGAAGCAAAACATCTTATTTTCCATCAAAGGTCCTCCCTTTCTGCGTTTCAGTCGAGTATTCTTCCGTCCACGGAAATCGTCACCACCTGCCAGGGGATGAATTTCCCGCTCTGCTGCAATGCCGTTTTCGCCGCCTGCTCCAATCCGCCGCAGCAGGGAACTTCCATGCGCACGACGGTCACGCTTTTGATATCGTGATTGCGCATGATCTCGGTGAGCTTTTCGGCATAGTCCACACCGTCCAATTTGGGGCAGCCCACCAGCGTGATGTGTCCCCGGATGAACCGCTCGTGAAAGGCGGCGTAGGCATAGGCCGTGCAATCGGCGGCGATGAGCAGCTTTGCACCGTCAAAATACGGAGCGTTCACCGGAACCAGCTTGATCTGCACCGGCCACTGGGAGAGCCGGCTCCGGGACACAGCGGGAGCATCCCCGCCATCGGACGGCTCTGTACGGCGGAGCGTCTTCATCCGCATTCCGGGGCAGCCGCCGTGCAGGGGCATTCCCTCCGTTTGCATCTTCTGCTGCTTCGCCGCCAGCACCGCCTGCTCATCATAGGCGGCGGCTTCCCGCTCCGTGAACGTGATGGCTCCGGTGGGACAGGCGGGCAGACAGTCGCCCAGGCCGTCGCAATAGTCATCGCGCATGAGCCGCGCCTTGCCGTCCACCAGAGCGATGGCGCCCTCATGACAGGCGGTGACGCAGGCGCCGCAGCCGTTGCATTTCTCCGGATCAATTTCAATGATTCTTCGTGTCATCTCAATTACCTCCTTGTGTTTCTGATCGGATTATACTATAATAAAATCAACAAATCGGTTGAATTTTCAACAAAAGAGGGCTTTATGAAAGAATTTTTTCCGATAATCCGTTCTGCTCCGTTTTTCTCCGGCATTTCCGAGGATGAGCTTGCGGCCCTACTGGCCTGTCTCAAAGCGGAAAAAAGAGATTTCCCCAGGGACGCCTTTCTGCTGCGCGCCGGCGATACGGCTGAGTCGATCGGACTTGTCTTAGCAGGCAGCGTGCTGATCATACAGGAGGATGTTTGGGGAAACCGGCATATTCTTTCCAAGGCAGGGCCGGGTCAGGCCTTTGCCGCCGCCTTTGCCTGCGCACCCGGTTCTGTTCCGGATGTAAGCGTCATAGCGGAAACCCCCGTCACCGCTATGTTTTTGAATGTCAAGCGCATTCTGGACGTATGCCCCAGCGCCTGCGCACACCATAGCCGGATCATTCGGAATCTGCTCGGTGAGCTTGCCGAGAAAAATCTGCGTTTCAGTGAAAAACTCACGCACATGGGACAACGCACCACACGAGCGAAGCTCCTGTCCTATTTTTCCGCCGCCGCACAGCGGTGCGGAAAATACGAATTTGATATTCCCTTTTCCAGACAGCAGCTGGCGGATTATCTGGCGGTGGAGCGGAGCGGGCTGTCGCTGGAACTGGGGAAAATGAAACGGGACGGACTGCTGGATTATCACAAAAACCATTTTGTCCTGAAGGTGTAGATAAGCCGTCAAAAAAGCAACGAGCGGTCGGTACGACGAGAATTCGCCTACCGACCGCTCCGGCGTTGGATATTCCGATTGCGGGAGACTGCCAAACGATATAACCAATGCCGCCACACGGCTCATACCGCACATGGCTCATTGGGAAAATATCAACGCAAAAACAGGCATGAAAAAACGGAGCATTCTCAAGGATCTCAAATCCTATAAGAATACTCCGAATGGTACGGATAGCGAAATAGGAATATTCCCGAAAATCCAGTAAAATAGCGGGTTCTCGCAGTCAAATAACAATACGACATCCCTATTTTCGCCTAACCGACAACCGTAAATTCGCCTGTTCACAGTATAGCAAAACTATCGCACATAGTCAAGAAAAACGTGAACGGAGGCAATACGAATGGGTAAGATCATTTCCGTGGTCTCATGGAAGGGCGGGGTCGGCAAAACTACCTCCGCCGTCAACATAAGCGCCTATCTGCAAATGCAGGGCAAAAGGGTCTGTGCCATAGACCTGGATTCCCAACATAACTTGTCCAAGCACTTCGGCATACTGCCGGGACAGTTAAAGGACAGAAAAACCGTGTACGATCTGTTCGTAGCGGCCATAAACGAATGCGAGGATGCCGAAATGGATGCGTTAGTCCATACGGCGATCCGAAAAACCAGCACCGTCGATGTGATCCCCGCTACTCCCAAGCTGACGGCGCTGGAATCGGTCCTTCCCTCCGCCACCTGCCGGGAGCAGCTGCTCCAATACATTCTATCGTTCATCCAGGAGGAGTACGACTATATTTTCCTCGACTGCCATCCCGGCTCGGATCTGCTCACACAAAACGCACTGACCGCATCGACCTCGGTCATCCTGCCGGTGGAAGCTCACGTGCTGAGCAGCGACGGGCTGGCACAGGAGGAAAAGATGATCCGCTCGGTCCGGCGGCACTTAAATCCGGATCTGCAGATCGAGGGCATTCTCATCACTAAATTCCAGAACCAGACCAATTGCTGCCGCCAGGTCTTACAGTCCATCGTGGACAACTACGGCGACCGTGTCCGCATCTTTGATGAGCCGATCAAATACGCCATCAAGGTGGCAGAGGCTCCGGCCTTCGGTATATCCTTGCACGAATACGCACCGAAATGCGAGGCGGCGAAAGCCTATGCCCACATTGCAACGGAGGTGATGCAGAATGGCTAAGTGTTCACTGGCGGACAGGCTCAACGCTATGCAGAGAAGTGCGGATACCGAGGAGGAATTTGACGAGATCCTGATCAGTCGCCACTCCCCTCCGGCGGAGAACCGCATCGTGAAGCTGCCGCTGGACTGTCTGGTGGACTATGCCGACGAACATTTTGAGGAGATCACCGGACGACCTCAGCCGTTCCGTCTGTATGATGAGGAAAGCCTGCAGTCGTTGGCGGACAGCATTCGGGAAAACGGCGTTATGCAGCCGATCATCGTCCGTCCGCTGCCGGACGGCAGCTATCAGGTGATCGCCGGACGCAACCGCCGCAGAGCATCGGCGTTGTGCGGGCTGACGACGATCCCCGCCATCATCAAGAAGGACTTAGATGACGTGGGCGCCGCCATGTGTATGCTGGACACCAATCTGGAACAGCGCAAGGGGCTTTGTTACAGCGAAAAGGCATATGCTTACAGGATGCGCATGGAGATGCAGGGTCGCCGTGGGCAGCGCACTGACATCACGGGCACCGACAAGATCGACACGCTGCAGGAGGTCGGCAAGCAAAACGGCGACAGCCGCCGTACGGTAGCGTATCTGATCCGCCTGACCCACCTGATCCCGCCGCTGCTGCGCATGGTGGACGACGGGGCGCTCGGCTTTAAGTCGGCGGTGTCTGTATCGTACCTGTCGAAGCCGACACAGGAGCAACTGTTCGCTGCCATTTCAGCGGAGGGCATAAAGCCCAAGCTCGGTCAGATCGCCAAGCTCCGGACGCTGGACGATTGCGGATCGGTCACGCCGGACGTGATGAAAAACCTGCTCTGCGCCAAGCCAAAACCGGCAACACGAAAAGTGACGCTTGAAATTCCGGCAGAAAGTGTGTATGCTGAGCTTGCCGACGATACCAAGGAGGTGCAAAAGCTCTTTCTTGAATTTCTGAAAGCCTACCGTAAACGTGCTCCTTGTGCAACGGATGCACAAAGTCCGCCGCAATAAGTACACGTCTGACCATACCAAACGAAATGTGGTGAGCCTTTGAAACAACTTTTCTTTTTCTCTCTTGCTTTGACCGTGCTCCTGTGTGCCTGTTCGCAAAGCTACAAACCGAAAACTTCGGAGCCGCTGTCGAGCGCCATAGAGAGGACCACGGCATCCCGTAGCGGCACGACCACGGCGGGGATCACCCCGACATCCAAAGAAAGCGAGGAATACCGCACAGGATATACCACTCCCCCTACGACCGCACCGAAGACCGCCCCCAAAACGGAGCAGCCGAACACGACGGTCATACGAAAGCCGCCGACCACTGTGCCGCCCCGGTCGGAAACGACTGTTCCCGCAGAGAGCGCCGCCCCGTCATGGGCGACAGCAGCCGACACCGCCCGGGTGGAGCAGCGGGTGCTGTACTATATCAACGCATACCGCCGTGAACAGAATGTATCGGCAGCGGAGCTGCTGCCGGGGCTGACCGCCTATGCCCGGTATCGCAGCCGCCAGATCGTATCGAATTTCAGCCATGATGAGGACGACGCCCGGGCGGCGGCGACCGCCCTGAAGTACGGGCAGTACATCGACCCGGCTGATATCGGCGAAACGGGACAGCCCTATTACCGGGTGAACGCCCGGGAGGCGATCGCCAAGACCGGCCGTGTCGGCACAGTGGACGAAGTGGCAAAAGCGCTTGCCGATCTGTTCCGGAACAGCGCCGGACACTGGGTGTATGTGGGCGCACAGCACAATGGGTATATCGGCATCGGCGTGACCTATGCGGGCAGTTTATGGCACTGCTCCGTCAGCGTATCCCCAGACAACATCGGGTAAAAAAGAATAGAATGTTCTTCAGCTCTGTCGCAGAGAAAATGCGGCAGGGCTTTTCTTTTTGCCCAAAACGAGAAAGGAAGAATGACAGATGAAAAGAAACTACGCAAAACTGCTTTCGGGACTGTTAGCCGTATTGGTGCTGCTGTCCTGTATCCCCCTTTCGGCGCTGGCGGCGCCTGCCGCCGATATCCCCGCCGAAATGCTGGATAATGTCTATCTGGACGCCTTAGCCTACACGGGCTATCACGTGCAGACACAAAAGGACGACGGCACGATCTTCAAAAAGTATGCGGGAGGCGTTGCCGCCTCTGTCCGCTCAAAGATCGGCTACGGGACCTCGGCCAGCGGTCTGGAAACGGTAGCCGACCCCTCCACCAAGACGGGGCTGGCGCCGAACATCGCCAAATTTGAATCGGCTGGGCTTTGCTGCGCCACCTATGTTACCTACGTCTACTACAATTACCTGAAAAACGTCGCAGGCATCGACACGAGCATGGCGCCCTGTCCGTCTGATCCCCGTTCCTCCTCCTCGTACAGCACGGCGGCGAACGGATGGGTCAGCGCCGGGACAGCCAGACGCATCACCTTTACGCAAAACGGAAACGGCGGCAATTTCAAGCCGTCCGA
This sequence comes from Ruminococcaceae bacterium UBA5905, assembly GCA_002431285.1. Lineage (GTDB taxonomy): Bacteria > Bacillota > Clostridia > Oscillospirales > Acutalibacteraceae > UBA5905. The sequence goes on along the minus strand of DJEF01000037.1, from coordinate 2,760 downwards.
AACGATCCCCCTGGGTTCGCTGATCATTTTCAAGCGGATCGACACCGGCAAGGTCGCTCATGTGGCGATCTATGCCGGCTATTACGGCGGACAGCATTTCGTCACCCATGTCGGCAATGACAGAGGACCGGAATTCTGCACCATCGCCGGAATGAGCAAGGGCGGAGAGCCGGAGGCGGTAGCCGAGATCGTGGTGCCGTCCTTTGTAGAGGAGAACGGTGCCATCGAGATCTACAAAAAGGATCCGAACGGCAAGCCGCTGGCCGGCGCATACTTCAAGGCGGTCGGCAATGGCTACACCTATTCCATCGGACCGACGAATGCCGCCGGATATGCGTCGCTGGAGGGGATCACCCTCGGGGAATATACCGTGACCGAAATGGTGTTCCCTGCCAATTACACCGCTGCGGGACAAACGAGCTGGAACGTGACGGTCGGCCGGGATAACGGCGGCATCGTCACCATCCACGCCGTCAATAAGTTAAAGCAGGGGTATCTCGAGGTGCTGAAAAAGGATGCGGAAAGCGGCAAGGCGCTCGCCGGAGCGGAGTTCACCGTGTACGATCTTTCCGGCAAGGAGCTGACGAAGCTGCCGCCCACCGACGAAAACGGCTATGCCCGTTCCGGACTTCTCGATTACGGCACGGTCGTCGTCAAGGAAACCAAAGCCCCCGGCAACTATCAGCCGGGCACGGTCAACTCCTGGACGGTGACGATCGGCGACGATACCCCCACGGTACGGCTGGAGATCACGAATGGGCGCCAGTACGGCTCGGTACGGGTACGGAAAACGGCGGAGGACGGGCTGACGGAGGGGCTGCGGTTTCGTCTGACCGGCACCTCGGTGTACGGCGAGAGCGTAGATCTGACCGCCGTTGCCGATGCGTCCGGCGTGGCTGTTTTCGATGCCGTGCCGATCGGCATGGATTACGAGCTGTCCGAGATCGACACACCGGCACGGTATGTGATCCCCGACGTGCAGCGGGTCACGGTGCAATGGAACACAGTGACGGATGCGCAGATGACCAACATCCTCAAAAAATTCCGTGTGCGGCTGCAAAAGGTCGATGCCGAAACGGGCTATCCCCAGGGCGACGGCGGTTTGGATGGGGCGGTCTACGGGCTGTACCGGAACGGGCAGCTCCTGAAGACCTACACCACCGCCGACGGCGGCAAGCTGCTGACAGACTTCTATGTGTGCGGCGACGGGTATTCCCTGCGGGAGATCACACCGAGCGAGGGCTATCAGCTGGACCCCACCGTGTACTATCCACAGACGGAAGCCGACCGCTATACCGTCGAGCTGAACACCACCGATCTTTCCTCGAAAGAACCGGTCAAAAAGAGCCAGATCCGGCTGATCAAGCACGTCGACGACGGCAGCACACAGATCGAGCATCCGGAGGTCGGTGCGGAATTTGAGGTGTATCTGCGTGCGGCAGGGGCTTATGCGAATGCCCGCCCCGAGGAACGGGACCGGCTGACGACCGACAAGGACGGTCTTGCCATCTCCAAAGCGCTTCCCTACGGCGTGTATGTGGTCCGGCAGGTCAAGGGAGATCCTGCCTATGAGCTGCTGCCCGCCTTTGAGGTGACGATCCGGGAGCACGCCGAGGTATATACCTACATCTTAAATGACGCCCCCTTACAGGCGGCTGTCGACATCGTGAAACGGGATGCGGAGAGCGGAAAAGTCATCCCGGTGGCGGGGATCGGCTTTAAGGTCAAAGATCTTCGCTCCGGCGCGTTCATCACCCAGCACATCAGCTACCCCACGCCGACGGACATCGACACCTTTTTCACCGACGCCACCGGTACGCTCCGCCTGCCCGAAAAGCTGCGCTGCGGGGAGTATGAGCTGATCGAGCAATGCACGGCATACGGGTATGTGCTGGACGCTGCGCCGGTGCGCTTTTCCGTGGACGGGAGCGCCGCCACCGTGACCGTAACTAAATATAACACGGCGCAAAAAGGGGTCATCCGCATTTACAAAAGCGGCGAGGTGTTTTTCTCCGTCCGGGTGGAGGACGGCCGCTATATCCCGGTGTATGCCGACAGCGGGCTGCCCGGCGCCGTGTTCGGTATCTATGCCGCCGAAGATGTGTATACGCCGGACGGCACGCTCCGCTGCAAGGCGGGAGAAAAGGCGGACACCGTAACGACCCGAACCGACGGCAAAGCGGAGAGCCGACCGCTGTATCCGGGCAAATACGAGCTCCGTGAGGAGAAGGCTCCCTACGGCACCGTCCTGACCGCAGATCCCACGTTTGTGGAGCTTACCTATGCCGGGCAGGATGTCAGCGTCACCGCCGCCGTGCTGTCGGTGACGAATAAACGGCAAAAAGCCGCCGTCCGCATCGCCAAGGTGCTGGAAAAGGACGTCCGGTTCTCCCTTGGTGAAAACGGAGAAACGGAAAGCGTCGTGTTCGGTCTGTATGCGGCAGAGGCGTGCAATGCCGCTGACGGCACCTGCATCCCGGCGGACGGGCTGATCGAAACGGCACGCTGTACGCCGGAGGGACAAGCGGTGTTCACGGCGGATATCCCCGTGGGGGCAAAGCTCTATATCCGGGAGATCGCCGCCGACGCACACTACATCGTTTCGGATGCGCAGTATCCGGTGGAATTTACTTATGCGGGGCAGGATACCGCCCTTGTGGAGATCCGGGCAAACGGCGGGGAGCCGGTGGAGAACCGGCTGAAACGGGGCAAGGTGACCGGCAGCAAGACGGATGAGGACGGGCAGATCGTTTCGGGCGC
>DJEF01000025.1 GCA_002431285.1 Ruminococcaceae bacterium UBA5905 | reverse complement strand
GTCAGCTTACGGCGCGCATCGACCATACGAACACAGAAGCCGTCTACACACGCAATAAAATCCGCCTGCAGTTGTTGCCGTATCTGGCGGAACACTATAACGAAAATATCCTGGCGGCCTTAAACCGGCTGGGAAACATCGCAAAGACCGACAAAGACTATCTCTGGCAGCAGACCGAGCAGGCGTTTCAAGACGCGCTGATATCCGATGAAGCAGTGCGAGAAGAAAAAACCTATGCCTTTGCAGGAGAAACCGAGCGGACGGATATCGCGCGGCCGACGGAACCGTCCAAAGCGCTTTACCTCAGCCTGGATCGCTTAGAAGCGATGCACCCGGCGATCCGCGCGCGCGTCTATCAGAAAGCGCTGAGCAGCATCGGCATGGAGGAAAATTTCAGCAGCGCACAGCTTGCGGCAATCGAAAAGATTCGCCTTTCCGAAAGCCCGTCCGCAGAAGCGGAACTGGCGGACGGATATCGCGCGGTCAGAGTTTACGAAAAGCTCAAATTCGACCGCCGGACGGAAACGGATGCTTCGGAGCAGCCGAAATTCCGGATTTGGCGAACGGATACCGCCGCGTATCGGCAGATGCTGGAGAGCGGGAAACTGGGGCTGCATGGAGCCTTTCGTGCAGGCGATCTGCCGGAGGACGCCATGCCGGAGATCCGTACTCGCCGGGATGGGGATTTTTTGACGATTCCGGGCGGAAGAAAAAAACTGCAGGATTTTTTTGTCGATGAGAAAGTACCGAAGAGTAACCGCGATGAAATCCCGGTACTGGCCTACGGAAACAGTGTCTGGTGGATTCTTCCGTCAAAAAATTTCAGATCCGATCGGCTCAAACAGAAAGGAAGATTTTGCGCGGACAGAAAAGTGGATATCCAAGTAGAGGGAACGATAATAATCCTTGAAATTCCCTGGATTTTGTTATAAAATACAAAAGCGCACTTAGAAAGATAGCGCAAAAAAACAAGAAAAACGCAGAAATGAAATATAGATTCTATCTTGAAAGGGGAAACAAGTGAAAAAATTCGCAAAAAATGTCAGCGTCTATTTGATTCTGTTTTTGGTCGTTCTACTGGTGGCTATGTTCTACAAAGGACTGGACGGCAGTCAGCAGACGGTAAAAGAAATATCTTTTTCCAAATTTGCGCAGATGGTCGAGCAGGAAAAGTTCGAAGCGATCCAGATCGAAAATACCACGCTGACCGGACAGATCAGCAAAGACACCTATTACTACGCTTACGCGCCATCCGTCCTGGAGATCAACTGGCTAGAAGAAAACTATCTGTTTGAACAGATGCAGAACGGAACCCTGAAGGAATTTTCCAGTCCGAAGCCGGATTCCGGATCGTTCCTTTTGAGCCTGCTGCCGAATCTGCTGATGATCGGCGCGCTGATCTTCCTGTTCTACATTATGATGAACCAGGGAGGCAACGGTAAGGCGTTCCAGTTCGGAAAGTCCAGAGCCAAGATGGTCAAGGGCGACAAAAAAGTGACCTTTGACGATGTCGCCGGACTGGAGGAAGAAAAGCAGGAGCTGGAAGAAGTCGTGGACTTCCTCAAAGCACCGAAAAAATACAAGGAACTCGGGGCGAGAATCCCCAAAGGCATTCTGCTGGTAGGCCCTCCGGGAACCGGTAAGACCTACATCTCCAAGGCGACAGCCGGCGAAGCCGGCGTGCCGTTCTTTACGATCAGCGGTTCCGACTTCGTGGAAATGTTCGTCGGCGTCGGCGCCTCTCGTGTCAGAGACCTGTTTGATCAGGCCAAAAAGAACGCGCCGTGTATCGTGTTCATCGACGAAATCGATGCAGTCGGCCGTAAGCGCGGCGCGGGCATCGGCGGTGGTCACGATGAACGGGAACAAACCTTGAACCAGTTGCTGGTTGAAATGGATGGCTTCGCGGAGAACTCCGGCATCATCATCCTGGCGGCGACCAACCGTCCGGACGTTCTGGATCCGGCCTTGCTCAGACCGGGCAGATTTGACCGGCAGATCGTGATCGGTCTTCCGGATGTCAAGGGTCGTGAGGAGATCATCAAGGTACATGCCAAGAACAAACCGCTGGCAGATGACGTAACACCGAAGGTACTGGCAAGAAGAACCATGGGCTCCACACCTGCCGACCTTGAAAATATCCTCAACGAAGCAGCACTGATCACGGCTCGCCGAAACGGAAGATTCATCCGCATGGAAGAGATCGAGGAAGCTATCCGCAAGGTACAGATGGGACCGGCAAAGAAGTCCCGTGTTGTTTCCGAAGAAGAGAAGAAACTCACGGCTTATCACGAAGCAGGTCACGCTATCGTGGCGAGAACCCTGCCGAAGCATATGCCGATCCACGAAGTCACGATCATTCCGAGAGGGAGAGCCGGTGGATATACCATGTATCTGCCTGAGGATGACAAGATGTTCGATACCAAGGGCTCGATGTATAACTACATTGTATCCTGCATGGGCGGACGGGTGGCCGAAAAACTGAAGCTGGACGACATTTCGATTGGCGCGTCCGGCGATATCAAGCAGGCAACCTCTACCGCAAGGGAAATGGTGACCAAGTACGGCTTCAGCGAAAAACTCGGTGCCGTGAGCTACGGCGGGCAGGAAGAGGTTTTCCTCGGCAACGATTTTACGGCACACAAAAACTATTCTGAACATACCGCACAGGAAATTGATGACGAGATCAAGCGGATCATCGACGAAGCGTACGATGAAGCAACGAAGATTCTGATGGATCAGGACGAGACCTTGGAGCGCATTGCCAAAGCGCTGCTTCTGGTGGAGACCATCGACGGTCAGCAATTTGAAGATCTTTATACCGGCAGGATTACCGCAGAAGATCTGAAGCAAAGCGTTGAGAAGGCGGATGAAGCGAAGAAAGCGCAGAACGAAAAGGAAGCTGCAGAGGCAGAACAGCTCCGCAAGGAAGAGGAAGAACGTCTTCTGGAAGAGTTGAAAAAGTATGATTCTGATTACATGCAGGACGATGATGCGCAGAAAGAGGAGGCGTCTCAGGTAGCTGAGGCACCTCAGAAAGAAGATGAGGGAGAAGATGAAGGTAAGCGTTAAGGATTGTCTGCAGCTGGAATCCTTCCGGAAATGTATCGTAGTCGCGGGAGAACGAAACATGGACAACCGGGTGAAAGCGGTTTCCGTTATGGACGCGTCCTCGCCGGAGGAAGCGGTCAAATGTAGCGGTAGTAGCGGCAACATGGTGCTGACTTCCTTCGCGGGAATGAAGAGCGACGTGAAGATGCAGCAGGAAACGATCCGTGAACTTGCGAAGACAGGTGTCGCGGCGATCGTGGTTTTTCGCAGAGAGCAGACAACCAGACCGGTTGATAAGGAAGTTACACGCGCGGCAGACGAAGCCGGTGTTCCGCTGATTATCATGGTCGACGGAGAAAATATGGACTATTCGCAGATCATCGCGGAGGTCATGGAGCATGTGCTGTACGGAAATAATTTTAAGAACAGCCTGATCAACAATACGATTTTCCATCTGCTCAACTTTGAAAAACACGCGAACTTCCAGCAGGCGCTCCGTGAAGCTGCAATCAACAATGATTTTCAGGTTGTGCTCCTGAGCGAAGATTTCAATCCGATCTTTGCCATCGAGACCAGACATCAGACAACGATCAACGAAGCCATCCGCCGCGGGAAGGAAGCGGCGCTGAACCTGAGCAACATCTACAGCCTGATTGAGATCGACGGCGTTCTGACCTACTGGGGTCTGGTGCATATCAACAACGAAAAATATTACCTGTTCATCGTTGACAATGATGACAACTATTCGTCCGGCGAGATGACCAAGCTCGCCGAGATCATCGAACTGGCGATGGGTATGTGGAAGTATACGCCGGAGCGTGACGCCAAGGCCGAGCTGGTCAAGGCACTGATGCGCGGCAACAAGAGTCTGGCTTATTCCATCCGGGAAGAGGCCGGTGTGAAGCTGTCCGATATCATTTCCGTCTTTTACGCGAAAGGGATCGAAGATCACCATGCGGAGGAAGTCATCCATCAGTTTGTCAGCGACGGACTTTTGGATATCATCAAGATCAATGAGGAAAACGAGAGCTATGCGCTCCTGCTCAAGGGACCGAAGCTGGCGGATGAAGAGGAGAACGAGGAAAAGGCAGTCTGCCTGAGGTTCTTCGACGCGCTGAAGGAAAACAAGACCGTCCGCATTTTCCATGTGACGGGCATCGACGGGATCGAGGGCGCAGGCGACGGCTTCCGCCTGATCGGTGAGACTTGGTCGTTCGTGGAGAGTATCTTCCCGTATAAACGCGTTTTTACCAAATATGAACTGACGCTGGTCAGCAACTGCATCAACATCCAGGTGCAGGGCGGTTACCTCAAAAAGAACTATATGGATCTTCTGGAACCGTTCCGCAGAGAAGGCGACAACAAATCCAAACAGCTTTTGGAAACGCTGGAGACCTTTGTACTGGATGCCGGCATGAACAGCGGCAAGACGTCGGAGTTCATGGGAATCCATACGAACACCGTGCAGTATCGTCTGAAAAAGATCAACGAGATCCTCGGCGCGGAGATCACCGGCAACCGTGTGATCCCGGGTCTGACCATCGCGCTGGCACTGCGCAGAATGGAGAATGCGGCGAAGTAGTTCGCTATGTGCAAATGCGTGCAGAGCGTGCGTAAGGAAAACAGAAAAAATAGAGCAAAAACAAAATCCGCTGTGAAAACCGGCGGATTTTTTTCAGAACTGTGCCGGGAGGGCGCGAAATGAAACGAGATTGCAAGATCGGAAACGTACAATTAAAAAATCCCTTTATTCTGGCGCCCCTTGCGGGCATCACCGATGCCCCGTTTCGCCGCATCTGCGGCGAAATGAGCGCTGCCATGGTCTATTCCGAAATGGTCAGCGCCAAGGGGCTCTGGTATAAAGACAAGAATACGGACAAGCTGCTGGATATCCTGCCGGGCGAGGCTCCGGTCTCTTATCAGATCTTCGGACATGAGCCGGAGATCGTCGCGGAAGCGGTGCGGATGCTGAACCGGCGGCCCCATGTTCTGCTGGACATCAATATGGGCTGCCCGGTGCCCAAGATCGTGCGCAATGAAGAAGGTAGCGCGCTGATGCGCAAGCCGGAGCTGGCGTACGAGGTTGTCCATGCTGCTGTGGAGGCGAGCGAGAAACCGGTCACGGTGAAGATCCGCGCCGGCTGGAACGATGCCGAAAAGAACGCCGTCGAGGTGGCGCGCGCGATCGAAGCCGCGGGAGCGGCTGCAGTGGCGGTGCACGGCAGAACCCGGGAGCAGTTTTACAGCGGGAGTGCCGACTGGACGGTGATCGCCGATGTGAAACAGGCAGTATCCATTCCGGTGATCGGCAACGGCGATGTCACGGACATCGCCTCGGCTCGTCGCATGATGCAGGAAACGGGCTGCGATCTTGTGATGATCGGACGCGGAGCACTGGGAAACCCCTGGATCTTTGAACAGCTCGCATGGGCATGGGAGCACGGCGAGTTTGATTCTGCTTGCGGCACAGGCGGCCGCGCAGCCTCGGATGCGCAGGCAGCGATGCAAGGGGAAGCGACGGCACCGAAGCTGCCGGATAAACAGGAGAAGATCCGCATGATGCTGCGGCATTTCGACGATGTCTGCGCGCTGAAAGGTGAATATACCGCAGTACGAGAGATGCGTAAGCACGTTGGCTGGTATCTGAAGGGTCTGCCGGGCGCGGCGGCATTTCGCGGCAAGATCAATCAGATCAACGACGCCGCCGCGCTTGCGGAAGCCATCCGAAATATATAGGAGGATCCTATGGATTCGATGGATCCTATGCAAAGATTCTGCGGACAAGCAGAAAAATGACAGAATAACAGGAGGAAACCATGACAGAACTGCTGGCTCCGGCCGGAAATATGGAGGCGCTGAAAGCGGCGGTCACAAACGGCTGCGACGCGGTCTATCTCGGCATGCAGAAATTCGGCGCGCGAGCATATTCCTGCAATTTTGACGAAACCACGCTTGCGGAGGCGATCCGCTATGCGCACCTGCGGGAAGTAAAGGTTTATGTGACGATGAACACCATCGTTTTTGAAGAAGAACTTGCGGCCATGCGGGAGCAGCTGGCTTTTCTCAACGCGATCGGCGTCGACGGCGTCATCGTGCAGGATATGGCGGTATTTGAGGAGATCATCCGGCGCTTCCCGGATATGGAAGCGCACTGCTCCACACAGATGGGGATCGACGATCTGGAGGGCACGCTTCTCTGGAAAGAACTCGGCGCGAAGCGTGTCGTGCTGGCGCGTGAGGTGACGATCGAAAAGGCGAAAGAGATCCGCCGGATCGCGAAGATCCCGCTGGAGATCTTTGTACACGGAGCGCTCTGCGTATCCTATTCCGGCAACTGTCTGATGTCCGGACTGATCGGCTACCGCAGCGGCAACCGGGGCAGATGCGTCGGATCCTGCCGCAAGCCTTATGAGCTGATCGACAAGACAAACGGCAGATCCCTGGGGACGAGTTATCTGCTGTCGACCAAGGATCTGAACACCATCGACTATATCGAAGACCTCAAAGCCCTGGACTCTCTCAAGATCGAGGGACGCATGAAAGAACCGGCCTATGTGGCGAATGTGACGGCAAGGTACCGCGCCGCCCTCGACGGACATGCGACAGAAGAAGATAGGGATGATCTGAAAAAGACCTTCAATCGAACCTTTACCAAAGGCTATCTTTTCCACGAGGATCCCAAGGATCTGACGAATATTCAAAAACCGAACAATTTCGGCTACGCGATCGGCAGCGTTGCCGGTGCATATAAAGGCATGTACGAGATCCGTCTGCATGACGCTCTAAAACAGAACGATATCATCCGCATTGACCATAACGGAGAAGATGTCAACCTTTCCGTAGTCAAGCTGTACAATCGGGACGGCAATCTGATCAATCAGGCGGAGCGCAGCTGCTTCATCCGCATCAAGGAAAAATTGTCCAAAGGTGATCCGGTCTACAAGACCAAGGACTATCAGTTCTATCAGGAACTGGAAAAGAGTATGGAACAGGAATTCCGGCGCTTTCCGCTGCGGCTTTGGGTGCACGCCTATCCCGGCGCGGCGCTGACCGTTGAGGCCGAGGGTCTGGGCGTGCGCTGCGGCTATACAAGCGAGGAGATCCTGGAAGCGGCGCAAAACCGGCCGACCACCGCCGAGCAAGTAAAAAAACAGCTGGCAAAGCTCCATGACACGGTGTTTACCTTGCAGGAGCTTGTGTTTGAAGAGTGCGGGGCTTTCATCCCGGTCAAGCTGCTCAACCAGGCACGCCGCACGATCGTCGAACGGCTCTATGAAGAAAAACTGAACAGCAAGCCGCGCCGCGTGCTTGTAGGCGCAGGGCTTTCGGAGCGGGCGAAAACGGATACGGTGCCGATGGCGGACTGCGCACCGGCAGAAGCAGGGCGCGCGCAGACCCCAGCTCGCGCGCAGGCAGAGGATCCGGAACCGTTTCTGACGGCGTCTGTCGTCACAAAGGAGCAATACGACGCCTGCCGGAACGCCGGAATCTCGCAGATCTATTTTGAGAATATCGTCCGCAGGAACCAGGCAAACTATGAGGAGCGGAACGGAGAACTCCTGCTCGGCGGATACGGCGGCCTGTATTACTATAAAGACCGCAATCCGTTCGTGACGGATTATTCTTTCAATGTGGTCAACTCGATCGCCTGCCGCAGACTGCTGGAACTGGGCGCAAAACGCGTGACCCTGTCCTACGAGCTGAACCGCAGGCAGATCGCAGCGCTGATCGAGGCTTACCGCCGCGCATACGGCGCAGTGCCGGCGCTGGAGATGATCGTTTACGGACGCGCGCCGCTGATCTTCACCAAATACTGCCCGCTCAAAAAGAGGGAGCAGTGCGGACTCTGTAAGACGAAGGTCTATGAGCTGAAAGACGAATACGGAACCTTTCCGATCCTTTCCCACCCGGACTGCACGACGACCATCCTCAACGGCAAGATCCTCAACCTGCTGGATGAGATGCCGTCCGTTCAGGGCGTAGAGGCGTTCCGCCTGAACTTTACGACCGAGAGCGCGGAAGAAGTGACGCGCATCGTCCGCGCCGCGCAGCGCAAGCTCAGCGGGCGGGAGCCGAAGTCCCTGTTCCGTAAGGAGAGTGATACGCGGGGCCATTTTAACAAGGAAATCATTTAGCATGTGAGATAAGAAAGAGGGACTGACATGATCCAGGTCGAAAAACTATCCTACGGTTTTCCGGACAAAGACTTATACAACGAGATTTCATTTACCATAGAGACCGGACGGCATTGCGCGCTGATTGGAAGCAACGGATGCGGCAAATCAACCCTTGTGGAGATGCTGCTGCACCCGGGAAAGTACTGGTTTGACGGCAGGATTCTGCTGGACGAAAACTGCCGCATCGGTTACGCCAGCCAATTCAGCGTGCGGGACAAGGCGCAGGATTGTACCGTGTTCGACTATCTCGCGCAGCGTTTTACCGACATGAACGCGCAGATCACCGCGGTCTGCGATGAAATGACGGCGCCGGAGATCGACGAAGCGCAGATGGAGCAGCTGTTTGCCCGCTATCAGGCTCTGCTGGATCAGAGCGAGGCGATGGACGCGGATCATTACGAAAGCGTCATCCGTCGGCAGCTGTATATTGCGGGGATGAGTGATCTGGAAGAAACAAGACTTTCAGAAGTCAGCGGCGGAGAATACAAGCTGCTGCAGATCCTGCGGGAAATGCTCTTGGCACCGAACTTTTTGGTGCTGGATGAGCCGGATGTTTTTTTGGATTTTGAAAATCTGAACGGGCTCTGCGGGCTGATCAACGCTTATCGCGGCACGCTGCTGGCCGTTACCCATAACCGCTACCTGCTGAACCATTGCTTTGATCAGATCCTGCATCTGGAAAACGGCGATCTGCAGGAATTTGACGGCTCCTACGCGGCCTATCGCTGCGCGATCCTGCGGGAAAAACTGAACCTGCGCCTGCAGTATATCGAAGAGCAGGAAGAGATCGAGCGCACGGAGCAAATGGTAGAGCTTCTGCGCAAACGTGCGACGCTGATGGTCAATCCGACCATCGGGCAAGTGGTCAATGCCAAGCAATCGCAGCTGGAAAGACTGCTTAAGCGGCAGATCAAGGCGCCGTTCATCGAAGTACGGGAGCCGCAGATCACCCTGCCCGGCGCGGCATTACGCGCCGCGCAAGCCTCGGAACCGGCAGCACCGGCGGCGCCCGCGGCGCAGTCCGCTGCGGGCGGGCGAAATGCGAGCGAGGACTGCGCACGGCCGTCATCCGAGCCGCGTGTCGTGCTGCGGGTGACGGATTACGAAGTGAAATTTGACGAGCATTTGCTGCGGGATGTCAATTTTGAGATCAAAGAGGGAGAAAAGGTCGCTCTGATCGGAGCCAACGGCACCGGCAAGACGACGCTCATCCGGGATATCATCCGGCAGGAAGACCCGGCGATCCGGATCGACCCGGATACGTCGTTTGCGTGGCTGCCGCAGCCGGAGGTCGGCGCGGAGAACGGAGAAAAGACCGTTGCGGAGATCCTGCGGGATGCAGGATTGAAAACCAGAGCCGAAATGCAAGCCTGCCTCACGGCCTATACGCTGCCGACGGCTTGTCTGGAGCAGAACGTAAGCCGGCTTTCCGGCGGCGAACAGAACCTGCTGCAGCTGGCGGTCCTTTCTCGCAGCGGCGCCGCCCTGCTGCTTTTGGATGAACCGACCAACCATCTGGATCTGGCGGCGCAGACCGCTCTTGAGAAAGCGATCAACGCTTACCGGGGAACGATCCTGATGGTGACGCATGATTTTTATCTGGCCGCCGACTGCGCCGACTACATCCTTTTTGCGGATGAAAATACCATAAGGAGGATTCGCAGCCGGAACTTCCGCAAAATGGTATATGATCGATATTTTGATGTCACTTATCTGGAGATCGACCGCAAAAAACAGGAGCTGGAGACCAGCATCACCGCCGCTTTTCAGCGAGATGACCTGACGGCGGTCGAGAAACTCTGCACCGAACTGGAAACCTTGCAGCCGTAGACGGTCAAGGGTTCACCGGCGTGCGAGCACGGAAAAGAACGGAACGAAAAATACAAATGTGAGGCGAAAGAGAATGGAGACATCCGAATTTTTTGGCAGTGAAAAGATCAGTAAGATCTTGCTGCAGCTGGCGCCGCCTGTGATGCTGGCGCAGCTGATCCAGGCGCTGTATAATATCGTGGACAGCTTTTTCGTAGGGAAGTATTCCGAGACGGGGCTGACCGCTCTATCCATCGTCTATCCGCTGCAGCTGATGATGATTGCCCTGGCCGTGGGCACCGGCGTGGGGCTGAACACCGCCATCGCCCGATACCACGGCACCGGCGACCACGAACGGGCACAGCGGATCGCCGGCACCGGTCTGCCGCTGGCGCTGGCGCTATGGGTGGTGTTTGCCGGGGTGAGCTACGGAGTGATGCCCGCCTATGCCGCCATGTCCTCCGATTCCCCGGAGGTGATCCGGGAGGTGATCGTCTACGGGCGGATCGTGTGCGTGGCGTCGGTGGGACTGTTTTGCGAAAGCGTCTGGACGAAGGTGCTGCAAGCCGACGGCAACATGAAAACTCCCATGCTGGCGCAGATCGCCGGAGCGGTCACCAACATTGTGCTGGACCCGATCCTGATTTTCGGCTGGGGCGTGCCGGCGATGGGCATTGCCGGGGCGGCCGTTGCCACGGTGGCAGGACAGATCGTAGCGGCGGTCATTGTGCTGCCCCGGGGCTATCGCCGCTCCCCCGCCCGCCGGGAATATCCGGGGTACCTGAAACTCATTTATCGGCTGGGCACGCCCAATATCCTCATGCAGCTGGCGTACACCTTTTATATTCTGGGGCTGAATCTGATCCTGTCCGGGTTCTCCGATCAGGCGGTGACGGCGCTGGGACTGTACTATAAATGGCAGACCTTCTTCTTCATTCCGCTGGGAGCGCTGCAAACCTGCATTGTGCCGATCCTCAGCTATAACTACGCCGCCCGGCAGCTGGATCGGGTGCGGCAGACGCTGGCGGTATCCCTGCTGTTCGGCGCGGCCCTGATGGCGGTGGGAACCCTGTGCTTTGAGCTGTTGCCCGCCCCCATGCTGCGGGTATTCACCGCCGACCCGGAGGTAATCCGCATCGGCACCTACGGTTTCCGCTGGATCGGCCCCAGCTTTCTGCCGATGGTGACATCGCTGCTGTTTCCGGTATTCTTCCAGGCGGTGGGACAGGCGCTGAAAAGTTCCCTGCTGACGGTGATCCGCACGGTGGTGCTGTTTGTGCCGCTGGGGTATCTGTTTTCCCGATTGGGTCTGGAACGGTTCTGGCTGACCTTTATATGCACGGAGGTGCTGACTTCGGTGGTTGGTTTTGCTTTTTACCGGCAGTTTCTGCGGCATCCCGGTGTCCGGGAAAGCGATGGTTTCTGCGCCGCACGGGATTGATTTTCTAAGGAAAAGAGACCGCCCGGCTGTATCGTTCCGATACAGTCGGGCGGGTTTTGCATTTGTACGGCAAAGTCTGCCGCACCGCCACCGGAGAATGGGCGCGAGGAATCACGGTAAAGGCTTGGAGAGGTTAAACTCCGGGTGCGCCGGAGCTCCCGTTATTCCGTCCGCAGCGCCACCACCGGGTCTTTCTTCGCCGCCGAGCGGGAGGGGATGATGCCGGAGATCAGCGTCAGCAGGATGCTGATACCGACGAGGATCAGCGCCGTGGGCAACGGCAGATACGCGCTCAAATTCTGGATGCCGGTGAGATGATGCACCAGCAGATTGATGGGAATACACAGCAGATAGGTGACCAGCACCCCCAGCAGCCCGGAGGTAAAACCGATGATCACCGTCTCGGCGTTGAACATCCCGGACACATCCCGCTTGGAGGCGCCGATGGCCCGCAGAATGCCGATCTCCTTGGTGCGCTCCTGCACCGAGATGAGGGTGATCACCCCGATCATGATGGAGGAAACAATCAACGAGATCGCCACAAAGCCGATCAGCACATAGGTGATGGCGTTGATGATGGTGGTGACGGAGGACATCATCAGACCCACATAGTCGGTATATCGGATCTTGGATAGATCGTCCACCGTCTCGTTATAGGCGGCGATGGCGTCCTCGATCACATCCTTGCCTGCGAAAGTGGCGGTATACAGATTGATGGCGGCGGGCTTGTCCAGATCCAGACTCCCCAGCTTTTGCAGATTCTCGTCATAGGTGGCATCGGAGAATTCCAGCACCTTATCGTAGTAGACCGCACACTGCTCCGGGGTATAACCGTCCAGCGCCGCGGTCAGCGCCGCCGCCCGCTGGGCATCGCTCAGTCCCGTCAGCCGAGCGGCCGCGGCCTGGGCATACTGGGCCGTGACCTGCTGCTCCACCTGCTGCCGGAAAGCCCCGGTCAGCTCCTCATCGCTCATGCCGGACAGATACCCGGCCACAGTGGCCTCGCTCATGCCCATCTGCCGGGTCATGGCATCGGTGAGGGTGGCCTCCATCGTCTCCCGGGTCATGGTGGCCATGATCTGATCCACGGAGGCTTTCAGCTGCTCATCGGAGGGCAGAGACAGGATACCGGTGTAGGTCTGCGCCTTGCCCGCCTCGTCCTGAGCAGCGACAATGCTCTTGAAAGCCGCCTGTTTTTCTCCGTCGGTCAGGTCGCCGGCAGCCTTAAAGGGCAGACCGGTGAAAATATCGGTGTCGGTGTCGGCTTTCTGCGCCTGCACAGCGGCAGAATCCTCCGAGCGGCGGATGATCTCCTTAGTCAGCTCGCCGGTATAGCCGATGGAACCGGTGAGCATGGCGGACACCGCATCCTTGTTGGGGCGGATGATGCCGCACACCTTCAGCGGAATGCCGTTGTCATAGAGATATTTGACACCCGCATCGGTATCCCGCAGATCGGTATACAGGCCGGTCTTTTCATCCTTCACATAGCACTCCGCCGGAAGAACCGTGTGGTATTCCCGATCGCAAATCTCCGCATAGGACCAGCTTTGCTGGGTCGTGGCCACCTCGGTCTTGTTCACCGCCGCGCTCATCAGCGCGTCGATCTCCTCCTTGGATTTCAGCCCCAGAGCATAGAGGGTGATATCCCCCAGCTCGTTATTCTCGTCCAGCACCAGCACGATCTCGTTATATTTCGTCGGCCAGTCGCCGTAAACCACATCGTATTGCTTTTTCAGCAGAGGGCTGATGAGCGCCCCGTCATCCCCCGGCAGCATCTCCTGAAAGGTGCCGGAGCGCTGCATGGCGGAGGAGGAGAACATCTGAGACAGAGAGCCGCCGGAGGAGGCGCTGGGATCCATCATCGCCGCCATACTGCTGCCCATATATTCCGCTATGAGCTGCTGCATCAGCTGGGTGGCATCGGATTCCATCACCGTGCCGTCCACGCTCTTGGTGTAGATCAGCAGATCGGTGTCGTAGCTGTACTGCACGCCGGACACCGCCTCCCGCAGACCGGAGGTATCCTCCGCATCCCCGCGCCGCTGCTCCAGATAAGTCTTGAAGGATTTCAGATCGTTTTCATCCGCCTCCAGATTATTGAGGGAATTCACCATATCGTAGACCACATTCTTCTGATACACCGCATCGTTCTCGTGGTCGCCGGAGGATTGGGCGGTGCCCATAAAGGTCTTGAGCAGGGTGCTGACATCCACATGGGTGGCCTCCAATGTGAGAGGGTATGAGGCCAGCGTATCCTCCTGCACCGTTTCAATATAGGTGGTGGTGCCCTGAGACACCGCATAGATGAGGGCGATGCCGATGATGCCGATGCTGCCCGCAAAGCTGGTGAGCATGGTGCGCCCCTTTTTGGTGAAGAGGTTTTTCAGCGACAGCCCAAACGCGGTAAAGGGGGACATGGAGGGGCGCTTCTTCTGCCGCTCCGCCGCCGCCTTTTCTTCCTGAATTCTGGTTTCCTCCGCCAGCTCCGCCGCGGTCAGGGGGGCGGTGTCCCCGGTGACCTGTCCGTCCAGCATCCGGATGATGCGGGTGGAATACCGTTCCGCCAGCTCCGGATTGTGGGTGACCATCACCACCAGCCGATCCTGCGCCACCTCCTTGAGCAGCTCCATCACCTGCACGCTGGTCTCGGTATCCAGCGCACCGGTAGGCTCGTCCGCCAGAATGATATCCGGATTGTTGACCAGCGCCCGGGCAATGGCCACCCGCTGCATCTGTCCGCCGGACATCTCCCCGGGCTTTTTGCGCAGCTGATTCCCCAGCCCCACCTGTTCCAGCGCTTTTTTGGCGCGGCGGCGGCGCTCGCCCTTGGGAACGCCGGAGAGAGTCAGGGCCAGCTCCACATTTTGCAGCACCGTCTGGTGCGGGATCAGATTGTAGCTTTGGAACACAAACCCGATGGTGTGATTGCGGTAGGTATCCCAATCCCGGCTGCCGAAAGCACGGGTGGATTTCCCGTTGATGATCAGATCGCCGCTGGAATAGCGGTCGAGCCCGCCGACGATGTTCAGCAAGGTGGTCTTTCCGCAGCCGGAGGGACCCAGGATCGACACAAACTCGTTGTGCCGGAAATCCAACGACACCCCCCGCAGAGCGGTAACGGCATTCTCCCCCGCCGCGTAGGTCTTGACGATCTCTTTGAGTTGCAGCATAGACATTCTCTCCCGACCCATAATTTTCTAAGACTAAGGTATTGTAGCAAGGGGTTGTGAACTCCGTATTAACGACTTTTAACGAATTTTCCGGCTGAAATTTTCTGCCGGAACCCATTGACAGGCTCCGACAAGATTCGTATAATGAAAGCAAAGGGCCGGGCAGGCAACAATAAAACCCGGCCGCTGCCAAACGGGCGGCGAACAGTATAGCCGATCCACGCGCTTAAACCCGAAAAAGGGATCGTATCCGGATCACTCTGTCTAAGGAAAGGATGAGCAGATATGCAGCAGCATGAGAAAAACGGTTGGCAAACCTTTTGGCTTCTGGTAGGGATGATCGCCCTCGCAGCCGCCGGACTATGCGTGATCTTCCGTCTGGAGCGCCGGCTTGTCCGGCTGTGCCGGGCGGCCGGCGAACGGCTCAGCCTCCGCAGCTCCCGGTTTGAGACGGATTTTTGAGCGGTACGGCGTCACTTATGGTACATGGTCGGGATTGCAACCGACACAAAGACGAGCAAAAATACAGCGAGGCGAAAATATGCCATTTTCGCCTCGCTGTATTTTTATTTTTTCTCGGATGCCTTGTCTCCGTCCGGCTGCACCGGATCGGCAGGGAAAGGAATGCCGACGCACCCGGAGCCCAGCGGACCGATCAGCGGAAACACATTGTCCGTATCGGTGGTATCCTGCACCTCGCAGCGGCCGTATTTATTCACCATATCCCACACATCCAGCGGTTCCCCCTGCACCGGATCGGCGGAGGGAGTGCTGTCATCCGGCATACCGGGCGCAGACTTTTTCGTTGCCATGACCATCACCTCATCGGTAGTGTGCACCGAACGGGGAGAAACTATACACGCCGATCGCACCTCACGGCTCGGAGGCAGTCATTTCGTAGGAGAGCGTCATCAGACTGTCCCCCAGATGCACATTTTCCACAATGGCCTGCGGATGATGGAACGCAATATCGTAGTGGGAAAAATTCCAGAACCCCCGCACCCCGCAGTCAAGCAGCCGTTCCACCAGCGGCGGCGCAGCCTCCTTGGGGATGCACAGAATCGCCATCTGCGGCTGGTGCTGGCGGCAGAATTCCTCCAGCTCCTCCGTCGGGCGGATGGGCTGGGTGCCCAGCAGCTTGCCCGCCAGGGGCGGTGCATCGTCGAACAGCCCCACCAGCCGGAACCCCCGGGTGGTGAAGTCCATGTGCTTGACTATGGCCTTGCCCAGATTGCCCACTCCCAGCAGAATGGCGTCGGTGAGCCGATCCATCCCCAGAATGCGGCCGATCTCATGATACAGCACATCCACCACATAACCATATCCCTGCTGACCGAATCCGCCGAAGCAATTGAAATCCTGCCGGATCTGGGAGGCAGTCAGCCCCATGAGCCGGGACAGCTCCCGGGAGGAGATACGGGTCACGCCGTTCTCCTTCAGATCGTACAGAAAGCGGTAATACCGGGGCAGTCTCCGGATCACCGGCATGGAAATATAGGCATCCTTTGCCATATGCCTTCACCTCATGCTTTCGTATTATGCGCCGGTATCGACACAGCGATCCGCATCCGACCGTGCGCGAAACGACCCATTTCCCCGCATCGGGCCGCCGTTTCATCGGCGAGCGGCGCACTTCCGCGGCGCGGCGGGCCACAAACCCGCCGGTCACGCCGTCTCGCCGATGAAACGGCGGTGTTCCGGCGTCACTGTCTGTACATCACTCAGTTGGTGCCCGTGGAGCCGAAGCCGCCGCCGCCGCGCACGGTATCGGACAGCTCCTCCACCTCGGTGAATTCCGCCGTCAGATACGGCAGAATCAGAAGCTGCGCAATCCGCTCGCCTCCATTGACGGTCTGATGTGCGCCGCTGTGATTGTGCAGCGCCACCATCAGCTCACCCCGATAATCGGCGTCGATAACCCCCACCTTATTGGCCGGGGCCAGCCCCCGCTTGGTGGCCAGCCCGCTGCGGGCGCAGACCAGTCCCACATATCCATCCGGGATCTCCACCGCCAGCCCGGTATGCACCAGCGCCGTCTCCCCGGCATTCAGGGTGAGGGGGGTGTCCAGCACCGCATACAGATCGGCACCGGCCGCCGCCGAGCTGCCGTAGGTGGGCGTGACCGCCCGGTCATCCAGCTTACGAAAACGAACCGTCATTGATAATCGCCCCATTCTTTCAAAATGATGTGTCCGGCCTGTAACGTGGCCGGTACGTCGATGATGCGCTGATTGGAGGAGCCCCGGAACCGCAGGCGGATGTCCTTTTTATCCGCCTCGAACCGCCCGTCCACCACCACATCCAGCAGGCGGATCAGCTCGTCGGTGACGGCAGTGTGGGCGCGTCCGGCGGGGTCCATCAGCTCGGTGTCCAACAGATAGCCGGTATAACACCAGACGGTCTTATGGGGATACTGCGCCCGGACCCGCCGCAGAAAGGGCAGCAGTGCCCGCTGGTGCTCCGGCTCCATCGGCTCGCCCCCCAGCAGGGACAGCCCCGCCACATAGTCGGGAGCCAGCGCTTTCAGAATGGCCTCCTCCACCGCCGGGGTGAATGGCTCGCCATACTGAAAGTCCCAGGCCTCGGCATTGAAGCAGCCCTCACAGTGATGCGTACAGCCGCTGACGAACAGGGAAACCCGCACACCGATGCCGTTCGCGATGTCGTTATACTTGATGGTGGCGTAATTCATGGCCCGCCCCTCCTTCGTCCTGTAACATCCACCATTGTATCACACATTCCGCCGGAGCGCAAGCGCAATTGCGCAAGGAAACGAACGGCCGACAGACGCGAAAAGCCAACGCCCCCGCCGAGGCTCGGCGGGGGCGCGCTGCGCGTCAATGGGCAAACTGGCTATTATACAGTTCGGCGTAGAATCCACCCTTTTCCAACAGTTCCTCATGCTTGCCCTGCTCCACAATATGCCCGTCCCGCATGACGAGGATCACATCCGCCGTGCGGATGGTGGACAGCCGGTGCGCCACAATGAAGGTGGTGCGCCCCTCCATCAGCCGGTCGAACGCCTGCTGGATTCGCAGCTCAGTGAGGGCGTCGATGGAGGAGGTGGCTTCATCCAGAATGAGCATGGGCGGCTTTGCCAGCATCAGCCGGGCGATGCACAGCAGCTGCCGCTGCCCGGCGGACAGATTGCCGCTGTCGCCGGAAATCACCGTGTCGTACCCCTGGGGCAGCCGCCGGATGAATCCGTCGGCGTGGGCGGCTTTCGCCGCCCGGTGCAGCTCCTCCTCGGTGGCATCCGGGTTGCCGAACAGCAGATTTTCCCGCACGGTGCCGGTTTTCAGCCAGGTTTCCTGCAGCACCATACCATAAGATGCCCGCAGGCTGTGGCGGCGGACGGAGCGGATATCCTGCCCCTCCACCCGGATGCTGCCCGCATCCACATCATAGAACCGCATGAGCAGATTGATGAGGGTAGTCTTGCCACAGCCGGTGGGACCAACGATGGCGACCCGCTGCCCGGGCTGCACCGTGAGATTCAGACCGTCGATGAGGGGGCGCTCCGGCGTATAGGCGAACGCCACCCCGTCCAGCTCCACCCGCCCGGTGATGGGCGGCAGCGTGCCGGGGGCGTCCGGCGTTTCGGCGGGCTGCGCCAGCAGATCGAACACCCGTCCGGCGCAGGCAAGGGCATTCTGCATCTCCGTTACCACGCCGGAAATCTCGTTAAAGGGCTTGGCATACTGTCCGGCGTAGCTGAGGAAGCAGGACAGCCCGCCCACCGTCAGACCGCCGCCCACCACCGCCAATGCTCCCGCCAGCCCGACGCCGGCGTAGATCAGGCTATTGATCAGCCGGGTGGTGGGATTCACCAGCGAGGAGAAGAACGCCGCCTTCAGCGAACAGACCTCCAGCCGGTCGTTGATGGCGTTGAACTGCCGCTGATTTTCCTCCTCCCGTCCGAATGCCTGGACGATCTTCTGCTGGTTCACCATCTCGTCGATGAATGCCGTCTGCTCCCCCCGGGTCACCGACTGCTGCCGGAACATCTTAAAGGTGCGCTTGGCGATAAAGGAAGCGATCAGCAGCGATAAGGGGGTCAGCACCACCACCACCAGCGTGATAGGCGGGTGGATGGACAGCATGAAAATGAGGGTGCCGAGGATGGTCACCACCCCGGTGAACAGCTGGGTAAAGCCCATCAGCAGCCCATCGGCGAATTGATCCACGTCGGCAATCATCCGGCTGACGATCTCCCCCACCGGATGGGTGTCCAGATAGGACAGGGGCAGCTTTTGCAGATGATAAAAGGCATCCCGGCGCATATCCCGGATGATCCGATAGGTCAGGGCATTGTTGACCGTGTTCATCACCCATTGCAGCACCGCCGTCAGCAGCACCAGCACGCCGCTCTGCACCAGCAGCGGCAGGATTGCCCCTAAATCCACCTGCCCGGCACCCACCATCCGGTCGATGGCGCGCCCCAGCAGGATCGGCACATACAGGGTCAGCGCCACGGTGACCGCCGCCAGCAGCACGGAGCACCACAGCATCCAGCGATACCGCCCGATATAGGTCAGCACCTGCCGCAGGGTGCCCCACTGCATTTTTGTCTGTTTTTTCTTAGGCATGGCGGGACACCTCCTCTTTCTGCTGGGAGCGGCAAATTTCGGCATACACCGGGCAGGTCGCCAGCAGCTCGTCGTGGGTGCCCAGCCCCACCAGCCGCCCCTCCTCCAGCACCGCCACCCGGTCGGCGTGCTGCACCGAGGCGATGCGCTGGGAGATCACCAGCACGGTGGGGTTCCCCGGCAGCGCCCGCAGCGCCCGCCGCAGCCCCGCCTCGGTGGCATAGTCCAGCGCCGCGGCGCTGTCGTCCAAAATGAGAATATCCGGATGGCGCACCAGCGCCCGGGCAATGGTCAGCCGCTGCCGCTGACCGCCGGACAGGTTGCGTCCCCCCTGCTCCACCACGAAATCCAGCCCGCCGGGCTTTTCAGCCACCACGGTTTTCGCCTGCGCCGCCTCCAGCGCCGCCCACAGCTCCTCGTCGGTGGCGGTGGGGTTGCCCCACCGGAGATTGTCCCGCACGCTGCCCCGGAACAGCACCGCCTGCTGGGGCACCACGCCGATGCGACGGCGCAGCGCCGCCGCCGGGAGCTGCTGCACGTCCACGCCGTCCACCAGCACCTGCCCCTCGGTGGCGTCATAGAACCGGGGCACCAGATTCACCAGCGAGGTCTTGCCGGCGCTGGTGCCGCCGATGATGCCCAGCGTTTCCCCCGGCTCCACCGCCAGCCGGATATGCTCCAGCGCCGGAGCGCTGCCGGTATGATACCGCAGGGTCACATCCCGGTATTCGATGCGGGGCGCCCCCGGCACCGCCGCCGGAGCCTCCTCCCCGGCATCGGCGGCGGCGGGCAGCTCCAGCGCCGCCTCGATGCGGTTGCCGCACGCCACCGAGCGGGTGACGGTGATGATGAGGTTAGCTAACTTGATCAGCTCCACCAGAATCTGAGACATATAGTTATAGAGCGCCACCACCACGCCCTGGGAGATGACCCCCGCCTGGACCCGGATCGCCCCGGTATACAGCAGCACCAGAATGGCGCCGTTGATCAGCACATAGGTCAGGGGGTTCAGCAGAGCGCTGATGCGCCCCACGAAATTCTGCCCGGCGGTGAGGGCGGCGTTATCCCGGTCGAACCCGGCGATCTCGTCCGGCTCCTTGCGGAACGCCCGGATGACCCGCACACCGGTGAGATTCTCCCGGGTGCGCCCCAGCACCGTATCCAGCCGCGCCTGCACCTTCTTATACAGAGGGATGCAGGGGAGCATAATGCCGAACACCGCCACGCTCAGCAGCGGAATGATCACCACGAACACCAGCGCCGCCTTGACATCCAGCGTGAACGCCATCACCATCGCCCCGAACACCACAAAGGGGGAGCGCAGCAGAAGCCGCAGCACCAGATTGGTGCCGTTCTGCACCTGATTGATGTCCCCGGTGAGCCGGGTCACCAGCGTGTCGGTGCGGGTGTCGTCCAGCGTGGCGTAGGACAGGGTCTGGATGCGGCCGAACAGCGCCTGCCGCAGCCGGGAGACGAACCCCACGGCGGCTTTGGCGGCAAAATACTGGGCGGTGACGGCGAAGATCAGCCCCGCCACCCCCAGACCCGCCAGCAGCAGGCACATCTTGAGGATATAGGGCTTATCGCCGGTGGCGATGCCCCGGTCGATGACCGCCGCCATCACCAGCGGCACCAGCAGCTCCAGCGTCGCCTCCGCCAGCTTCAGCAGCGGGCCGAAAATGCACTCTTTTGTATAGGGACGCATATAGCGCAGCAATTTTTTCACGGCAATTCCTCCGGTTTTCCTTGCTATTTTGACCTATATAGTATATCATACTCTCAGAGATAGGAAAACTATTTGTTTCGTATGGTATCTATACGAAAATAGTATAGGAGTGTTGCAAAATGGACTTAAAGCAGCTGCGGTATTTTGTCACCGTGGTGGAGACGGGGAGCATTTCCGCCGCCGCCCGCAAGCTGTATATGACCCAGCCGCCCCTCAGCGCCCAGATGCAGGCGCTGGAGCAGGAGCTGGGGTGTCCGCTGCTGGAGCGGGGCGCCCGCCGGGTGGAGCTGACCGACGCCGGACGGCGGCTGTATGAGCGGGCGAAAACGCTGCTGGAGCTGGAGCAGACCGCCCGGGAGGAGGTGCGTGCCTGCGCCGACCCGGCGGGGGGCGTGCTGCGGCTGGGGGTGGTCTCCTCGGTGGCGGGGGAGATGGTGCCCCGGTGGCTGACGGCGTTCACCCGGCAGATGCCGGGGGTGCAGCTGCGGCTGACGGAGGCGAACACCTTCCGGCTGCTGGAGCAGCTGCGGCAGGGGCATATTCAGCTGGCAATCGTGCGCACCCCCTGCCCGGATGAGGGGCTGGTGCGGCTGCCGCTGGCGGAGGAGCGGCTGGTGGCGGTGGCGCCCGCCGGGGGGCTGCCCGCCGCCCCGGTGGCGCTGGAGACCCTGACCGCCCAGCCGCTGGTGATCTATCGCCGGTGGGAGCCGCTGCTGCGGGAGCAGGCGGAGCGGGCGGGGCTGTCCCTGCGCCCCCGGTGCGTGTGCGACGATGCCCGCACGGCGGTGCAGCTGGCGGCGGCGGGCATGGGGGTGGCGGTGGTCCCCGCCTCCGCCGCCCAGCCGGGGCTGACCGTCGCCCCGCTGCGGGAGCCCATCCGCTCCGGCATCCAGCTGGTGTATCGCCCGGAAACGCCCCTGTCCGCCTGCGCCCGTCGTTTCGTGGAGGGGCTGAAAGCGGAGGGGGAGAGGGAATAGAAAAGGCGGCGCAGAGCGTATCTGCGCCGCCGGGGGTTAATTCTCCTTACTATTTTCGCATATACTCAGCAAAAAATCGTCCATTTCTCTTGGGCTTAGAGTTACCCCAAAGGTCTTATTCAAATAATCGGACAAAGCCAGCACTTTCTGCACAAATCTGCCGTACTCCGGATCGCTGTCTACAAATTGCCTGCTATTCTGCGGTACTACCAAACGGGACGATACCCCGTCTGCTCGGCTGTCATAAATGTAGAAGAGCTGCGGCAAATGAAAGTGCAAATACTTGGAAACAAACGAGCGTTTCCGTGTATGGGTGCGAGTCTCAATCTTCTCCACCAACCAATGATGCACAGCGAGAATTTCTTCCACGTTGGATTCTTCGATCGCTGCATATGTCCGCAGCTTATTTAGTCTTTCATCCAATTCTGTACCGATTTCTTCAAAGAGCGGAGCGACCACCGCTTGGTAAAAATCGCCGTCATAATGAATCGGCTTGTTGTTTCTTTCAAGCGCCGCCGCATAGCTGCGACCGACCAGCCAGGTCTTTCCGATCACCACGCCGCTGTCCGTGTGCGCCGGATTGTCACGACACAGATCATATAGAATATCGTGGCTGAATTTCCAGATTTTGTACTTGCCTTTTTTCACCTTGCTCGCATAGTTTTTGTATTGCTCCTGTATGAAATTCTCATCTTTGAACTTCACAGTATTCCCCACTTTCACAGCTGACGGTGCCAGTCATAGCTATACAACCTGCCGTAGTGATATCCATAACTTGTGCTGTTTGAGTTAAAACCCATGTAACATCATTCCAAGTATATCTCCTTTCCGGAGAAACTGTATACGAACGACCGAAAAGCCAAATTTTCTCACCTAAAAATTCTCCGTTACTCCACAAATATTCGCCTGCATTATTTAAATTCGATATATAATTTTATTTGTTAGCGAACTTGAGTTTTCGAGTTTTTTGTAATTCTTGATTCATGTTAGTT
This sequence comes from Ruminococcaceae bacterium UBA5905, assembly GCA_002431285.1. Lineage (GTDB taxonomy): Bacteria > Bacillota > Clostridia > Oscillospirales > Acutalibacteraceae > UBA5905. The sequence continues at coordinate 1,523 of DJEF01000025.1, read as the reverse complement.
CTACTTGTAATTTAATCATGTGTCCAATCACAATTGTATGCCTCAAAAGTCACATAAGCGTATTGCGTACTCCCGCCATAACTCATTATAACCCAAGTAGCATTTTCAACTTTTTTTGAAAGTGCTGTCGCCGCCTTTTCCGAATCTGATAATGGATAACTAAAATCGCTATACATATACCACTCTCCCTCTTTTTGCTCAATACGGAAATCGGTCATAGTGCTATAACTTTTTCCGTATCCCGTTTTTTTGATGGATATTTCCCCCGTTTTCCAACCTGAAGTTGACTTTAATGTGGCAGAAGTAAGACCTGAATTACAAAAAGCATATTTTCCAATTAGCTTTACGGCTGCCGGTATTGTTATAGAAGTGAGAGAAGTACAGTTATTAAACGCATATTGGTTTATTAATTCCAGGTTTTCCGGAAATACAATATCATTAAGCCCAACACATCCGTCAAACGCATTGTTTCCAATTATTATAATACTATCCGGCAAAACAATCTTTTGAATCGTAGTCAATCCCTTAAAACCATCTGCACAAATTTGTGTTATAGATTTGCCGTTATACGTTTCCGGAATAGTTATCGTTGATTTATCCTTTGCCTTACCGCCTGCTTTAACGCCGTAAGTTCCATCAGGCAGTTCAACAAATATAAGCTCTGAATTATCCTCTTCACTTGCTATTGGTCCAGCGTTTTCCTTTGAATTATCAGTATATGTAACCCAAAGATAACCATCTATAATTTCTGTTTTGGCTATGCCCCGACCGGTATCGCCCTTCAGCGAGGCGAGCCACTCGGTGAGGGTGCCGGTATAGTACGGATAGGCGGCTTTATACAGCTCATAGGCGGATTTTCCGTCCACGCCGGGGTCACCCTTCTCGCCCTGTGCGCCGGGATCGCCCTTATCCCCTTTTTCACCCCGCACCGTGCCGATGCGCACCGGGGTGGCGCTATCGGAATAGGTCACATACAGGTCGCCGCCATCCAGCGACACGGTGACGATCCCCCGTCCGTCTGCGCCGGTGTCGCCCTTTTCGCCCTTTTCGCCTTGTGCACCCTGTGCCCCCACCAGCGAGGCGGTGGGCTCCGACTTTGTGCCGTCGGTGTATTCAAAGATCAGACAGCCGTCGGCGGTCAGCACCACCCGGTCGATACCCCGTCCCGCTGCGCCGGTGTCGCCTTTTTCACCCTTTTCGCCCTGCGCACCCTGCGCACCGGTGTCGCCCTTGGCGCCTGTTGCGCCCAGCAGGGATTGCTCCAGCCGCAGCACGGTGCCGTCGGACAGAGTGACCACCAGCTTATAGTCCTCCAGCGTCACGCCGGTCACGCTCACGCCGGTGTCACCTTTCTCGCCCTTTTCACCCTGCGCACCCTGTGCGCCGGTGTCGCCTTTTTCGCCCTTTTCACCTTGGATACCCTGAGCGCCGGTGTCACCCTTTTCACCCTTTTCGCCTTGGATCCCCTGTGCGCCGGTGTCGCCTTTTTCGCCCTTTTCACCTTGGATACCCTGTGCGCCGGT
>DJEF01000027.1 GCA_002431285.1 Ruminococcaceae bacterium UBA5905 | reverse complement strand
GGTTACGGGAACCCCGACGGCCGCCGAAAGGCTCTTGCACCCCGGCCGCACCGACCCGGCGGCGGTTTCGCCGCGCGATGCCGTCTCGCGGTTGCGGGGACCCCGACGGTTGTCGAAAGGTTCTTGCACCCCGGCTGCGTCCCCACAAGGAAAGGATGATTTGACCGATGAATTTTCGCACCGACTTAGCGTTAGAAGCGGCGGATGCCGCCGCGCTGACCCCGGAGCGGGGGGTCACGCGCACCGCCCATCGCTGCGGGCGGCTCACCGTCCACCGTCTGGAGGTCTCCACCGACGAGGCGGCCGCCCGGCTGGGGAAGCCCCGGGGGCAGTATGTCACCGTGGAGCTGCCGGCGCTGTCCGACGATGAGCGGCAGCTGACCGCCCACGCGGCCTGTGTGCAGGAGGAATTGACCCGGCTGCTGCCGCCGGAGGGCACGGTGCTGGTGGTGGGGCTGGGCAACCGCACCGTCACCCCCGATACCCTGGGGCCGTCGGCCGCCGACATGATCCTGGCCACCCGGCATATCCGAGGAGAATTCGCCCGCGCCGCCGGGCTGGAGGATCTGCGGCCGACGGCGGTGCTGACGCCGGGGGTGCTGGGGCAGACCGGCGCCGAAACCGGGGAGATCGTTCGGGGGGTGTGCCGGGAGGTGGAACCGGCCGCCGTGATCGCCATTGACGCGCTGGCGGCGCGCAGTCCGGAGCGTCTGGGGTGCACGGTGCAGCTGTGCGACACCGGCATCGCCCCCGGCTCCGGGGTGGGGAACGACCGCCGCCCCCTCAGCCGGGAAACGCTGGGGGTGCCGGTCATCGGCATGGGGGTGCCTACGGTGGTGGATGCCGCCACGCTGGTGCAGGTCTACCGGCCGGAGACGGAGATCGCGCCGGATGCACCCCCGATGATGGTGACGCCGCGGGAGATCGACCTGGTGATCGGCCGGGCGGCGCGGCTGGTGGCGCTGGCGGTCAATGGGGCGCTGCAGCCCGCCTATGCGCCGCTGGAGCTGATCTCCGTAGCCCGGGGCATTTGAGGCGGTGCACCCGCGTCGAGTGCGCCGCCGGAACGGTGGGGGCGGTTCGGCCAATGGAGCGGCAAGCCGGGCGGCGGCGCAGACCTGCTGGGAAATGACCGGCGCGGGAGCGCGGGTCAAACCGGGCGCTATCCGCTCAAAAACGGCCGCGCGGGTTTCGAGTGGCCCCCAGAGTTCGCCGGGCCCCCCAAATCGCGGGGGCATATTGGCTGGTCATGAGCCTCCCACAAGCGTTTCGAAAACGCCGTTGCCCCTGTGGGACGCCGATTTTGCCGCCATCGGCGAGCGCTCTCCCGGAAGTGCCGTAAAAGACAAGGAGAATGGGCTGTGCCCATTCTCTAAGGACGCCCAGCGCTATCTCCCATGCGCAGGAGCCGACGGCTGCCTTGGCTCCTACGGTTTTCGGATATACGGAACGCCCCTCCGGCAGCTTGCCGGAGGGGCGTGGTTGTTGTCGCACGGATGCTCAGCGGTCGTAGGTCGCCCAGAAATCCCGGACGGCTTTCTCGTAGCCCTCCCGATCCACGGCGTAGCTCATGCCGTGCTCGGCGCCCGGCACCACCAGCAGCCGCTTGGGACCGGCGCAGGCCTTATAGTTCTCATAGGTCATTTCGATGGGGACGAAATGGTCGTCGGTGCCGTGGATGAACAGCACCGGCAGATGGGTGGTGCGCAGCGCCTCCACGGTGGAATAATCCGCCGCTCCCATGTGGATTTTCCGGCGGCAGATGCGGTCGGCCATCTGCCCCTTCAGCCCGAACCGCATATGGAGATTTTTGCGGGTGATATACTCCCAGATGGCGTGGGGGGAGGTGAAGCCGCAATCCGCCATCACACCCCGGACATTCTCCGGCAGCGTAAGCCCGGTGGCCATCAGCACCGTGGCCGCGCCCATGGACACCCCCGCCAGATACACCGGCAGCTCGGTGCCGCAGCGCTCATTGACGAAATTCACCCAGCTGCGGCAGTCGAACCGCTCGGTCATGCCGAAGCCCATATGGGTGCCGCCGCTGTTGTTCTGTCCCCGCTGCTCGGCGAACAGCACATTGCAGCCGTTATTCAGCCAGAAATCGGCGATCATCCCGAAATCCATGCCGTAGCTGGAACGCCAGCCGTGCATGGCCACGATGGTGCGCCGGGCTCCCTCCTGCCGGAACCAGTGCCCGGCCAGCAGCATACCGTCCTCGGCATTGATGCGCACCACCTCGTGGGGGCGGCTCTCCAGCGCCAGGGACGCTTCCCGGCGGACGGTCTGGAAAGGGTTCTCCGCCTTGGAGCCGGAAATGCGCCCCTCGGAATTTTGCAGGATGCGGGGCTTATCCCGATCCAGCGCCACCCGCACCAGCAGGTCGGTGACGGTATAGGCGGCGGCTCCGGCCACCGCGCCGATGGCGGCGACCCCGCCGGTGATGGCCAGGGCTTTTTTGGTTGCGGATCTCATGTGGACTCCCTCCTTACAGGTAGTGAACAGTCCGGTGTGGCTTACGGGTTTATCATACCACACCGGACTGAAATTATCGGTGAATTATTTTTGAACTTTTACGGCGTCGGTGCGGTAGATGAATTTCACCTGACCGTCCATGCCGTCGCCCAGCCCGGTATAGGACTGATAGGCCTTGGATACGTCTGCGGTGGCTTTCAGCCGGGTCACCAGACCGCCCAGATCGCCGTTGACGGCATCGGTGAGCTTCTTGACGCCCTGTTCATTGAAGGCCTTCAGCCCGTCGGACAGCCGCATCGCCCCATCCTTCAGCTGGGTCACGCCGTCCACCAGCGCCGGAGCGCCGTCTTTCAGTTGCAGCACGCCGTCATACAGCTGAGCCGCGCCTGCCGCCAGCTGGGCGGAGCCGTCTTTCAGCTGGGCGGCGCCGTCCTTGGCCTCCGCCACGCCGGCGGTGTAGTCCTGCAGCCCGGTGTAGAACTCGTTGTAGCTATCCAGCCCGGCGATGGCTTGCTTCACCTGGGGCGCGAGGGTCTGCTGCGCCAGCCCGATGTACAGCGCCTGGATGGTTGCCTGCCCCACGGGGGTGGCGGCAATCTCCGTCGCTTTCGTCAGGGCGGCCAGACAGGTGGGATCGCTCTGCTGTGCCCCGGCGAGCACTGCGCCGACATAGGCCATCGCCTCGTCGGTGGTTTTGCCGGCGTTCAGCTGCTGCGCCAGCAGCACCTTGACGGCGGGGTAGTGCGCCTCGGGAATGTGTTTGGCTGCCAGTTGGGCATCCAGCACGGGCTGCGCCAGCGTTGCCAGCTGGGCCTTCTGGGTGTCGTTGGGGGCGGTCAGCAGCCCGCCCAGCACGGTCTTGTAGTTCTCAATCGTCAGGTCGTCGATGGTCAGCCCGGCATCGGCAAATTGCTTTTGCACGGAGCTGAGCAGGGTGCCGAAGACGGTTTTTGCTCCCGCATTGAGGGTGTCGTTATGGGCGGTCAACTCGGTCAGCCCGGCGAGCAGCTCGCCGGCGCCCGCATCCAGCGTGCCGGAGCCGTCTTTCAGCTGGGCGGCGCCTGCCGCCAGCGCGTCAATGCCCTGCACCAGCGTGCCGGATTTCTCCAGCAGGGTGGTCAGCCCGCCATACAGCTGGGAGGAGCCGTCCATGAGCTGCTTCATGGCGTCGTTGAGGGTGTTCAGCGAGGCGGTCAGCTCATCTACGGAGTTGAGGTTGTCGGTGTTCAGCTTGTTAAAGATTTCGTTGGTAGCCACCGTGACGGTGTTGGTCATCTCGAAATTCTCCACGTCCGCCGTGATCTCCACATAGGCGGGGATCTCCAGCTTATCCCTGGACAGGTTCAGATTTTCCTGCAAGCCGGGGAACGCCAGACCGATGACGGCGGTGTGGTTGCCGTCGTTGATGACCTTGCCGTTGGTGACGGTCACGTTCTTGAACACGTCGTTGTCCAGAAGCATCCCGGTCAGCATCCCGAAGGGGACGTAGATCTTTTCTTCTTTGCCGTCCACGGTCACCATTTTATATTGGTTGTTCCGGTAATCGTAGCGGATGACCACCTTGCCGCTTTTGCCTGCCAGCTCCTCGGCGGAGACGGTCTTGCCGTCCAGCGTATAGGAGACGGACAGACTCACCGGCAGCTCCTTGTCGATGGTGCCCTGGCAATAGATGTCGTTGCCCTGGGCGTCCCATACCCGCATATTGTCGCCGTTCATGGTGTAGGACTCGTTGCCCTTGACGTTCTCCACGTCCTTCATTTCCGACTTGTCGGTGAAGGAGGCGGCGTTCGCCTTATTCTGAATCCAGTCGCTGACGATGATCTTTTTCACGCTGCCGTCGGCGCCCGCCAGCACATACACCGTCTCGTCCTTGGACAGATCGGCGGTGCTGTCCGGGGCCAGCAGAGACACCTTGGATGCGGAGGAGTCCTCCTCCGTTTTGCTGTCGGCATTGTTCAGCGCCAGCACAGTGACCCCCACGCTGCCCGCGGCCAGCAGAGCGGCGCAGGAAACCAGCGCCAGCGGTTTTTTCAGTAGCTTATTCATGGACGGTTACCTCCGTTTTCTGTTTTTTGGAAAGATGGGTCATACCCCATGTGGAGACGCAGATGAGCTTATCGCACAGCATCAGCAGCGCCGGCAGGATGAAGATGACGCACAGCATACTCACGATAGCGCCGCGAGCCATCAGCATACACATGGAGCTGATGATGTCGATGTCGGAATACAGCGCCACGCCGAAGGTGGCGGCGAACAGCCCCATACCGGACACCAGAATGGAGGGGATGGAGGTCCCCAGCGCCGTGTTGACGCTGGCCCGCTTATCGTGCCCCGCCAGCCGCTCCGCCTTATAGCGGGTGGTCATCAGAATGGCGTAGTCCACGGTGGCGCCCAGCTGGATGGTGCTGATGCAGATGGGGGCGATGAAGGGCAGCGATTGTCCCAGATAGTGGGGCAGCCCCAGGTTGATGAAGATGGCCAGCTCAATGACCGCGATGAGGATAAAGGGCAGGCTGATGCTCTTTTCCACCAGAGCGATGATGACGAAGATGGCGAGAATGGATACGGCGTTGACCACCTGGAAGTCGTGATTGGTGGTCTCGATCATATCCTTCATACAGGGAGCCTCGCCGATGAGCATCCCGGTGGGATCGTATTTCTTGAGGATGGTGTTCAGACTGGCCACCTGCTCATTCACCTTGTCGCTGGCGACCTTGTATTCGGAGTTGATGAGCAGCAGCTCCCATTTGTCGCTCTTGAGAATTTCCCGCAGGCTGTCCGGCAGGATCTCCTCCGGCACCCGGGAGCCGACCACCGATTCCAGCCCCAGCACATATTTCACGCCGTCCACATCCTCCATATCGTTAATCATGGAGCGGACGGATTTGGAGGGGAGCTTGGCGTCCACCAGCACCATATGGGTGGAGGCAATATCAAACTCCTCCGACAGCTTGGAGTTGGCGATGACGTATTCCATATCCTCCGGCAGACACTCGCCCATATCGTAGTAGACCTCGTCGTTGGTCTTGTCGTAGCCGTAGTAGGCGGGCGGGATCAGCAGGGCGAAGATCACCAGAAACACCGGGAATACCTTGGTGACGCCGGCGGCAAACTTGCCCATGTTGGGGATGATGGATTTGTGGCGGGTCTTTTGCAGAGGCTTATCCAGCACCAGAATCATAGCGGGCAGCACGGTCACGCAGCCGATGACGCCGAAGACGACGCCCTTGGCCATGACCAGCCCCAGGTCGCGCCCCAGAGTGAAGGTCATAAAGCACAGCGCCGCGAAGCCGGCCACCGTGGTGATGGAGCTGCCCACCACCGAGGTGAGGGTGTCGTGGATGGCGTGCGCCATGGCCTCCTTGGGATCGCTGAAATGCAGCCGCTGCTCGTTATAGCTGTGCCACAGGAAGATGGAATAGTCCATGGTGACCGCCAGCTGCAGCACGGCGGACAGCGCCTTGGTGATGTACGAAATTTCGCCGAAGAAGTAGTTGGTGCCCAGATTCAAGAGAATCATCATGCCGATGGAGGCGAGGAACACAAAGGGCACCAGCCAGCCGTCCAGCAGCACCAGCATGGCCACGGTGGCGCACAGCACCGCCAGCCCCACATAGATGGGCTCTTCCTTTTCGCACAGGTCCTTCAGGTCGGTGACCAGTGCCGACATACCGGACACGAAGCACTGCTTGCCGGCGATGGAGCGGATCTCCCGGATGGCGTCCATGGTCACGTCCGCCGAGGTGGCGCTGTCGAAGAATACCGCCACCAGCGTGGCGTTGTCGGTGTTGAATTCGTTGTAGATTTCATTGGGCAGCAGCTCCTTGGGGATGGATACATCCGCCAGGGAGGAATACCACAGCACCGTTTCTACATGGTCGACGGTTTCCAGCTTGTCGCACATAGCGGCGACATCCTTGTCCGCCATATCCTCCACCACGATGAAGGAAAAGGCGCCCTTGCCGAAATCCTTCAGCAGCTCGTTCTGCCCGATGACGGTATCCATGTCCTCCGGCAGATAGGCGAGCATATCGTAGTTGATGCGGGTGCCGACCATACCCAGCACCGAGGGCACCAGCAGCACCAGCGCCAGAATTAAAATGGGAATGCGGTACTTAACAACCGCTTTGGAAAACCCCATGGCGCTTACTCCTCTCCTTCCTCATAGACGGTAGTTTCGATCACGTCGGGCCGCTGATTCTTGACGATCTTCACAGCGGTGATGACGGTGCTCAGATTGAGGATCCCCTCGGCCAGCAGCGTGATGCCCAGCAGCACCATCAACAGGCTGCTGCCCTCGCCGGGGCGGAACATCAGCGCGAGTCCGCACAGACCGGTCAGCACCGCCAGCGCCAGGATCAGCCACCAGTTCCGCAGGCCGAAACGCTTGGAATCCAGCGCAATCTGTATTTTGAACAGACCGTCGGACAGAATATAGATGCCGCAGGCGATGCAGATGAAAGTCATCAGCCCGGCGGGGTGGACCAGCAGGACGACCCCCAGCGCGATCAGCAGGATGCCGAAGGTCAGATCATACTGAAACGCCAGCCGGTACAGATCCCGGGAGAAGTATCCCAGCAGCCGCACGATGCCGAAGACGATCAGCAGCACGCCGCAGACGGTGCCCAGCGCCGCCGCGGAGAACTCCGGCACGGCGATGAGCACGACCCCCAGAATGCACAGGGCAACCGAGACGATGATATAACCGATCTTGGCGGCCCGCATGGGGGCGACGGAACGCATATCCATAGTTGTTTGCTCCTTTCATGCATACACAGCGGCGGGGTTCGATTGGGTTTTCCCCGCCTGTCTGCCCATAGTATACCCACGTCCGGCCGCCCCGTCCATGGGCAACCGCCGGATGGGTGCTGAAATTTTGGGCAGCGGCGGCGGTTTTGTCTGAATTTCAGACAGTTTTCGGGGGAGTGCCCGGTATTTGGGCAGGTGTCCAACGGGTGTCCATTGCAACCGGCGGCGGTTTCCGGTACACTGCCGTCAGACGGGCAGATATCGGACACCGGGACGGTTTTTGTCCATTGCTTTTTGCCGATGGATATGGTATACTTTTCCATGATACATTATAGAGAAAGCGGGTGCGGATGGATGAAGGCCATCGACAAGACCGTGCGGCAGGAGACGGGGTATATCGCCCTGTGCGAGCTGCTGCTCAGCGTGCTGCTGCAGGCGGTGTTTCTGGTGATCGGTCAGTGGAATTACACCGTGCTGCTGGGGAACCTGCTCAGCGGCGGCGCGGCGGTGCTGAATTTCTTTCTGATGGGGGTCACCATTCAGGAGGCCACCAGCCGGGAGGAGAAAAACGCCCGCACGCTGATGCGGCTGTCCCAATCCCTGCGGATGGTGGCGCTGTTCGCAGCGGCGGCGCTGGGGGTGCTGCTGTCCTGCTTTAACACCGTGACGGCGCTGGTGCCGTTGTTCTTCCCCCGGCTGGCGGTGGCATTCCGCCCGCTGGTGGGGCGGAAATCGGGGAATACCCCATGAAAGGAGCGGAACCGAAACCCATGAATACGAAAAGCCGCCGTTTCCGGACGGTGGACATTCTGCTGCTGGTGCTGGCGGCGCTGCCGCTGGTGGCGGGGATGGTGCTGAAGATCCTGTTCACCCCCGCCTCCGAGGACATCCAGATCGTGGGGGCGCTGGTGTATACCACCCTCCCGCTGCCGCTGGGGGGCTTGCCCATCACCGAGGCGCAGATCAATTCCTGGCTGGTGATTCTGTCGGTGTTCTGGCTGTGCCTGTATATGACCCACGGCATCACCGCCGCAGGGGGCAGCAAGCGTCAGCTCATCGCCGAATGGATCGTGGAAAAAACCGACGGTCTCATCCACGCCAATATGGGTGATTATTTTGCGGGCTTTTCGCCGTTTATTGCGGCGGTGATGGCGCTGTCGGCGTTCTCCAGCCTGCTGACCCTGCTGGGACTGTACGCTCCCACCTCCGACCTGAATGTGGTGGGGGGCTGGGCGCTGCTGGTGTTTGCGCTCATTACCTATTATAAGTGCAAATGCGGCCCCCTCCAGTATCTCAAGAGCTTTGCCGAGCCGGTGCCGCTGCTGGCACCCCTCAATATCATCAGCGAGGTGGCGACCCCCATCTCCATGGCGTTCCGTCATTACGGCAACATCCTCTCCGGCTCGGTGATTTCCGTGCTGGTGGCGGCGGGGCTGACGGGGCTGTCCAAGCTGGTGCTGGGCTGGCTGCCCGGTGTGCTGGGCGATATTCCGCTGCTGCGCATCGGCCTGCCCGCCGTGCTGAGCATCTATTTCGATGTGTTCAGCGGATTGTTACAGGCGTTTATTTTCGCGATGCTGACGATGCTGTATGTGTCCGGCGGCTTCCCCGCCGACCTGTACTTCGCCAGGCAGGCGAAAAAAGCCGCAAAAAAAGCGGATACCGCAATCCCCCGTTCGTAATTCACCCCGACAGAAAATAAAATTTGGAGGTAAATCATTATGTTGGAACTGGCAATCGGTATTATTCTGGGCTGCTGCGCGTTGGGCGCCGGTATGGCGATGATCGCCGGTATCGGCCCCGGTATCGGTGAAGGCAACGCCGTGGCCAAGGCGTGCGAGGCCATCGGCCGGCAGCCGGAATGCAAGTCGGAGGTCACCACCACCATGCTCATGGGCTGCGCCATCGCGGAAACCACCGGTCTGTATGCGCTGGTTATCGCCATTCTGCTGATCTTCGTGGCGCCCGGCCGTCTGGTGAATATTCTGATGAACACCATCAAATAAGGAGTGACGGATATGCAGAATCTTGATGTCATATCCATCAATCTGTGGCAGGTGCTGATCTCCCTGTGCAATCTGCTGTTGCTGTTTCTGATTCTTAAGAAATTTCTCTATAAGCCGGTGCGCAAGATGCTGGCAGAGCGCAAGGCGCAGCTGGACGAGCAATACCGCAAGGCGGAGCAGGCGCAGCAGGCGGCGGAGGAGAACCGGCAGACCTATGAGCGGCAGCTGGCGGACGCCCATGCCCAGGCTGAGCAGATTTTACAAACCGCCACCGGGCAGGCGGATCACCGCGCGGAGCGCATCGTCGCCGACGCCCGGGAGAAGGCGGACGGTATCGTCCGGGAAGCCCAGACTCAGGCGGCGCTGGAGCAGAAAAAGGCGCAGGCGGGGATCAAGCAGGAGATTGTGGATGTGTCGGCGGTGCTGGCGGCTAAGCTGCTGGAGCGGGAGATTACCCCTGCCGACCATCGGGCGCTGATCGACGCCGCCATCGCGGATATGGGAGAAATAGGTGACGCCAATGACGGACATCAGTAAGGAATATGCGGCGGCGCTGTTTGCGCTGGCACGGGAGAGCGGGCAGGAGCGGGAATTTTCCGCCGCGCTGGCGCTCATCGACCGGCAGCTGACGGCGCAGCCGGAGTATGCGGCGCTGCTGTCCTCCCCCAATGTGCCGCTGAAAGAGCGGCTGGGGCTGCTGGCGGAGGCGTTCGGCGGGCAGGTGCCGGAATATGTGCTGTCCTTTACGCAGCTGCTGTGCGAAAAGGGGCATATCCGGCAGTTTTCCGCCTGCGTGCAGGAGTATGAGGCGCTTCACCGGGCGCTCAGCGACGTGTCCGCCGCCCGCATCGTCAGCGCCGTGGCGCTGACCGAGGAGGAAAAGGCGGCGCTGGTGCAGCGGCTCACCGCCCTCAGCGGGCACACGGTGGAGCCAAGCTACGAGATCGACGGCAGCATCCTCGGCGGCGTGGTGGTCTATATGGACGACCGGGTCATCGACGGCAGCCTCAAGCATAAATTCAGAGAGATAAAGGAAGTGATCGGTCCATGAGTACGAATCCCGAGGAGATCGGCAGCATTATCAAGGAGCAGATCCGTGCCTACCGCTCCCGCACCGAGATGACCGAGACCGGCACGGTGATATTGGTGGGCGATGGGATCGCCCGGGTCTACGGGCTGCGCAGCTGTATGGCGGGCGAGCTGTTGGAATTTGACGACGGCAGCTTCGGTATGGCGCAGAATCTGGAGGACGAGACCGTGTCGGTGGCGCTGCTGTCGGATGAAAACGACATCCGGGAGGGTTCCCGGGTCAAGCGCACCGGCAAGGTGCTGAGCGTGCCGGTGGGCGAAGCCCTGCTGGGTCGGGTGGTGAATGCCCTGGGCAAGCCCATCGACGGCAAGGGCCCGGCGGCGTGCACCGAGACCCGCCCTGTGGAGGCGGAGGCGCCGGGTATCATCGAGCGGCAGAGCGTATCGGTGCCGCTGCAGACCGGCATCAAGGCCATTGACAGCATGGTGCCCATCGGGCGGGGCCAGCGGGAGCTGATCATCGGCGACCGCCAGACCGGTAAGACGGAGATTGCCATCGACACCATCATCAACCAGAAAAATACCGATGTGCTGTGCATTTATGTCGCCATCGGACAGAAAAGCACCTCCGTGGTGCAGATCGCCAACGAGCTGGCTCGCTGCGGGGCGATGGAGTATACCATCATCGTGTCCGCCTCCGCGTCGGAGAGCGCTCCGCTGCAGTATATCGCCCCCTATGCGGGCTGCGCCATGGCGGAATACTTCCGGGAGCAGGGCAAGGACGTGCTGATCATCTACGACGACCTGTCTAAGCACGCCGTGGCATACCGGGCACTTTCTCTGCTGATCCGGCGTCCGCCCGGTCGGGAAGCTTATCCCGGCGATGTGTTCTATCTCCACTCCCGTCTGCTGGAGCGGGCGGCATGTGTGGCGCCGGAATACGGCGGCGGTTCCATCACCGCCCTGCCCATCATCGAGACCCAGGCGGGGGATGTGTCGGCGTATATTCCCACCAACGTTATTTCCATCACCGACGGTCAGATTTTTCTGGAGACGGAGCTGTTCCACGCGGGCATTATGCCTGCCATCAACCCCGGCATCTCCGTCAGCCGTGTGGGCGGCTCTGCTCAGCTGAAAGCTATGAAAAAGGTGTCCGGCGATCTGCGGCTGCTCTATTCCCAGTATCGGGAGCTGCAATCTTTCGCCCAATTCGGCAGCGATCTGGATGCAGACACTAAGGCGCGTCTGGCGCTGGGCGAACGCATTGTGGAGGTGCTGAAGCAAAAGCGGAACTCCCCCGTGCGGGCGGGCTGCCAGGTGTGCATTATCTACGCTGTCATTCACGGGTATCTCAACGACATCCCCGTGGACAAGGTGCAGGCGTATGAGCAGCGGTTGTACGACTTTATGGAGACGAAGCACCCGGCGCTGCTGGAGCGGTTCGAGGCGGGTTATTTCGAGGAGTCCGATGCCGCCGAGCTGGAAGCGGCGCTGACGGAAATGGAGTGAGCCTATGGGAGCGGATACAAAAGCTCTGCGCACCCGTATCAAGAGTGTGCGCTCCACCATGCACCTGACGAAAGCCATGGGGCTGGTGGCATCCTCCAAGATCCGCCGCGCCAACGACGCCATGCATAAGGCGGCGGATTATGCCGGGGCGCTCTCGGATATGACCGAGGTGCTGCTGCGCTGCCCGGAATGTGCCAAGAGCCCCTATCTGCGGCAGGAGGGCGACCGCACCCGGCTGATCGTGATTGCGGGCGACCGGGGGCTGGCGGGGGGCTATAACGCCAACGTGTTCCGGCTGGCGCGGGAGTATCCGGAGGCGGAGCTGCTGCCCATCGGCAAACGCGCCTGCGACCGGTGCGGCAAGCCCTTTGTTTCCTCCGAGACCTTCTCCGGCGAGGATGCCCATAACTGGGCAAAGACCCTGTGCGCCGATTTCGCCGCCGGGGACTATGACCGGCTGGGGATCGTCTATACCCGCTATGTGTCTATGATGACCCAGGAGGCGACGGTGCGGTGGGTGCTGCCCTTGACTCGCCCCGAGGGCGGAAAGACCGTCAGCACCCTGTTTGAGCCGGATGAGGCGACGGTGCTGGAGACGGCGGTGCCCGCCTATGTGGCGGGGGTGATCGCCGCCGCCGTGCGGGAGAGTTTCGCCAGCGAGGTGGCGGCGCGCCGGGTGGCGATGGACGCCGCCGGAAAGAACGCCACCGCAATGATCGACGACCTGCAGCTGCGGTATAACCGGGCGCGGCAGAGCGCCATCACCCAGGAAATCACCGAGATCGTCGCCGGCAGCGGCGCTTGAAAGGAGAGAGCCCATTGTCAGAACAACACAAGGGGAGAGTTTGTCAGGTTATGGGGCCGGTGGTGGACGTCCGCTTTGAGGACGGCCATCTGCCCGCCATCTATAACGCTCTGACGGTTCCCAACGGAGAGAAAACGCTGACCGTGGAGGTGGCGCAGCACATCGGGGATAACACCGCCCGGTGTATTGCCATGGCGTCCACCGACGGCTTGCAGCGGGATACCGAGGTCACCGATACCGGTCATTCCATTCAGGTGCCGGTGGGACGGGAGACGCTGGGACGAATTTTCAACGTCCTGGGCGAGGCGGTGGATAACCAGCCCGCCCCGGCGGACGCGCCCCGGTGGGATATCCACCGTCCGGCGCCGGACTATGAGGAGCTGTCCACCGCCACCGAAATTCTGGAGACCGGTATCAAGGTCATCGACCTGATCTGCCCCTATGCCAAGGGCGGCAAGATTGGTCTGTTCGGCGGCGCCGGCGTGGGCAAAACCGTGCTGATTATGGAATTGATCAATAACATTGCCAAGGAGCACGGCGGTCTGTCGGTATTCACCGGCGTGGGGGAGCGTACCCGGGAGGGCAACGACCTCTATAACGAAATGAAGCAGTCCGGGGTGCTGTCCAACACCTCACTGGTCTATGGGCAGATGAACGAGCCGCCGGGAGCCCGTATGCGGGTGGCGCTGTCCGGTCTGACCATGGCGGAATACTTCCGGGATCAGGAAAATCAGGACGTGCTGCTGTTCATTGATAACATCTTCCGCTTTACCCAGGCGGGCAGCGAGGTGTCGGCGCTGCTGGGGCGGATGCCCTCCGCCGTGGGCTATCAGCCCACGCTGGCGAACGAGATGGGCGCTCTGCAGGAGCGGATCACCTCCACGAAAAAGGGTTCCATCACCTCCGTGCAGGCGGTGTATGTGCCGGCGGACGATCTGACCGACCCGGCGCCTGCCACCACCTTTGCCCATCTGGATGCCACCACCGTGCTGTCTCGGGCAATCTCCTCCCAAGGCATTTATCCGGCGGTGGACCCGCTGGAGTCCACCAGCCGCATACTGTCCCCGGAAATTCTGGGAGAGGAGCATTATCAGGTGGCGCGGGAGGTGCAGCGGATTCTGCAGCGGTATAACGAGCTGATGGATATTATCGCCATTATGGGTATGGACGAGCTGTCCGATGAGGATAAGCTGCTGGTGCAGCGCGCCCGGAAGATTCAGCGGTTCCTGTCCCAGCCCTTCCATGTGTCGGAGAAGTTCAACGGCTTCCCCGGGGTGTATGTGCCCCTGTCCGAGACCATCCGGGGCTTTAAGGAAATCATCGAGGGCAAGCACGACGACCTGCCCGAATCCGCCTTCCTGTTTGTGGGCACCATCGACGAGGCGGTGGAGAAGGCGAAGAAGGTGACTCGATGAACACCTTTCACCTGACGGTCGCTACCCCCGACGGCAATCGGTTTGCCGATGAGGCGGCAGGGCTGTATGTCCGGGGCGCGGCGGGGGACTTGGCGATTCTGGCGGGACATATCCCCTTTGTGACGGCGGTGCAGCCGGGGGTTTGCCGGATCGCGCTGCCCGATGGGAGCGAAAAAACCGCCCGCATTGACGGCGGCTTGCTCACCGTGAGCGCCGACGGCACTACCTTGCTGTCCGGTAGCTTTCAGTTTGAGGATACCGCGGAATAATGGATACGAAAAGCCCGCCCGAGGTGCATATGCACCCCGGGCGGGCTTTTGCTCTGAAAAAGGCGATGTGCTGAGAGGCTGCCGCTATGCCGTCGAGCAGTTGTGCTGCCGGTCAAAAGCCCCGGGTTTTCAGATCGCTCACCAGCTCCACATACCACTCGCACACGTCAAAATCCGGGCGGTTGTGGCGGGACATATCAATCATATCCGCGTGGGAGATGCCCTCCGGAGCGGGGGTGTCCAGCCGGATGCACCGCGCGCCCCAGGCGGCGGAGGTGACGCTCACCAGTCCGTCGTTCTCTCCGTCAAACAGTCCTACGAAATCGTGGGTGAAGCACAGGGGGAACGCGCCCCGCAGGGGCTTGTGGATGCAGCTGGCGGTGCTTTGATAGTACACGCCGGGGGCGTCGGGCAGCGCATCGTTCAATTGGGCGCACCGGGCGGCGGTCAGATCAGTCACCGCCGCCAGGAAATCCGGCGAGCGGTCCCCCAGCCGCCGCAGCGCGGCGTTGTAGGTGCGAGCGACCCCGTCCCGGAACCGGGGCGAGACCCGGGACAGCAGCCAGTCGGCAAAGGCACAGCCCCGGTGGGGCGTATTGATGGTGGTGAGGGACGCCACCAGCGGCGCCAGTCCCAGCCGGGAGCAGGCATAGCGGGCGTCCAGCCCGCCTTTGGAGTGGGCGATGAGATTCACCTTGCCGCAGCCGGTGTCGGCGACGATCTTCCGCACGGCGGCGGCGATCTCGGCGGCGCTGTCCGCCACGCTCAGGGCGGATTGCTGCCCGCCGTAGTAGACGGTGGCGCCGTTTTGCTCCAGCTGGGCGGGGATGCGCCCCCAATAATTGAGATACCGCACATCCCGGAAGAATACCCCGTGGATCAGCACCAGCGGATACCGGGTGGCGCACACCCGTTGAGCGGCCCGGCGGGCGTTGCGGGCGGCACGTTCCTCCTCGGCGTGGATGTCGAAATACACCAGCCGCAGGATGTGCCCCAGCACCACCAGATGCACCACCGGAACCCAGCCGCACAGCAGCCCCAGCACCCGCCATTTGGCGCCCAGCACCGGGGCGCAGAGATAGACCCGCAGGATGCCGTTCCAGAACACCAGACTGTCGGCGATCAGACACACCAGCAGCCACCGCCACCATCCGGCGGCGAAAGCGGCAGGCTCCCGCAGCCGCCAGACGAGCAGCAGCACCGCCTGCAGCCCGACGGACAGCAGAAAGGCGCTGAGCAGCGCCGCGCCGCCCCTCTCCGCCCGCCGGGCGAAGGGCAGCCCCCGCCCCCGACCGGCGGGAAACAGATTCAGCAGCAGGAACACCGCCGCCGCTCCCACCGGCAGCCACGGGGACAGACTTGCTGCCAGCACTCCCGCCCCGCAGGCGGTGAGCCCCAGCGCTAAGCCCAGCGCCCGGAGCCAATCGCGTATGTGCATCGGTGGCACCCCCTTTTCGTATCCGCGCGGCCGCGCGGATGAACGCAAGCGGGGTCACTCTTCCATCGAGCACCCCGCCGCGCGGATGGTTTATTCCTCGGTGACGGTGGGCGGGGTCAGGATGCCCTCCTCCGTCAGCATATAGTTGTCGTTCCATTCAGCGCCGGTGGTGCGCCAGGCATTGGGGCCGATCCAGCGGGTGGTCTGATCCGCCAGGTGGATGGGGCCGAAACCGTTGCGCCGATGGCCGTACAGGGTCATATCCAGCGTGTGGCGGCCCGCCGCCGGCTGTCCCAGCGCCGCCGTGTAGGGCGGGAAGATGAGCGCCTGCTCTGCGCCGCCGTCCAGTGTGGCGGTTTGCAGCACCCCGCGGTAGCGGGGCGCGGCGATGGTCAGGGCACCTCCGTGGGTCTCCAGCGGGATATGATAGGTCACATTGCCGCCGTAGAAAGGCAGCCCCTGCTTAGTGATATCGCCAAAGCGGAGGGTCTGCGGCCGCGCCACGATCCGGGCGGCAGCGCCTTCCACGACGACGCCGAAATCGCCCAGCAGATACATCCATTCGATGTTGGTGCGCTCGCCGAAGGGGATGACCGCCTCCAGCGTGTTCTCACCCTGACGCAGACCGGGCAGCGCCACGGTCTTGATGGATTTATCCACATACCAGCCGGTGACGGCGGAGGGGACGGTTTCCCCGTTCCAGCGCAGCTGCACCTGCTCCGCATCCTCGATGGCCAGCTGTACGGCGGCGCAGTCGATATCCGAATGCACCGTCACCCGCAGAGACACCGTGTGGGTGGGGGTCTCCTCCGGGATGACCCAGGGCTGGGGGAAGCTCTCAAACCGCTGCATCCAGCCCAGCTGCTGGCGGCAGGCGTTGTCCAGCCGCAGAATCTCTTCGGCGGGCTGCCAGTCGCCGTCGTCCAGCGCGTATTCCGCCCGTTCCAGCAGCAGGGCGTTGGGCTCGGAGAGGGTATAGGCCATCTCCGTCGGCAGCGCCAGCGGTGTGCCGGTGACGGCGGCCGTTTCCGGCGCGGCCGCGACGTGGCCCGCGCCCGGCTCCAGGTGGAGCAGCAGGCTGTCATAGTTGTAGGCCGTCCAGCGGATCTCGGTGGCGCCGTCGGCGGCGGTATAGGGGATGGGGTGAATTTCCCCGGTCTGGGCATCGTAGACGGTGGGTTTCCACTCGCCTGCCAGTCGGATGGTGACGGTACGGCTGGCGACGGAATCCTTGTCGGCGGGGGTACGTCCCCGGGACAGGAACAGCCAGCGGGTGTCCCCGTCCTGCCGCAGCTGATACAGCAGGTCGTCCGGGCGGGAGCCGTCCTCCAGCTGCAGCTCCACCAGCCGCACCCCGGCGGCGGCCTCCAGCACCGCCTCCCGCTCGGCCGGCACGCAGACGCTCTGCGCCGCCAGCTTGGCGCCCCGGTCGTCGGGGATGGCGTCGATGAGGGTGGGAGCATCCCCGGCGAAGATCAGTGTGCCGCCGGCCGCCCGGAACGCCTCCAGCCGCTCCAGTGTGGTGCTGCGCAGGGTCTCGCAGCCGGGGACGATGACCACATCATAGGCCATCTGCCCCACCTGCAAGGGAGCGCCGCCCGCGGCGCACTGCTCCGGCAGCAGGGATTCGCTGATGAAATTGAAGTCCAGCGACCCGAACAGCAGCCATTCGGTCAGGTTCCAGAATTCGCGCTCCAGCTTTTGCCGCGCACCGCCGGTCTGCTCCATGGGACCCCAGTGGAGCCAGTAGCTCTCCACCGGGTGGATGACGCCGATGCGCACCACCGGCTTGCCCCGGGTGAGGGCGGTGTTCAGTCGGGCAAAATAGTCCTCGATGCGGGGGTATTCCCGCCACCAGGGGGACTGATAGCTGATGGAGGCGGGGTAGTCCCGCTTGGCCTCGCCCGCCATGGAGACCCAGGACAGATGGGGCACCCGTAGGGTCACGCCCAGCGCCGCCTGCCAGTCGCCGTGGAGCTTATGTCCCCGGAAATCGAAATCCCAGTTGGTTACGCCGTACAGCTCGCTGGTCATGCCCTCGCAGCCGTATTGATGCACCGCCGACTGGGCCTGTTTGGCGGTGGTGTATTCAAAAGAGGCGCACAGCATATCAATGCCCGGCAGGTCGAACGCCCGGTAGGCGCGCATGGTCTCGCCCAGGGAGCCGGTCTGGCTGTGGAGGGTGGCCTCCTGCATCATATGGCCGGTGAGCGCCAGCCCGTGACCGCGGCACCAGGCGCCGCAGTTATCGGCAAAAGCCTCGGTGAACCGCTCGCAGATGTGGTCATGGTAATGATACCGCACCCGGGAGGGCTGCCCGTCCGCCCGGTCCCAGATCAGCTCCGGGATGCCGGCCAGCAGATCCTCGCCGTCGTAGGCGGCGGCAAAGGTCTCCGGCAGATCGTCCGTCCAGGGCAGGGTCACGTCCGTCTTGTCGGTGGCGCGGTTCAGGGCGGATTTTTCGGTGAACTGCGGCTCGTCGGTGAAGATGGAGGGGACGGCCTTGCCGAAATCTTCCGCTACGGTGCGGTTGTAGCTTTCATAGGTGATGTCGATGAACCGGTCCATGGCCCGCTTATCCAGGGTGTTCACGTAGGTCTGGTTGTTGAACCAGCCGCTCTCGGTGTGCAGCTCCAGATAGGCGTACCATTTCTCGTGGGCGGCCGGCTCCTGCTCGCCGATGGTGCGGCAGCCGATGAGCCGCCCTTCCGCGTCCAGCTCCACGTCAAAGCAGGCGAGCAGCCGCCCGTTTTCCGCCCGTCCGGCGCGGGCGGCGGAGGTCTGCTCCGCCAGCACCTTGCCGCTGGCGGCATAGGGGGTGGGGGTGAAGAGCAGATACCGGGCGCGGTACTGCTTATCCCTTGTTACCAGCCCGCCGGCGGCACCGGAGGGCCACCGATCCTCGTCGTAGAGATAGGCCAGCTTGTGCTCCGATTTTGCCTTGTCCACGCAGGCACGGATCAGGTGCAGAAACTCGTCGCTGAGATACCGGGTTGCCATGCCGGTGCGCACGTGCATATGCGCGCCGCCAAAGCCCATCTGATACAGGATGTCCAGCTGGCGCAGCAGCTCATCCTCCTCCAGCTTGCAGTTCCACGCCCAGAAGGGCGCGCCCCGGTATTCCGCCGTGGGCTTGCGGAACAGCTCCGGGTCCAGCCGGGGCGCATCTTTTTTGGTGTATAACATGAAATGTAATTCCCCTTTTTTCCGCCGAATCTGCGGCGGTATTTGCAGGGAAATCATACCATAGTATGGGCAAAAAGAAAAGAGGAATTTTGCGTGTTTTTGCTGGATTTTTGTCCGTTTCCCGCCATTTTTTACCCGGCGTTTTTCCGGTGGAACGCGATCGGTGCCGACGCGGATCGAAAAAACCGGCGGCGGGGACGGCTTTGTTCACCGGAAATGCAAAAAACTTCAAAATTTCTCTTGCATTTGTCCGTGTTTCGGTGTATAATAAGCCAGTGCTTTCGGGGCACAGGTATATCCGCCCGTGGCGAAGCTGGATATCGCAGTGGATTCCGATTCCAAAGGCCGGGGGTTCGAATCCCTCCGGGCGGGCCAAGCAAAAGAGACACCACATCCGTGGTGTCTCTTTTGCTTTGTGGGGTCGGCGGGTGAGCAGAACCCCCTGCAAGTTTTCGACGGCAGGAATCGGCGGGGGAAAGTCGCGGTGAGGAAAAGAAAACTTGACCGACTTCAAAGCGACAGCTTTGAATGTCGAGAATCCCTCCGGGCGGGCAAAATATAAGAGACACCACAAGCGTGGTGTCTCTTATATTTTGTGGGGTCGGCGGGTGAGCAGAACCCCCCGCGAGTTTTCGACGGCAGGAACCGGCGGGGGAAAGTCGCGGCGGGGAAAAGAAAACTTGACCGACTTCAAAGCGACAGCTTTGAATGTCGAGAATTCCTCCGGGCGGGCCAAGCAAAAGAGACACCACAGACGTGGTGTCTCTTTTGCTTTAAAAATTTGTCCCTTTGCAACACAGAAACTATCTTCGATAAAGGATATGCCTGCGGCATAGAAAAGAATGCATTTTATTCATAGTGCATTGCAATCGTTCGTCAAATCCTTTATAATGATCGCCGAGATGGTGTTTTGAAAGAAAATGAACTTGGTGACAAACTTCTATTGGTGGGAAAGTAACCATTTGCATCGGTGGAGGAGAATCTTATGAAAATAGAAATACAACCGGATGGGGTTTGGTATCATGGTTCTAATAAAATTTTCTCGGAACTAAGAGCAAACAGCACCATTACACCGTGGAAAGAACTTGCGGAAGCGTTTTCGCATCAGCCAAGTTGTTTAGAATATGACGATAATGGAGTAATTCGTCATAACGGAACCGAAAAAGGATATGTGTATATCGTTGATGGGCCTGTTGTTGTAGGAGCGGATCTATACCAACATCCAAGGACGACGATGGATGAAAAGGCAGAGTTTTTAACGAAGAGACCGTTAAAAGTGAGACTGCTTTATCGGGTGGAAATCGACGCTGTAAAAGCAGAAAATGCAGGCAGGTAAAATTAACCGTTCATTTCCCGAAAAGGAGCACCCGAAATGAAAAAATGTAGCGATTGCCATTGCGATATGATCGAAAACTGCTCGATCAGCGGCAAGCATCCTTTCGAGGTCGATGTCAAGCAGCGGGTCGATCTGTTGGTCAATATCCCGATGGGCCGGAAAAACAGCTTTCTCGGGATCCCGTGCGAAGCGACGAGCCGCTATGCCCTTCAAGGCAAGGGTCTGTCCCCAATGCGGCAAAATCGAGCTGTACGCCGACTTTGACGGACAGCGCTGACCGACATGAACCGTCCCGGAATGTGGAGACCGCGCAAAAGCCCCCGACAATAGCAAAATGAACACCCGGCGGACGACGGCGTTCATATAGGGACGGAGCCGGATGTGAGCAGTACGGCCGGTCTGTGCCGTACACCGGTCAAACCAAGGCGCCGGGGGCGCAGCGACGTTCAGGCGGTGATAAAAAAAGACCTCCGCGGGGGTCTTTTTTTCATGACGATCAAAGCAGTCTGCTTTCTTCTTGTGGGAAAATGCATAGAACGACCCCGCACATAACGGGAAAACCACGAAAAACCGGCGCACCGGTCAATACGGGATAGTTCACGGTTCAGATTCTTGTCGCTTTCACCTCAAAAGCCGGCAGGCATCGGAGCCGATGCCTGCCGGCTTTTGAGTGGGCTATTCCGATAAGAGAAGCCGTTCAATCTTTTTTCTCCGATTTGTCGGGAACATATTCCAGAATATCGCCGGGCTGGCAGTCCAGCGCCTTGCAGATGGCCTCCAGCGTGGAAAAGCGGATGGCTTTCGCCCGATTGTTTTTGAGGATGGAGAGGTTGGCCAGCGTGATGCCCACCCGGTCGGACAGCTCCGTGAGTCCGATCTTACGCCGCGCCATCATCACATCCAGATTGATCATAATACCCATCGCTACCGCTGCCCACCTTTATATCGTCATGTCGTTTTCTTCTTTATAGGCGTTGGCCTGTCGGAACAGCTCGGCGAATACCAGCAGCACGCACCCGGCCAGCACAAACACCACAAACAGCACCGCCATGAAGAATTTCGACATCCAGAACATGGTGGCGAAATACGCCGCCGCCAGCACCATGCATTCCACCGCCATGATCCGCATCCGGCGCACCGTATCGGAGGAAAACACCCGATTGTGGTTCACATTGGACAGGATACGCCGCGCCTGCCAGAAGATCAGCTCCGCTAATATGCCGGAATAGGAGAGGGTCACCAAATAGCGGGTATAGAATTCGTCTCCCCGCGGTCGCTCCGTGACCCAGGTGATCGTAAAGGGCAGTGTCAGCACCAGCAGCGGGATCACCACCAGCAGCCCCGTGATCAGCAGTTCGATCCAACGGCTCAGGCCGTTTTTTCCGATCAGTTTCATCTGTCTGCATCTTCCTCGTCCAGTAATATGCACACCAGTATACCGTTTTTCGATAAAAAAGTCAAGTACCTGTTGCTATTCGGCGCGTATTTCGGTGTGGGAGCGGGCGTGTGCCCCGGTCGCCTTTGGCGTTCATCCGGGCCGAAAGCCGGGACGGGTGCCCGTCGCAGAGAGTAACGCAGTTGCCGGGGGGAGGTTGCCTGCGGCAGTGTTCACAGGGCTGGCGGCGGAGAGTTTCCGGGCGGTGGGCGATCCCGGTGGCGGGTGATCTCAGTGGCGGGTGATCCCAGTGGCGGCGATGCCTTTGCGGTGCCGCGGGCGCGGCTCCGGGAGGATGCGACAGGCGCTCCGGCAGATGCTCCGGCAGACGCTCCGGCAAACGCTCCGGCAAACGCTCCGGCAGACGTTGCGGCAGGCGTTGCGGCAGGCGCCGGAAACGGAATGCCCTCTATCGCTGTGCGCGGGCGGTATTGTGGAGTCCGCCGACGCGTGTATCGACGAGAAGAAATATAACCAACTGTATAGTTCACTTGATTTGTACGGTTAGTGGCATTTTGAGGCAAAAAATTGCCCCCGGATACCGCTCTTTTCGGTAGCTGGGGGCGATTTATATCACTCGATATGGATTGGGTTTGCGCAGCAACAGGATTAAATCCACCATCCAGCCGATGCCGCACATTCCACCGGTGCATAGGTACACAATGCCGGCGGGGATGTCCTCCTCATAGAACTTGTGGGCGCCCACCAGCCCCAGAAACAGGCACAGAAACCAGGCGACCCATTTGTGTTTCCATCGCCCGGCGGGGATGTAGGATTCGCCGTCCGTCTGGAAGCAAGGGAATACTTGCTGGGACCCGGCGGTCTGCGTCGGTTGCACCACGGGTCGGTTCTTTGGTGGCGCAGCCATGGCGTTCCCTCCCTTTTGTGCCATATTATCACAATTTGCGATATATGTCAATATCTCACTCTGCGATACTTATACTATACGCAGAGGGGGGAGCGACTGTGCGCCTGCGGGATATACGGGAAGATAAGGATTTGACCCAGCAGCAGCTGGCAACCCAGCTGCATATCCGGCAAAACACCTACAGCCAATACGAAAACGGGCAGCGGGGATTGCCCATGGATATCCTCATCCGGCTGGCGGAGCTGCTGGAAACCTCCACCGACTACATTCTGGAGTTGACGGATGAGCCCCGTCCCTATCCGCCCTCCCGGCGGCGTAAAGAACCGTAAGTTCCGGGGCTGCCGCGACTGCGGGTACGGAGCAGCGCGCCGGTCGGAGGAAAACCGGCCGAGCTATCCGTTTTCGGTACAAATGAAATCGTCCGGGGCACAATAAGTGCCCCGGACGATTTGTTGATTTAGCGAGCGGCTTAGCCCAGATTCTTTTTGAGGATCTCCAGCTGATGCCGCAGCTCGGCAGGCAGCTTGTCGCCAAACTTCTTGTAGTGCTCCTCGATCTCGGCAGCTTCCTTCGTCCAGACGTCGTGATCCACGGTCAGGATGCTCTTGAGGGTATCCATATCCATGTCCAGATCGGTCAGGTCGATGTCCTCCGGCTTCGGCACATAGCCGATGGCGGTCTCGGTGGCGTCTGCCTTGCCCTCGCAGCGATCCACGATCCAGTTCAGCACACGCATATTGTCGCCGAAGCCCGGCCAGATGAAGTTGCCGTCGTCATCGGTACGGAACCAGTTGACGTTGAAGATCTTCGGCGCCTTGTCACCCAGCTTCTTGCCCATATCCAGCCAGTGCTGGAAATAGTCGCCCATGTGATAGCCGCAGAAGGGCAGCATCGCCATGGGATCCCGGCGCACCACGCCGACCGCGCCCGCCGCCGCCGCGGTGGTCTCGCTGGCCATGGCGGAGCCGATGAACACGCCGTTCTCCCAGTCGCGGGACTGATAGACCAGCGGCGCGCACTTGGCGCGGCGGCCGCCGAAGATGATGGCAGAGATCGGCACCCCGGCGCCCTTGTCAAACTCGTCGGAGATGCAGGGGCAGTTCTTGGCGGGAGCCGTGAACCGGGAGTTGGGATGGGCGGCGTAGGTGGATTTGTCCTTCTTGTCGAACTTGGACGGATCCCACTTGTTGCCCTTCCAGTCGATGCAGTTCTGGGGCAGGTCTTTGTTCAGACCCTCCCACCACACGGTGTTGTCGTCCAGATTCAGCGCCACGTTGGTGAAGATGGTGTTCTTCTTGGTGGACTCCAGAGCATTGAAGTTGGAATGGGCGTTGGTGCCGGGCGCCACGCCGAAGAAACCGTTCTCCGGGTTGATGGCATACAGGCGGCCGTCGGCGCCGATGCGCATCCAAGCGATGTCGTCGCCCACCGTCCAGATCTTGTAGCCCTTCTTACGCAGATACTCCGGCGGGATGAGCATGGCCAGGTTGGTCTTGCCGCAGGCAGAGGGGAACGCGGCGGCGATATAGTGAATCTCGCCCTGGGGATTCTGCAGGCCCAGGATCAGCATATGCTCGGCCATCCAGCCCTCTTTCCAGCCCTGATAGGAGGCGATGCGCAGGGCAAAGCACTTCTTGCCCAGCAGCACGTTGCCGCCGTAGGCGGAGTTGACGGAAATAATGGCGTTGTCCTCGGGGAACTGGCAGATATACCGCTTCTCCGGGTCGATGTCGCAGGAGGCGTGGAAACCGCGCACCCAGTCGTTGCTGTCGCCCAGGGTATCCAGCACTTTCTGGCCCACCCGGGTCATGATGGCCATGTTCAGCACCACATAGATGGAGTCGGTGATCTCAATACCGATCTTCGCCAGAGGCGAGCCGATGGGGCCCATGGAGAAGGGGATGATATACATGGTGCGACCCTTGTAGCTGCCGCGGGCGATGTCGTACAGCCGCTTGTACATCTCCTGAGGCTCACACCAGTGGTTGGTGGGGCCAGCATTCTCCTCTTTGCGGGAGCAGATGAAGGTGCGATCCTCCACACGGGCCACGTCGTTGGGCTTCGTGCGGTGCAGATAGCAGCCGGGCAGCTTCTCCTCGTTGAGCTTGATCATCTCGCCGGTCTCCACGGCGATCTTGCGCAGCTCGTCCAGCTGCTCCTCGCTGCCGTCGATCCACATCACCTTATCGGGGCAGACCAGCGCCTTTTTCTCCTCGATCCAGTCGAGAACCGTCTTGTTATTGGTCATAACACAGAACTCCTTTCGTTTGTGTGTGCAAGGATTGCGGGAAATAATATAAAAAATATCATTCCTTCGACGCCTATCATTATACTATTGATTTGTCAAACTTTGCAACCCCTTAATTGTTAAATTTTTAATAACTTCCGAAGAATTTTCTATGATGCATCGGCTGACGCCCGCCGCCGGAGCGTCGGCGGCCGCATTTCTTGTTGCCTTTTGCGAAAAAATGTGCTACACTGATCGCGTATCACACAGACGGAAATACCGATTGTTCTTTCTAAAAACGAGGCGACAGATATGCACTATTGCGGATATCATACCCACACCACCTTTTCCGACGGGAAAAACACCCCGGAGGAAATGATTCAGGCGGCCATCCGGCTGGGGATGCCCGCCATCGGCATCACCGACCACAGCGATACCCCCTGCGACCAGTCCTACTGTATGAAGGCGTCCCAATACCCGGCGTATGTGGCGGAGCTGCGGCGGCTCAAGGAGCAATATAAAGACCGGATCGCGGTGATGATCGGACTGGAGTTGGATCTGGATTCCGACATGGCCATCACGGCAGAACTCGACTATTTCATAGCCTCGGTGCACTATCTCGTGTTCGGCGAGCGGGTGTACGCCATCGACCACCCCACCGGGGAGCGGGGCTGGGATCAGCAGCAGGCGTGCATCGAGCGGGAGTTCGGCGGCGATCTGCACGCTTTCCAGAAAGCGTATTTTGACGCGGTGGTGGAGAATGTGCGCCGTTCTCATCCCACCATTGTGGGGCATTTCGATGTGATCACGAAGTTCAGCTACTTCGACGAGGCCGACCCGGTGTATCGGCGGCTGGCGCTGGAGGCGCTGGAGCAGGTGGTGGCGGTCTGCCCGGTGGTGGAGGTCAATACCGGCGCCATCTCCCGGGGCTGGCGCAAGGCGCCCTATCCGGCGGATTTTCTGCTGCGGGGCCTGCGGGAGATGGGCGGACAGGCAATCCTGGGAGCGGACGCCCACGGGGCGGACGCCATCGACTGCGCATTCCCGCTGGCGGCGGAGCGCATCCGGGCGGCCGGGTTCGACCATGTGCTGACCCTGTTTGACGACGGTTTCCGGGAGCAGCCGCTGCGGTGAATGTGCCTTGCCCGGCGACAGATTTATACAGCGTCCGCCCCCGGTCGGAATCAAAGATTTCGACCGGGGGCAGATTTTTATGCGTTTTTATGTGTTCTGACCGGCATCCGGTCCTCCGCCCGCCGTCGCGGGGGCGTTACAGCGCAGGATGCCGCCGCGCCCCGCCTTTTGCGGGATGGGCCCCGTCCGTGCGGCGGCCGGACGGCTGATGCGACAGGGGAGTCCGGGGGGTGCGGAATTTTCGGCCGGTTCCTCCGGCCCGGCATACCCGCATGGCTCGTCCTGCCGGAAAATCCCGCCGGGGTGCTTGACACGGCTCCGTACCGCGCCTATAATGGGGGCAGAGGGCGCTCGCGGGAGGACATACGCGAAACGGAAGAAAGGAATGGTAGGTATGGACAAGGTTACGGCAGGCAGAGATGCGCTCGGCGGCTTTGCTCCGAAATTTGCGGAGCTGAACGACGATGTGCTGTTCGGCGAGGTTTGGAGCCGGGAAACGGAGCTTTCCGCCCGTGACCGCTCGCTGGTGACGGTGACAGCTCTGCTGTCGCAGGGGCTGACCGACGCATCGTTCGAGCATCATCTGAAAACGGCGAAGAAAAACGGCATCACCCGCAGCGAGATCGCCGAGATCATCACCCATGCGGCATTCTACGCCGGGTGGCCGAAGGCCTGGGCGGCATTCCGGATGGCGAAGGAGATCTGGGCGGAGGAGACCGGCGACGATCCGAAGCAGCGGCATCAGAATTCCATGATCTTCCCCATCGGCGCACCCAACGACGGCTTTGCGGCCTATTTTTCCGGGCAGAGCTATTTGGCCCCTCTATCCACCGAGCAGGTGAGTATCTTCAATGTGACCTTTGAGCCGGGCTGCCGCAATAACTGGCACATCCACGAGGCGGACAAGGGCGGCGGACAGGTGCTCATCTGCGTGTCCGGCAGAGGGTATTATCAGGAATGGGGACAGGAGCCGCGGCCGCTGTATCCGGGCGATGTGGTGAATATCGCTCCCGGTGTCAAGCATTGGCACGGTGCGGCGCCGGACAGCTGGTTTTCCCATCTGGCGGTGGAGGTGCCGGGGGAGAACGGGCACAGTGTCTGGTGCGAGCCGGTCAGCGACGAAGCGTATGTACAGCTGAAATAAGGAGGGATCGGTATGAGAAAGAATTTCGGAGCCAAACCCTGGATGTATCCCCTGCCGGTGCTGATCGTCGGCAGCTATGACGAGGCGGGCAACCCCGACGCCATGAACGCCGCATGGGGCGGCATTTACGACAGCGATCAGGTGATCCTCTGTCTCAGCGCCGGGCATAAGACCACCAGGAATATTCGGGCGCGGGGCGCGTTCACCGTCAGCTTTGCGGATGCGGCGCACGTAGCCGCCTGCGACTATGTGGGGATCGTTTCCGCCAACCGCACACCGGATAAGTTCGCAAAGGCGGGATTC
The DNA here is from genome assembly GCA_002431285.1 of Ruminococcaceae bacterium UBA5905. GTDB lineage: Bacteria > Bacillota > Clostridia > Oscillospirales > Acutalibacteraceae > UBA5905. The sequence goes on along the minus strand of DJEF01000027.1, from coordinate 4,877 downwards.
CATGCGGAAAAGAGCGCCTTTGTGGATGCGCCGCTCATCGGGGAGCTGCCGCTGACGCTGGAGTGCCGGCTGGTGAAGATCGGCGAGGACGGCCATATCATCGGCCAGATCGTCAATATCAGTGCCGACGAGCGCATTCTGGGGGAGGACGGTCTGCCGGATGCGGCGAAGCTGCAGGCGATCACCTACGACCCGGTGCACAACACGTATGTGCAGCTGGGCGAGCCGGTGGGACAGGCCTTCTCCGACGGCAACGCCCTGAAATAACGGGTCTATCGACAGGCCGACCCGATGCATTCATAGAATAGCCACAGCCCCCGTGCACGTGCGGAGAACCGCCGTGCGCGGGGGCTGTGATTCTATGGCTTTTGCCGCCGGGTGTTTCGGGAGCGCCGGGAAGTGTGCACTCCGTTGGAAAATATGCCGGTCATCTCCCGCTGAATACGGGGAAGAAGCTGTATTCTCCGTAATCCTGAAAATCCAGCTCATCCAGCCGCGCCATATCCTCCGCCGCGATGACGAAATCCAGCGCCGCGTTGTCCCGGATGTGGGCCCGGGAGGATGCTTTTGGCAGGGCGATCAGCCCCCGCTGCAGCACATAGCGGATGCACAGCTGCGCCGCCGATACGCCATAGCGGGCGGCCGTCTCGGTGATCACGGGATTTTTCACGGCCTCGCCGTGGGCAATGGGGGAATAGGCCTCCACCGCGATCCCCCGCTCCGTGCAGTAGTCGATGAGGGTGTCCGGCATATGGCCGATGTGCGCCAGCACCTGGTTGACCGCCGGTTTCACCGCGCAGTGGGGCAGCAGGGAGTCCAGATCGTCCTGCAGGAAGTTGGACACGCCGATGGCCCGCAGCTTTCCGGCTTTACAGGCATCCTCCAGCGCCCGCCAGACCTGACGGTTCTCCTCAAAATAGCGGTTTTCCCCGCGCCATTCGGCCCAGGGCTGGGGGCTGTGGATGAGCATCATGTCCAGATAGGACAGCCCCATGGTGCGGAGGGTCTCGTCGATGGATGCGGCCGCCGCCGCATAGCTTTTGTGCTCGGCCGCCACTTTGCTGACGACGAAGAGCTCCTCCCGCGGCACGCCGCTGTCCCGCACGCCTCTGCCCACGCCGGCCTCGTTGCCGTAGGCCTGGGCCGTGTCGATGTGGCGGTATCCCAGCTCGATGGCGGTTTTCACGGCGTCCTCCGCCGCCTCGTCGGCGATGCACCAGGTGCCGAAACCCAGCGCCGGAATGGCCGTGCCGTTGTTTAACGAAATCCGGTCATGCATGGAAATTCCCCTTTCTGTCGGATGGTTTTGCCCCGCTCCGCCGCCCTTTTTCGGGGCGGATAAGCCGGGCGGGTGGTTACAGTATACCCGGTTTTCGGTCAAAATGCAACCGTGTCCTGTGGCCCGGAGCATACGATTTTTGTCCGGCTGCCGGCAAAAGGCGGACGGGATATTGGCTCGCAAGGTTTGGGGTTGAACTTTTGTATTGCGCATACGCTGGTTTCTTTGATTGCCCAAGAGGTATTGTGCACCGGCATTGTGGATTTCATAAAATACGGGAAACTGCTTGCGTCAAGCCGATTTGTATGCTACACTCAATGAACGGAACGAAGTCGTGTTCGGATGGGTTACAGGGGAGGAGACAAGATGGACGTATATGCGTATATAGAGCAAAACATTGACAGATCCACCAAGCGTCATGACGATGCGGCAAACGGCGACAAAACATTGCTGGTGCTGCCGTATCCGTTTACCTCGCCCTGTATGGACGGAATGTTCCAGGAAATGTATTACTGGGATACCTGTTTTACCAATAAGGGGCTGTTTTTGTTACACAGAGAGCAGCAGGCGCTCAACAATATTCGCAATATGGCGTTTCTTCTGGAACGTTACGGAAAGATTCTCAACGGAAACCGTACGTTCTATCTGAACCGCTCGCAGCCGCCGTTTTTCGGATGTATGCTGGAGGATGCACTGGCGTGGGCTCCGGAACGGCTGACCGTGCAGGAGGCTTTTGCATGGCTGCAGGAGGAATACACCTTCTGGCAGACGAAGCGCAGCACGCCGAACGGGCTTAACCGCTACTATACAGAGTTTACCGCTGCGGAGTGCTGCGATGCGCACATAATCGAAAACTATACCGTGCGCACCGGCATCCCGCTTGCCTGTACGGAAGAGAACGGCAGAAACATCATCGCCGAATGTGAGTCCGGCTGGGACTATAATCCTCGCTATTCCGGCAGATGCACGGATTACAATCCGGTGGATCTGAATTCCCTGCTCTACCACGATGAGGTGCTGCTGTCCCGCTGGGCGGAAATGCTGCAGGACACGGCGGCGGCCGAAAAATATCGGGCACTGGCGGCAGAGCGCAAAGAGAAAATCCGCCGCTTGATGAAAAACGGCGGAATTTACTACGATTATGATTTTCGGAACGGCACCCGTTCCGCGGTGGTTTCCTGTGCCGGTTTTTTTCCGTTTTGTTTCGGGATCGACGACAATGCGGAGGATTTTCGGAAACTGTTGCAGCGTGTAGAGGCAGAGCACGGCGTGATTGCCTGTGATGAACATTCCGGACACTATCAGTGGTCGGCACCGAACAGCTGGGCACCGCTGAACTATATGGCGGTAGAGGCCGCCATGCAGGTGGGACTTACCGCGGATGCCGAGCGTCTGGCAGAGAAGTATTGCCATAGCGTTGAGCACCTCTTTACGCAAACCGGCGATCTGTGGGAGAAATATGACGCCGTGACCGGTAAGCTGGATCACAAAAGCGAATACGGAACGCCGGCAATGCTCGGCTGGACAGCCGGTGTATATGTGGCATTTCGCCACCTGCTGGAACGGCCTCCCGTCTCTTTGGCGGAATAGAGCGGGGCACATGGGATACGTCTTGTGTGCCCGCGGTAAGATGCGTCGGCGGGATGAGCTCATCCGGGTTTTTCGCGTCCGTTTTGAAGAATGCGGACCGTTTGCCGGAGGTTTCGCGGTCGTATAGGAGAAAGCGGCGCCTGCCTGTGCAAGCGCCGCTTAAAAATAGATTGCGGATATTGTCCCGTCTGGGTTTGCACCCTGTTGATGTGGCGGTGCCCCGGCTCGATGGCGGTTTCCGAGGCGTCCGCCGCCGCCTCATCGGCCGCTCGCCGTGACAATTCCCGGGCGCGGCGAGCGCAGACGGCAGCGACGGTACAACGGAAAAGGGGGAAAAGGGGCGGCACGGGCTTAATGCCTGTGCCGCCCCTGTGGGGTGGGGTTATCCTTTTTTCTTGCGCGCCTCCGCTTTCATCCGCAGCTCCTTGGACAGGATGCGCTTGCGCAGGCGGATATTCTTGGGGGTGACCTCCACCAGCTCGTCGTCGTTGATAAATTCCAGCGACTGCTCCAGACTGAGGATGGTGGGCGGCACCAGCCGCAGCGCCTCATCCGAGCCGGAGGCACGGGTGTTGGTGACGTGCTTTTTCTTGCACACATTCACCACAATGTCCTCGTCCTTGGGAGATTCGCCCACGATCATACCCTCGTATACCGGCACGCCGGGTCCCACAAACAGAGCGCCCCGGTCCTGGGCGTTCCACAGCCCGTAGCCGCAGGTCTCGCCGGTTTCGTGCACCACCAGCGAACCTTGCACCCGCTGGGGAATGTCTCCTTTATACGGCTCATAGCCGTCAAAGACGCTGTTCATAATGCCGTTGCCGTTGGTATCGGTCAGGAATTGCTGCCGATAGCCCATCAGCCCCCGGGCGGGGATGCGGAATTCCAGATGGCTCATGCCGGTATCCCGGGTGCCCATATTGACGATCTCCGCCTTGCGGGAGCCCAGCTTCTCCATCACGGCGCCCACATACTGCTCCGGCACCTCGATAACCAGCAGCTCCATAGGCTCCAGAAGATGCCCGTCCTTGTCCTCCTTGTAGATGACCTGGGGGCGGCTGACGGCAAATTCATAGCCCTGCCGCCGCATGGTTTCAATGAGGATGGACAGGCTCAGCTCGCCCCGACCGGACACCTTGAAGCTGTCGGTGGTGTCGGTTTCCTCCACCCGCATACTGACGTTGGTCTCCACCTCTTTGAACAGGCGATCCCGCAGGTTCCGGGAGGTGACAAACTTGCCGTCCTGCCCGGCGAAGGGGCTGTTGTTCACCATAAAATTCATGGAGATGGTGGGCTCGTCGATATGCACGAAGGGCAGCGGCTCGATATGCTCCGGGTCGCAGGCGGTCTCGCCGATATTCAGATCGGCGATGCCGGTGACGGCGATGAGATCCCCCAGCGCCGCCTGCTCGCATTCCGCCCGGCGCAGCCCCTCAAACTGATACAGCTTGCCGATGCGCACATTGCGGGTGGTGCCGTCCCGCTTGCACAGGGTCACCATCTGCCCGGTGTGCACCTCGCCCCGCTCCACGCGGCCCACGCCGATGCGCCCGGTATAATCGTCATAGTCGATATTGGAGAACAAAATCTGCAGCGGCCCCTCCGTATCCCCCTCGGGGGCGGGAACGTATTTCAGGATCGCCTCAAACAGCGGCCGCATATCCCCGGAGCGGGCTTCCGGGTCCAGGGAGGCGTAGCCGTCCCGTCCGGAGGCGTACACCACCGGGAAATCCAGCTGATCCTCGTCCGCCCCCAGTTCGATGAACAGGTCCAGCAGCTCGTCGATGACCTCTGCGGGGCGGGCGCCGTCCCGGTCGATCTTGTTGATAACTACCACCGGCTTTTTGCCCAGTCCCAGCGCCTTTTTCAGCACAAAGCGGGTCTGGGGCATACAGCCCTCAAAGGCATCCACCAGCAGCAGCACCCCGTCCACCATCAGCAGGATGCGCTCCACCTCGCCGCCGAAATCGGCGTGGCCGGGGGTGTCGATGATGTTGAGGGTGATGCC
>DJEF01000054.1:25788-29292 GCA_002431285.1 Ruminococcaceae bacterium UBA5905 | reverse complement strand
CTTATCCCCCGTTCCGTTGTTTTCCGATCTATAATTCCGTCAAAATGCCGTTTGAAAAAGATGGTGCGGCTGGTTTGCGCCTTGCACGACAGCGGTTATGTGTGTGCGAGACTATAAAAAAAGACCGCCACTTTGATAAAGTAGCGGTCAGCCGATCATGCGGAAAATCCGGTTAGATGCTTGACTTTGCGTCCCTGTCTTTCGACAGGTTTGCCAAGGTGTTCAACTTTTATTTATATTATAAGCCGCCTGTATCTTTTGTCAAGCCGTTTGGGAAAACGCTGAAATTTTAGAAAAAAGACCGTAAAATAACGTAAAAAAGCGGCACCCTGCGAGCCGACTTTCACCGACACAGATGCAGGTACGCAAAAATCGAAGCGGCGGCCCCTCGTCGCCAATCTCAGCCGCACAGCGTTCCTCTTGCAGACGGTATATATCCGTGTTTTTTAAGAAAACCGTCGGAGCCGGTTTTCCGGCTCCGACGGTTGCAAATCACCCCAGCGGACGTTCGACGTTCGGACACGCCAAAGCATCATAGCGCGCCACAGGTGCCGCCCAATGCACCGCGTTGCGCAGAATCCGCTGCACATCCAGGTGATGGAAGGTGGGCACCGTTTCGTGGCCGGGTTGGAAATAAAAGACCTTGCCATAGCCGCGCTGCCAGCAGCAGCCGGAACGGAACGCCTCCCCGCCCTCATAGGCGCCGAGGAATACAATATGATCCGGATCGGGCACCGTGAACGGCTCGCCGTAGGTTTCCTCATGCTCCAGCTTCAGGAAGCTTCCATCCGCGCCCCTGCGGGTTAAAGACGCTGGAGGGCGCCGTGCCCACCCCCCACGGCTTGATCCACGTATCCATCCGCCTGGACGCCGACCGTCCCGCTGTCACCCTCAGCTACCCGCGCGGCACCCAGCCGGAGCTGTGCCTCGACGACCCCCGACTGGCCGATGCGCAGCTGACCGTCATCGGAAAGGAATGACCCCATGGACAATATCAAACTGACCTGGTTTTTGTTCGGACGACAATCCGACATCCCCGAAGAATACGCCACGATGAGTCATTTTGGCTTTTACCGTTTCTATTACGTCTGCGACGGTGAGAGCTATTTCCGGGATGAAAACGGCACGATCCGGCTGGAAAAGGGTAATGTCTATCTGCTGCCGCGCAAATCCTATGCGCTCACCGCCGGCGAAAGCAAATACTTCTACCATATCTGGGGACACTTTCAGATTGAGGGATGGCAGTTCAACAATGTCATCAAAATCAACTTGTCGGACGATCCGATCTTTCAGAATTATATTTCCCTCATTCAGCAGATGGCCGAGGTGATGCTGCACAACCCCAATGAGCAGACGGCCGCCTACGACATGATCACCCTGTTCAGCGACGAACGGTATTTTCCGGTGATGAGCGAGACGGTCAGCGCCTTTGTCACCTATCTCTATCTCAATCTGTACCACCGCAGCGAGAACAAAAGCACGCTGGAGACCGTGGTGGACTATATCAATCGCAATCTGTCGCTGGATCTGTCCAACGAGGCTCTGGCGCAGATCGCTCAATACTCCCGGGCGCATTTCATTCAGGAATTCACCCACGCCTACGGGATCCCCCCGCAGAAATATGTGGTCAAGGCGCGGATATCCCAAGCGATCGTCATGCTGATGAACAACGAAAAGGTCTACCACATCGCCTATAAGATCGGCTACGACAACCCCAAGTCCTTTGCGCGGGCCTTTAAGCGGGAAACCGGGCTTTCTCCGCAAAAATACAAGGAGATTCACTATCTGAACGTCTACAATACTTCCGACGGCCGACGCTGACCGGTGCTTCGGCACTTCATACGTAAAGCCGGGCATCGTCTGCGTTTTTGCAGATGACACCCGGCTTTATACATTTGGGACACACGGTTTCCGTGGTATTCTGTTTTCTTCGGCGAATTACATTACGTCGCATCAGGCACGGCAGCTTGGATGTTGCCCCCTCGTACGCGGCCACATTTGACCATCGCGGGTTACCGGAAAAGTCCACCTTATCATTCCCGCCGTACATCACCATCCTGTACAAGGTCTTTACGTTATGTACCCATAGCCCACGAAATGCAGAATTTTAGGATAAGTTGGCGCTGCGGAACATTTCCGATGCTTCTCCGGGTACAGAAGAACTGGGCCACCTGGAAATTGTCTCTGCCATCGTCCACCAGCTGACGGACAATTTGACGATCGAGCAGATCAAAAACAGCAGCTTCGCCCCCTATTTCACCGACCACACTGTGGGCGTGTACCCCGTGGCTGCCTCCGGCGAAGCCTTCAGCGCCCTGACCTTCCAATCCACCGGCGATCCCATCACCGACCTGCACGAAAACCTGGCAGCGGAACAAAAAGCGCGCACCACCTACGACAATCTGCTGCGCATGGTGGATGATCCGGATGTGCGGGAACCACTGAAGTTCCTGCGGGAACGGGAGATCATCCATTACCAGCGTTTCGGCGAGGCGTTACGTCTGCTCACCGATCGGCTCAATTCCAAGAACTTCTACGCCTGCAATCCCGGCTTTGACAGAAATTGCGGCAAATAAGCTGCCTGACACATCGTCGGCATATTGTCGACCTATTGTCAAGCCCTCGACACGGCCATAAGTCTCATCAGTCAAAAACCGCCACCGGAGAATGTGAACTCCGCTGGCGGTTTTTTCCTGCATTTACGGTGTGACCCGCTCGAACAGCCCGGAAATCTGACGGAACATGGCAAAATCGGCGTCGGTGCCATCCTCGTGGTCGGTGAGGATCACCAGCACATAGGGCCGGGGCGCCTCGATGATCGCCATATCGTGAAAAGCTTTGTCCGCCCAGCCGTATTTCCGTACCACCGGGTATTGCCGCGTGGATACAATCATCGGATTGGCAGTGGAGGTCATATACTGACGCAGGAGCGCGCCATTGGGATCCTCTTGCATAAACCGGTGAATGGCTCGCATATAGATCAGCGCCTCCTCCACGGTGACGGTGGCATTGGTGATCAGCCCTATGACCTTCGGGTCGGGAATGCCCAGCTGCCCGGCATAGGCCATGAATCCGGCGGTGCCGAACTCGTCGCGCAGCATCCGCAGCGCCGCATTATCGCTGTAGCGGATGGCATACTCCACCAGCGTGCGGATGGAATACCACCCGCCCACCGGCAGATTTTTCAGCTTGCCGGTGCCTTTGGATACAAATTTCTCCGTATATTGCAGCTGCTTGTCCAGATTGCATTGGCCCGCGCTCGCCTGCTGCAGAATGTACAGACAAAAGGGCGCTTTCATCAGACTGGCGGCGTTATATCGCCGGGCGGGATTATAGGTATATTCCGCGCCGCTGTCCAACGCATAATACCCCACCGACACCTGCCCGGGATAGGATCGCAGCGCCGCATCCAGCTGCGCAGTGCCCCCCTGCGCCAGCGAAATGGGGGCGCCGGAAGCCGACGCCTGCGGAATAGCTGCCGTGGTCGTTGTGGCGGTCGTTACC
>DJEF01000054.1:1583-25733 GCA_002431285.1 Ruminococcaceae bacterium UBA5905 | reverse complement strand
GTGGCGGTGGTCGGCGCCGCCGCAGTCGTTGTTATTGCGAGCGGCGCTGCGCTCTCCGCCGGGGAAACCGCACCCGAGCAGCTGCAAAGCCCCAGCAACAACGCCGCGCACACGCCGACACACAATATCCTCCGCTTCATAGCGGCGATCCTCCATCGGTTTCGCCGTGCAGCCGCTGCATCACCTGACGAAACACCGTACCCAAGCTATCGTGAATCACGATCTGCGCCTGCCCGTCGCAATCGGTTTCGTCCCGATTGATGACCGCCAGCGTATCCCCGCGAAAATAACGGATCAGCCCCGCCGCCGGATAGACCGTCAGTGAGGTGCCGCCCACGATGAGCAGTTCTGCCCCGGCGATGGCATCCACGGCGCTCTGCACCACCGCCTCGTCCAGCGGCTCGCCGTACAGCACCACCTCCGGTTTAATCCGCCCGCCGCAGGCGCAGCGGGGCACCGGCGCGCCGTCGGCGAGACACCGGGTGTCGTAGACCCTGCCGCACGACACGCAGCGAAACCGGGCGGCGTTGCCGTGCAGCTCCAGCACTCGGCGGCTGCCCGCCTTTTGATGCAGACCGTCAATATTCTGGGTCACAATCGTCAGGTCTTTCCCCTGCCGCTCCAACGCAGCCAGCGCCCGGTGGGTGTCATTCGGCTCTGCGGATTGCAGGAAAAAATCCCGATAAAACCGATAAAACAGCGCCGTATCCTCCAAAAAACACCGATGGCTGAGAATTTCCTCCGGCGTGCGCCCATAGTGGGTGGCGGTATGGTAAATCCCGTCGGCGCTGCGATAATCCTTCAACCCGCTCTCCGTGGATACCCCCGCGCCCCCGAAAAAGACGATACGGCGGCTGTCCCGGATAGCTGTTGTCAATTTTTCTATTGCCGTCATGACGATCCCTCCAGTCATATAGTATACAACCTCTGTCAACGCTTGCAAATCTGCCGTATCCGTGGTATACTGTTTTTCACCCTATATTCTAAGGAGGAAATCCCTATGGAAAACGATCCCACGCAGCAGATAGACCGGTGCCGGGAGACCGGTCTGAAAGCGAAACTAACCCGGCTGTGGCACTATTTCACCCCCTATGAGAAGATCTGGTTTTTCAGTATTCTTGTGCTATCCTTTGTTTTTGCCTTTCTGTTTCCCGAGGAGGACGTCAACGGCGTCAACGGCAAGCTGATTATGGCGCTGTATCTGGCGGACACTTTCCTCAACATCCTGTGCGAGCTGCTCATTTCCAAGCAGAGCAAGTGGAATTTCATTGTTTCCATCTTCGTGGAGCTGACCGAAATTGCCATCTGCGTGGTGCTGGCTTACCGGTTTGCCACCATGGCATCCACCCTGTTCTTCTGGCTGCCCATTGATATTATCAGCTTTATCAACTGGCATAAGCATCCCGACCGCCAGGAGGAAGAGCTGACCGAGGTACGCAAGCTCAGCGGGCTGGCGGAGGTGCTCATCCTCATCGGCATTGTCGTATGGACCGTCGGGGTCGGCTATTTCCTCACCACGCTGGAGATCGGCACCACCCTGTTCGGCGGCAACGCCACGCTGGAGAACATCGTTTGCTACTTAGATGCCTGCGCCTCGGCGGTAGGCATCGCCAACGGCGTATTCATTCTGCTGCGGTATCGGGAGCAGTGGATCGCCTGGTACATATCCGCGCTGCTGGAAGCGGTCATCAACATCCTGTCCGGACAATATGTCCTGCTGGTGCTGAAGGTGGGCTATCTCACCAACACCACCTACGGCTACATCAAATGGACAAAGTACATCCGGGAACACAAAAAAGACGCATCCCTGCCCGCCGACGCACCTGCAACGACCGGGCAGAACACATAAAATGCAGTACGGTATCTGCGTGCGGGGCAAGTTTCGCAGCCGCCCCAACCGCTTTATTGCACTGGTGGACATCGACGGGCGGGAAGCCGTCTGCCATGTGAAAAACACCGGGCGCTGCCGGGAGCTGCTGGTGCCGGGCTGCACCGTGATTCTGGAGCGGGCGCAGAACCCGGCACGCAAGACCGCCTATGACCTCATCGCCGTATACAAAGGCGACCGTCTCATCAATATGGACAGTCAAGCCCCCAATGCCGTGGCGGCGGAATATCTTGCCGCCCGGTTCCCGGGGGCGCTGCTGTCCCGGGAGGTGCGCTATGAGGACAGCCGCCTGGATTTCCGGCTGGAACAGGACGGACAGACGCTGTATGTAGAGGTCAAAGGCTGCACCCTGGAGCGGGAGAACATCGGCTATTTTCCCGATGCCCCCACCGCGCGGGGCGTCAAGCATCTCCATTGCCTGCAGCGTGCCGTGGCGGCGGGATACCGCGCCGCTGTGCTGTTTATTGTACAGATGGAGGGCATCCGGGCAGTGCGCCCCAATGACGAGACCCACCCCGCTTTCGGGCAGGCGCTACGGGAGGCCGCCGCTCACGGCGTAGAGCTGTGGGCGGTGGGTTGCCGTGTAAAGGAGGACACACTGACACCGGCGGAGCCAATCCCGGTGGAACCCGGGCTTTACAAATAATGGGCGTTATGGTATACTGACGAGTAATCATGTCGCTAAGCGGCAACCAAATTGAGATACAAGGGGAACACTGTATGGATTTCTCGGAGCTGATTCGGGCATTCGGCATCTCCGGCACATTCCAGGGATATGAAGAACTGTTTGTCGGCAATATCAATCAAACGTACAAGCTGCAATTCCTTGGCGAACAGGATGAGCTAAAGGAGTACATTCTGCAACGGCTGAACACCTACGTATTCAAGAATCCCCGGGAGGTCATGGAGAATATCCGGCAAGTCACCTCCCATATCGGCGCACAGCTTGGCGACGATGCCCCCCGCCGGGTACTGCATTTCCGCACCACCGCCGACGGCGTTCCCTATGTGGAGAACGAGACCGGCTTCTGGCGGGCCTACCGGTACATCGACCGGGCGAAAACCTACGACATTGTTTCGGCCGACCACTTTGAGCAGGCTGGCTATGCATACGGACAGTTTCAGGGCGAATTGGCGGATTTTCCGGTGGAAACACTGCATGAGACCATTCCCCACTTCCACGACACGCCCGACCGGATGCGCCAGCTGCATGAGGCCATTCGAGAAGATCGAGCCGGGCGGGCAACGGAGGTCCAGCCGGAGATCCGATTCATTCTCGACCGGGAGCAGCAAGCCGGTGTCATCATGGAGGCGCTGAACAGCGGGCGCATCCCCCTGCGTGTGACCCACAACGACACCAAAATCAACAATGTGCTGTTCGACACGGACACCGATGCCCCCATCTGCGTAATCGACCTGGATACGGTCATGCCCGGCTCGGCGCTGTTTGACTACGGCGACGCCATCCGCTCGGGCGCCAACACTGCGGGCGAGGATGAAGAAGATTTGTCGCTGGTGCATTTTGATCTGGAGCTGTTTGAGCGCTTCACCGCCGGATTTCTGCGTTCCGCCGGCGAGCGACTCACCGACGAGGAAATCCGCCTGTTCCCGCAGGCAGCGCAAATCCTCACGCTGGAGCTGTGCGCCCGGTTCCTCACCGACTATCTCAATGGCGACGTATATTTCAAAGTAAAAAAGCCCAGCCATAATCTCATCCGCACCCGCAATCAGATCGAGCTGGCACGGCAGATGGAAGAGCATATGCATGAAATGGCTGCAATCGTCGAAGAATACAGCCATCGGTAAACGATAGCGAAAAAAGGAGGTGACTGCCCATGGAGATGAAACGACCCGATCCCCGCGTCCGGATCTCCTGGGCAGTATACACGTTGGTGGTCGCGTTGATTCCCGTGATCCTGTCCGTCGTGCTGTTCCGCCTGCCTTTCATCCCTCGCTGGGTGGCCTATGGCTTCACCGGGCTGTGGCTGCTGGCACTGGTCTTTCTGCTGGCGGTGTACATTCCACTACGCTACCGGCACGCCCGCTATGGGATCGACGCGACGGATCTGTGCGTCGTCAGCGGCGTCTATGTGGTCAGCCACCACCATATGCCCCTATCCAGTGTGCGCCACGTGACGGTCATCCGCGGGCCGCTGGAGCGTCTGTTCGGCTTTGCATTCGTGTGGGTCTCCGCCGCCGGCGGATGGCTGCTGCTGGAGGGGATCCCCGCCGCCGAGGCCCATGAGCTGAGCCGTCTGCTGATGCGGCGGTGAATCCCGCCGGAAAGGAGAGATTCCATGCCGAATGCCCCCCGCCAGGCTATTCCCGAACGGCACCAGCATCCCATCGCCATGTTCAAATACATCTACCGGTATCTGTTTCTGCTGCTATTCCCGCTGGCGCGCGGCCTGCGGTATATCCGCAGCCCGCAGGGCCTATATGCATGGGTCAAGGGGGCCTGGCAGGATCTGCTGGTGGTGTTTCTGCTGCTGCTGCTATCCTATTTAGGCTGGCAATTCCACACCTATACGCTGGATGAAGAGGGATTCACCATCCGGCGGGGTGTTTTTTTGCACCGCACCTCCTATATTCCCCGGCACAACATCGTCACTCTGTCGGTGGAGCGGCCTCTGTATCTGCGCCCGTTGCGGGCGGTGCATATCGCCATCGACACCGACGCCGGCGGCAGCCGACAGGCGGATTTCAGTCTCACCGTAGGGGAACCGCGCGCTAAAGAAATTCTCGATCAGCGGCAGAGCCATGAACCGCAGCCCCTTCACGCTTACAGCCCCCGCTGGTATCATGTGGTGGTGCTGTCGCTGCTCATCTCCAATTCTTTCAGCGGCATTTTCCTGTTGGCTACCACCTTTCAGCAGTCAGGACGGCTGCTGGGCGAGGGATTCCAGCAGCTGCTGCTGGGCGATCTGGAGACGGTGGCCGGATATGTGACCTGGATCCCTCGCACGGCGGCGCTGATCGCCCTGGTGCTCATCGGCGGCTGGGGTGTGTCGGCGATCCGGAATATGTTCCGCTACCTGCCCTTCCGGGTGTCCCGCTATCAGAGTTTCCTCACTATCCGCACCGGGCTGTTCACCCGCCGGGACTATTCCTGCGCCGCGAAGTCCATCAACTTCGTAGACTACCGGCAGAGCATCGTCAGCCGCCTGCTACATCTGGATATGGTGTTCATCAACTGCATCGGCTACGGTAAGGAGAAAAATTCCATGTCTGTGCTGGTGCCGGTATCCAACATTCGGCACTCGGAGGGTGAGGTGCGCCGGCTGCTGCCGGAATTTACCCGCCGTCCCGTCACGCTGAAAGCAGCATTTCTCTCCATTTATCGGTATGTATTCTATCCTCTGTGGGCGATGATCCTGCTGTACCCTGTGTCCCGACAGTTGCAAAGCTGGTTCCCCCAGTGGCAGGAGCTGATTTACTACCTGACCACGATGGCCTATATCCCCTGCGCCTGGCAGATGCTGGTCAAAACCATCGACCGGTTCACCGCCGGTATTTCCCGTCGGGACGGGTTCTTCAATCTCAAGTATTCCAAATGGTACACCTTCCACACGGTGCTGATCCCGGAGGACAAGGTGGTGGCCTATGCGCTGACGCAGACGCCGTTTCAGGCCATGGCGCACAACTGCGACGTGCTGGTATATACCTATAACGAAGCCAGCCGATACCACCGCATCCGCAACCTGCCCATGAAACAGGCGCAGGAGCTGTTTGCGGGAATCCCGTCTGTGCAACCCCAAAAAGGAAGTGACGTATATGAACACCATACGGCTGGATGAATTGGCCGCCCGACAGTTCGACACCGATCTGTCCACCGCCGCCGCGCTGATCATGGAGGGGCGTGTGTGGATCGGCGCAGTGCCCGCCGACAAAGCGGGCACCACCGTCCCCGCCGATACCGTGCTGACCTTGCGGGAAAAACCCCGCAAGTATGCCAGCCGCTCCGGCTATAAGCTGGAAAAGGCGCTGTCCGCCTTCTCTGTCGATCCCGCCGGTGCCACTGTCTGCGATATCGGCGCCAGCAACGGCGGTTTCACCGACTGCCTGCTGCAGAACGGCGCGGCCCATGTATTCTCGGTGGACGTGGCCTACGGCATACTGGACTGGAAGCTGCGCAGCGATGCCCGGGTGACGGTACTGGAGCGTACCAACGCCCGACGGCTGACCCCCGCACAGCTGAACGACACCCCCTGCGATCTGGTCACGGTGGATGTTTCCTTTATCTCGCTGACAAAGATCTTCCCTGCCATCCACACGATCCTCAAGCCGGAGGGGCAGCTGATCACCCTCATTAAGCCCCAGTTTGAAGCCCTGCCCCGGCAGCTGGGGAAAAACGGGATTCTGAAGAATCCCGCCGACGATCTGCCGCCGCTGCTGTACTCCATCTTTGCCGCAGCCGCCGCCCAGGAGCTGTATCTGACGGCGCTGACCGTCTCCCCCATCCACGGCACCAACGGCAATGTGGAATACCTCGCCCATTATCGGCACACCCGCCCCGCCGAGGGCTGTCCGGCGGAGGAGGACTTTTACGCCGCGCGTGTTGCGGCCGCGCTCACCGAGCAGCCGGATCTGTAACACCGCGGGTACACCACGGGCCATACCTGCGGCGCATATGCGCTGCCATTAAGTAAAAGCGCAGACTCCCCCAGCGGCGGGGTTCCCTCTCCATGAGCCTTGCGGACGCCGCGCCCCGATCGTCCGAATACAAAACAAGAAAGCCGTCCGGTCGAATCGACCGGACGGCTATTTGTCTTAACTTAACCGATGAGCACTCAGCCTGCCGCGTTGCTGACGGCAGAGGCCGCCTCTTTCAGCGCCGCGGGGTTGAGGAACTTGGTGATGAGCATACCGCCCAGTACCAATACGAAAAACACAATGGCGATCACCTTTGTCCACTTGGCCAGACGGCTGTCCCAGGTCTTAGCACGACCCTTATCCATGAAAGAGTCCGCCGCACCGGAGATGACGCCCAGATTCGCCTGGCTCCCCTCCTGGAACAGCACCACTGCGATGATCAACAACGAGAAAACGATCAGCACTCCGCCGATAATATACTCAAAAACAGACATTTCTTTCAACCTCCAGATATGATTACAAAAGGTACTCGACTATAATACCACAAGCCGATGGAAAAAGCAAGAAAAATTTTTCGGCATCTGTCAACCGCGGTCAATGGTCGGCGACAACCGATCCGGGAAGTATTTTTCGGTGCTTTACCGCTGCGGACTTGACACGGCAACAAAATGTGGGTAAAATGTATAAGAATGACCACAGGATACAGTATAGCTGTATAGACTGAAGAAAAAGGATGAGGTGTCTTCATGGCTGCAAAAAAGCCCGTATACGATAATGAGAGCATCACCGCCCTTAAGGGTGCCGATCGGGTGCGGAAACGTCCCGGCGTGATGTTCGGCTCCGACGGTTTGGAGGGGTGCGAACACGCCGTCTTTGAAATTCTCTCCAACTCGGTGGACGAGGCACGGGCCGGCTACGGCTCCCGCATCGTCATCACCCATTATGAGGACGATTCCATTGAGGTGCAGGATTTCGGACGGGGCGTGCCGGTGGATTTCAACCAGAAAGAGCAGCGGTATAACTGGGAGCTGATCTTCTGCGAGCTGTATGCCGGCGGCAAGTACGACACCGACGATTATACTCTGGGACTGAACGGGTTGGGCGCCTGCGCCACCCAGTACGCCTCCGAATATATGGATGTGGAGGTCAAGCGGGACGGTTTCCTGTATTCCCTTCATTTTGAGCACGGCGAAAATGTGGGCGGACTGAAAAAAGAGCCTTATACCAAAAAGGATACCGGTACCCGTATCCGGTTTAAGCCGGATATTCAGGTGTTCACCGATATTTCCGTGCCCACGGAGTATTTTGACGATGTTCTGCGGCGGCAGGCGACCGTCAACCCCGGGCTGCTGTTCCATTTCCGCACCCAGCAGGGGCGCAGCTACGAGGAAAAAGACTATCTCTACGAGCACGGCATCGCCGACTATGTGCAGGAGTTGGTCGGGGAAAACGGTCTGACGGCGGTGCAGAGCTGGTCGGCGGAGCGTACCGGCCGGGACCGGGCGGACAAGCCGGAGTATAAGGTCAAGCTCAATGTGGCGCTATGCGTCTCCAACAAGGTCAACCTGTTGGAATACTACCACAACTCCAGCTGGCTGGAGCACGGCGGCTCCCCGGATAAGGCGGTGCGCAGCGCTTTTGTGTCCGAGGTGGACAGCTATCTGCGGAAAAACGGCAAGTATCTGAAGAACGAGAGCAAGATCACCTTCCAGGATATTCAGGATTGTCTGGTGCTGGTGTCTTCGTCTTTCTCCACCCAGACCTCCTATGAAAATCAGACCAAAAAGGCGATCAATAACAAGTTCATCCAGGAAGCCATGACCGAGTTCCTGCGGCACAATCTGGAGGTCTATTTTATCGAGAATAAAATGGACGCGGACAAGCTGTGTGAGCAGGTGCTGATCAACAAACGCAGCCGGGAAAAGGCGGAAAGCACTCGCCTTAATCTGAAAAAAACCTTGCAGAGCAGCAACGATCTGGCGTCCCGGGTGCCGGGATTTGTGGATTGCCGCAGCCGGGATGTGCAGGTGCGGGAGCTGTTCATCGTGGAGGGTAAATCCGCTATGGGTGCCTGCGTGCAGGCGCGGGATTCGGAATTCCAGGCGGTCATCCCGGTGCGCGGTAAAATCCTCAACTGTCTGAAAGCGGAATACGATAAAATCTTCAAGAGCGAGATCATCGTCAATCTGCTGAAGGTCATGGGGTGCGGCGTCGAGGTGCGCGCCAAGGCGAATAAAAATCTCGCCACCTTCGACCTGTCGGCCTTGCGGTTCAGCAAAATCATCATCTGCACCGATGCGGATGTGGACGGCTTTCAGATCCGCACGCTGATTCTGGCGATGCTGTACCGGCTGACCCCTACCCTCATCGAGCAGGGATATGTCTATATTGCGGAAACGCCGCTGTATGAGATCAATACCAAGACGGACACCTACTTCGCCTATAACGACCGGGAAAAAGCCGAAGTGCTGGCACAGATTGAGGGGCAGAAATACACCATTCAGCGCTCCAAGGGACTGGGCGAAAATGAGGCGGATATGATGTCGCTGACCACCATGAATCCTGCCACCCGGCGGCTGGTGAAAGTCAATCCCACCGATGTGGAGGAGACGGCGCAGGTATTCGATGTACTGCTGGGCGACGATCTGGACGGCCGCAAGCGCATCATCGCCGAGCGGGGCGCCGACTATCTGGATATGCTGGATCTGGAGTAAGGGAGGGGAACAACAATGGCTGCAAAGAAAAGCAAAAAGGACGCGGTGCCCGCCCAAAAGGGATTGCCCTCCAATGCGCACATCAGCGGAGCGGGCGAGGTGGAGCAGCAGATCATCACCGATACGCTGCGGGAAAACTATATGCCCTACGCCATGAGCGTGATCATGTCCCGAGCGATTCCCGAGATCGACGGCTTCAAGCCCTCCCACCGGAAACTGCTCTATACCATGTACAAGATGGGACTGCTCCAGGGCGGGCTGGTGAAATCCGCCAACATCGCCGGACAGACCATGAAACTCAATCCTCACGGCGACGCGGCCATCTACGATACGATGGTGCGCCTGTCCCGGGGCAATGAGGCGCTGCTGCACCCCTATGTGGAATCCAAGGGCAACTTTGGTAAAGCCTACTCCACCGATATGGAGTGCGCCGCCTCCCGGTATACCGAGGCAAAATTGGCGCCTATCGCCGCCGAGCTGTTCCGGGATATCGACAAAGACACGGTGGATTTTGCCGACAACTACGATGCTACAATGAAAGAACCGACGCTGCTGCCGGTGACCTTCCCCTCCATTTTAGTGAACAACAATCTTGGCATCGCCGTCGGCATGGCCAGCAATATCTGTTCCTTTAATTTAGCGGAGGTCTGCGAGACCACAGTGGCACTCATCAAGGACCCGGAGCACGATCTGCTGTCCACCCTGAAAGCGCCGGATTTCCCCGGTGGCGGACGACTCATCTATGACCGGGCGCTGTTGCAACGCATCTACGATACCGGTCGGGGCAGCGTGCGGGTGCGGGCGGTGTATACCTACGATAAGGAACACAACTGCATCGACATTACGGAGATCCCCTATTCCACCACCATCGAGGCGATCATCGCCAAGGTGGCAGAGTTGTCCAAGGCAGGCAAGCTGAAAGAGGTCAACGACATCCGTAACGAAACCGATCTGAGCGGCCTGAAAATCACCATTGACCTTAAGCGGGGCACCGATCCGGACAAGCTGATGAATAAGCTATTTGCCTCAACGCCGCTGGAGGACTCCTTCGGCTGCAATTTCAACGTCCTGATCGGCGGCGTGCCCCAGGTGATGAGCGTGCGGGGACTGCTGGAGGAGTGGATCGCTTTCCGCATGAGCTGTGTGGAGCGGCGCACCTATTTCGATCTGTCAAAGGCGAAGGAAAAGCTCCACCTGCTGAAAGGACTGGAAAAAATCCTGCTGGATATTGATAAGGCCATCCGCATCGTCCGGGAAACCGACGAGGAGGCGGAGGTGGTGCCAAACCTGATGATCGGTTTCGGCATCGACCAGATCCAGGCGGAATATGTGGCGGAGATCAAGCTGCGTCATCTCAACCGGGAATATATCATGAAACGGTTGGACGATGTGGCGGATCTGGAAAAAACGGTGGCGGAGCTGGAAGATATTCTGTCCTCCAAGAACCGCATTCGCCGGATTCTCATAGACGAGCTGCAGGCGGTGGCGAAGAAATATGGCCAGCCCCGGCGCACCCAGCTGATCTACGCCGCCGACATCGAAGAGGCACAGGCCGAGGAGGAGGAGATCCCCGACTATCCCTGCACCCTGTTCTTCACGAAGGAGGGCTATTTCAAGAAGATCACTCCTCAGTCGCTGCGCATGAGCGGCGAGCAGAAGCTCAAAGAAGGAGATACAATTATCGACACCGTCGAGACCTCCAATACCCGGGAGCTGCTGTTCTTCTCGGACAAGGGCAATGTGTATAAGAGCCGGGCGGCGGATTTCAAGGACACCAAGGCCAGCGTGATGGGGGACTATATTCCCTCCAAGCTGGGCTTTGACGAGGGCGAAAACGCCCTGTATATGGCGGTGGTGGCAGACTACAACGGATATATGCTCTTCTTCTTTGAAAACGGTAAGGTGGCAAAGGTGGATATGAATGCCTACGCCACCAAGACGAACCGGCGCAAATTGGTGGGCGCTTATAGCGATAAATCGCCGCTGGTGGCAATGTTTTATGTGCCGGAGGACGGAGAATACCTGCTGACCGCCACCTCCGGACGGCGGCTGCTGGTGCATACCGGCGCCATCTCCGCCAAGACCACCCGCAACACCATCGGCGTGCAGGTGATGACCCTCAAGGGACGGCATACCCTGCAAAGCGTCGTTCCCTATGTGGAAGGCTCTCTCGTCAAGGAGAGCCGCTATCGCACCCGGTCGCTGCCGGCGGCGGGCGCGATGCCCCAGGCGGAGGACTTCGGAGAACAAATGACGCTGCTGTAAGGCAGAATTTCTACAAGAGCCGGTATTGCCAGACAGGCAATACCGGCTCTTGCAAAAAGAAAACCGCTGCCGGTGAGATGACCCTTCGTCATGCTCCATCGGGGCGGTTTTCGGCAGCGGTTACGGCAAACGCACGGAACAATAACCGTTGCTGATGGTAGTATGCTGCGATAGGCCAGAAATATGCGGATGTTTTGCGGAATTTGTTTCCGATCACACGGCCAATGACGGCGGAGACAGAATTTTGCAGGCCATAGCAACAAATCCTGCGCAATTCTTGGTAAAATCCGGCTGTTTTCCCTTGATTTTGCAGAAAAAAACGGGTATAATAACAGCAGATTCCATAGGAAAGGTGGTTTTTTCGATGATTCTGGATCAGATCGCCAACGCTTCCTGCTACTACGGACTGGATTCCATCTGGCAGCACGCCCTGCGTACCATGGAGACCTGCCGGGAAGCCGACTTTGCCGACGGCAGCCGTGTAGACGACCGGGGAATCCGGTTCCTGCCCTCTGCCTATGAGACGCACTATCCTGCCGGGTGCTCTTTGGAAGCCCATCGGCTGTATGCCGATCTGGTGTTTCTGCTGGAAGGGGAAGAAACCATCTATTATAAACCTACGGCCGCTCTGCGCCGCATCACCGAGGAATACGACGCCGACCGGGACGTTCTGCTGGCCGATCTGGACCGGGACGCCATCCCGATCATCTTAAAACCGGGCTACTTTGCCATATTCATGCCCCAGGACGCCCACTGTCCCGGTTGCGTCAGCGGTGCGCCGCGCCCGGTGCGCAAGGTAGTCATAAAAGTGCCCGTCGGGGAATGAGTCTGCCCGACAGTAAGGAGAGATACATACTATGCATTTGCAGGAATCCGGCGAGATGTACCTGGAGACCATCTGGATACTCACCCGCCAACAGCCCCATGTGCGCGCCATTGACGTGGGCGAGTATATGGGTTATTCCAAGCCCAGCGTCAGCCGCGCGGTCGGTCTGCTTAAATCCGGCGGTCTCATTCAGGTGGATGCGGACGGGTACATCACACTCACCGAGGACGGTGCGGCGGTGGCCAAAAAGGTGTACGAGCGTCACACGGTGCTGTCCGCCTGTCTGGTGCAGCTGGGGGTGGATAAAGAGACCGCCGATGCCGACGCCTGCAAGATTGAGCACGTGATCAGCGATACCACCTTTGATGCCATCAAGCGGCACATCCACCGCACATAAACCGTTCCCATTCCCGGCCATTCTGCGGTCTGTTCCTTGGTGACAGACACAGGATGGTCGTTTTCGTTTTCTGCACTTTTGGCAATCTGTGTGCGGCATTGAGGCCGTGCCAAACCGAGACAGCCCGGAGCGAAAATCGCTCCGGGCTGCTCAGCGCACATCCCAAAATACCAGTCCGGTCAGATACAGGCTCACAATAAGCAGCGACCCATTTCCCCGGCCGGACAGCGCCAAATACAATGCGCCCGCCGCCAAAGGCAGCAGCACCACCGCCGACGCCACACGCAGCACCCGCTCCGCCCGCTCCGGCGTGCCCCGCAAGCACAGCAGACTGCGCAGCACCTGTCCCCCATCCAGCGCTGCAGCCGGCAGCAGATTGAAGACGCCCAGCACTCCGTGCACCATCGCCGCCCGGGGGCATCGAACCGCCCACAGCACCGCGGCTGCAACAAGGTTGATCCCCGGTCCGGCCAGAGAAATGAATATCTGTCGCCCATAGCCGGGCATATGCTGGCCGTCGGTGACGATGCGGGCGCCGAAAGCCCCCACCGTGCAGCTTTCCGGCGGACAGCCCGCCGCCAGCATCGCCAGCAGATGCCCGCCCTCATGGATCAGCGACGCCAACAGGCACGGCAACGCCAGACCCTCCGGCTGGCACAGGAGCAGCACCGTCACCAGCGCCGGAAACAGCAGACTCAGCCGCCACCGGACGGGACCCAGCCGTCCCTCAAGCCTGCCGGACATACCGATCCAGCGGCACCATACCGCCGGGGTGATACACGGTGCCATCGCAGCTGACCTGGATATGCAGATGGTTTCCGGTAGCCGCACCGGTCGCTCCTACCAGCGCGATCGTCTCTCCGGGGCGCACCACCGTCCCCGATGAAACCAGCAGACGGGAACAATGGGCATACAGCACCTCCACCCCATCCCCGTGGGACAAGCGCACATACCGGCCGAAGCTGGCGTTTTCCTCTGCGGCAACCACCGTGCCATAAAACATCGCCGCGATCGGCGTTCCCTCCGGCGCGGCGATATCCACGCCGCGGTGGAACTGCTCATCTCCGCCGGTGGGACTGTCCCGATAGCCGTAGCCGGAGGTCAGTGTGCCGCTGCGTAAAGGCAGCACAGCGCAGCGATTCACCAGCAGCGGCACTGCCAGCGTCCCCTCCGGCGGCAGCCGCCCGCCACCCGTCCCGGAAGCAGCCGGCGTTTCACCGCTCTCGGCAGAGGAACGATTCTGCCTGTCATCGGAAGAATTCTTCCCATCATCAGTCGACGTTTCGCTTTTATCATCACCAGAAGCATTCTGCGTATTTTCGGAACTTTGGTTCCTGTTTTCTTCTATTTGGCTCTCATTTCCGGAGCTTTCGTTCCCCTCGGCAGCGGACGCCTGATCATTGCGACTCTCCAAAGAGCCGGACACCGCCTCGGCGGGATCCCCGTCCCATAACCGTGCCAGCGTCGCCAGCAGATCATTGCGCATGAGACTGTCCCGGAAGCTGTTTTGCAGCTGGGTGTAAGCGCCCCCTCCGGCGGTGCGCAGCAACAGCAGCAGCAACAGCACCACCGCACAGGCAATGCTCTGCACCGCCACCACCCGTCCGGTTCCGGCCGGCTTCTTTTCCCGGATCGGCTCCGGTGCATCGGTCTGCGACGGCGCAGGCGCGGTCCACTGAGCGGTGCCGGTGGCCGGCGGCCGCATTCGGCCGGTCGAAACCGGCGGCAAATCCCCACCCCACGGTTGCTGAATCATCATTGCATTCCTCCCGTTTGTTCAGACAGAGCCATGCACCAGGATACTCTTCAAAACCCACGGCTCCGTTTTTTTGTTTTTCACACCGCCGACTGTCCGTCCCACTCGCCGGACTGTCAACGCACATAGACCAAACGATTCGGATACAATGGCTTCTGAAACGGACTATTTTCCCGTTTTGTTTGTCTGATCACTCACAATACGGCAATCTTGCTGCGTTCTTCGACCGCCCGTACGAAAAAACATCTCGTATGCGATTGAAAATCTTCTGCGAGCAGCGTTTTTCGGCGGCGGGTTGCCCATCCGAAGAATGCTGACGTATGCTGGCGGAGGACAACAAAACCGGCGAGAACGCCGTTTAGCCGAAAAAGCCATGGTACCCTGTGCGCATTGTCTACCGGCTCTATTCGCCCGAAAGGCAGGTGTCTCCTACACAATAATGCAGATCAGCCCGTTGCAGCCCTCATTGATGATCCGTTCCACCGTCTCCTTCAGCTTGAGCCGCGCATCCTCCGGCATATGTACCAGCTTGTTGTGCAGGCCCTCGTTGACCAGCCCATACAGCGACGTGCCAAAAATGTTGGACTCCCATATTTTCGACGGCTCCTCGGAGAACTGACCCAGCAGATAATTGACCAGATCCTCGCTCTGCCGTTCGCTGCCCACGATCGGGCAAACCTCCGTGGTGATCTGCGCTTTCATCATATGGATGGACGGAGCATCGGCGCGCAGCCGCACCCCGTACCGACCGCTCTGTCGGATGATCTCCGGTTCCTCCAGGTGCATTTCCTCCATATCCGGCATGACGATGCCATAGCCGGTTGCCTCCACCTGCTCCATGGCGCCCTGGATCTTCTTATACTTGCGGCTGGTCTGCGCCAGCTCCAGCATACAGCTCATGAGCGCCCCCTCATCGGGAATGTCCAGTCCGGTGGCCTCGCCCAGAATCTGATAGAACAGCTCCGGTTTCACCGCCGCACCCACCACAGCGCAGCCCTTTCCCAGATCTACCCGTTCCAGCGCCGCCGAGTCCACATAGGGGCAGGCGCCCAGCTCGTCGGCGATACGGCGAATCTCGCTGACCCGTTCCACATCGGCGGCCGCACGCCGCACCGATTCCATAACGCCCGCCCGTACCGGATGCTGCGCCTCCAGCTGCATGAGCCACCGCGGCAGCCGAATGCCCACCTCCCGCACCGGGAATTGGGACAGCAGCGCCTCCAGTGTTTCCCGAATTTCATCCTCCGTCATGGTCTGGCAATTCACCGGCACCACGGGGACCCCGTATTGCTCGCTCATATCCGCCGCCAGCTTTTCCGCCTGCGCCGACTCCGGAGCCGCCGTATTCAGCAGCACCGCAAAAGGCTTATGGATCTCCTGCAGTTCCCGGATGACCCGTTCCTCCGCCTGGCGATATTCCTCCCGCGGAATATCGGTGAAACTGCCGTCGGTCGTCACCACCAGACCCACCGACGAATGATCGGTAATCACCCGGCGCGTCCCCTCTTCAGCCGCCATATTGAAAGGGATTTCCTCCTCATACCAGGGCGTTTTGACCATCCGGGGCTGTTCATCCTCAATATACCCCAGCGCCGACGGCACAATATACCCCACACAGTCGATCAGACGCACCCGCATATCTGTTACGCCATCCAGCGTGACCTTTGCAGCCTGCTCCGGTATGAATTTCGGCTCCGTTGTCATAATGGTGCGCCCGGCCGCCGACTGGGGCAGCTCATCCGTCGCCCGCTCCCGGCGGTAGCCATCCTCCATATGGGGGATCACCAGCGTATCCATGAACCGCTTGATGAATGTGGACTTGCCGGTGCGCACCGGCCCCACGACGCCCAAATATACATCCCCGCCGGTGCGGGCCGCCATATCCCGATAAACATTGCTCGTTGCTTCCATCTCCGCATCCTCCGCTCCTGTATCGTTTGTACATCTGTATGCAGGCGGGACGGGTATTATACCGCTCACCGGAAAAAGGCGCTCTGTTCCGCCTGCGATACCCCACACAGGAACGGCGCGCCGCATATGCAGACAGACCCGGCACAAGCCTTTCGGTTTGTGCCGGGTCTGCCATGTTGTCCATATCCGCCGATCATTTCAGGAAGCCGCTGATAATCTGCGCCTCGGCCTCCTGCTCGGTCAAGCCCAGGGTCATAAGCTTTACGATCTGTTCACCGGCGATCTTGCCGATGGCCGCCTCGTGGATCAGCGCCGCATCCAGATGGTTGGCGGTCAGCTCCGGGATCGCGCTGACGTGTCCGTGGTCCATGATGATGGCGTCGCATTCCGTATGGCCGTTGCAGCGGTTATTGCCGTTGATGCGGGAACGAAACACCTGACGGGAATCGTCTCTGGCCACCGAGCGGGATACCACATCCGCCTTGCTGTCCACACCGTCCAGATCCACCGTGAAATCCGTTTCGGCCACCTGATGCCCGTGGGTCATGATCTTCTCCCGGATCACCAGACTGGCGCCGTCGCCCAGCTTGCCCTTTGTCACCCGCAGGGTGGAGCTGATGCCCTTAATCTGGGCCGTTTCCATCTCCATGTGCGCACCCTCGCCCAGTTCCACAATGGTGGTGGGGTTCATCACATTCTGGCCGTTGCCGTCGCCCTCCCCGTAGTGGTTCTCAATATACTTCACATGAGCGCCCGGCGCCAGATGGAAGGTGTGGATACCGTCGTGGCGGGATTCCTCAGCGCCGCCGTTGTGTATCCCGCAACCGGCGACGATGGTCACATCGGCGTCCTCGCCCACATAGAAATCGTTATACACCAGATCGGTCAGACCGGTCTGGCTGATCAGCACCGGAATGTGCACGCTCTCGTGCCGGGTGCCGGGCTTTATAATGATGTCAATACCCGGATGATCGGTCTTGGTGACAATATCAATATGCTCCGTGGTATTCCGTCCGGCCAGCTGTCCGTTGGCGCGGATATTATACGCGCCCTGGGGCACATCGTGCAGCCCGGCCACCTGCTCCAGCAAATTCCGTTCAATCGTATCCATAGTCCTCGTCCTTTCCGCCGTCAGAGCTTCTGCTGCAACACCGAACAGGTGCCGCCGGAATTCTCGTCCGCCAGCAGTCCCGGCAGAATCTCCTCCCGGCTGCCGTCCGCCCGAATCTCGCCGTCGGCGATCACGATCACCCGGTCGGCGATCTTGAGAATGCGCTCCTGATGGGAAATAATGAGGATCGAGCCACCCAACTTCTCATGCATCTTCTCAAACACCTGAATCAGATTATGAAAACTCCACAGGTCGATGCCCGCCTCCGGCTCGTCAAACAGGGTCAGCTTTGTGCCGCGGGCGATGACCATGGCGATCTCGATCCGTTTCAGCTCCCCGCCGGACAGACTGGCATTCACCTCCCGGTCGATATACTCCCGGGCGCACAGCCCCACCTCGGAGAGATAGGCGCACGCCTCCGCCACGGACAGCTTGCGTCCGGCGGCCAGCGTGATCAGGTCCCGCACGGTCAGCCCCTTGAAACGCACCGGCTGCTGGAATGCAAAGCTGACGCCCAGCCGTGCCCGGTCGGTGATGCTGCGGTCGGTGATATCCTCACCGTCCAAGAAAATTTGCCCCTCTGTGGGCACAAAAATACCGGCGATGATCTTGGCCAGCGTGGATTTTCCGCCGCCATTCGGGCCGGTGATTGCCACAAACCGCTCATCCACCGACAGGTTGATGTGCTTCAGTATCTCCCGCGGTTTCCCGTCCGTTTCCACGGTATAGGAGACATTTTTCAGTTCCAGCATATGCAGGTTCCTTTCCCGTTCGATTAGTTTCCGGAAGTGTCGGAGGTTTCCTCCTCCACATACCCGTTGCAGGTGATCTCATAGGTGATCCCATCCAGCGGGTCATCCTTGATGGATACATACTCCGGCGAAATATAAAAGATATAGGTATTATATCCCTGTTCCGGCACAACATACTTGTCGCTGATCTTCGCGGTATAGCCGCTGGCGATCTGCGCCCCGGATTCGGTATTGGACAGCTTCACCTCCAATGAGGACATATGCTGGGGCTTATCCAATCCGTTGCCCAGCGTCATCTGCACGCACAGAAATCCGCCCTTGGTATAATACACCCGGTTCACCGTGGCGGTCAGCCCGTCCTCGGACAATTCCGGCTGGGCGCTCTCATCCAGAAATTCCGCCGTGTTGGTCTCGCTCTTTTCGTACTGTTCATCCTTCATATCCGAACCGATCTGCCAGGCCAGCAGCCCGCCGCACACCACCAGGATCAGCCCCAGCACGCCCACCGTCACCCAGCGATCCCGGCGCGCCTGAACGGAATCCCCGCCGGCGCGGCGACGTTCCCGCTCCGCCTTGAGCTGCTGTTTCAATTCCAGGCGCTCCTGCGCTTTCTGCGCCTTGATCTCCGCCCGAATTTCCTCACGGGAACGGGAGCGGCCAAATATCTCCGGCTGCTCGTTCGTGCCGCCGGTCTGTTTAACGGTATCCGGTTTCTTTCCGCTCATCGTGAAGCTCCTTTCTCCTGACAAAGCATCGGAGCAGCCGCAGGCATACAGAGCGGGAAACATCCCCATCCCGTACCGTCGGCACTCCTTTCGGCTCGCTCAATCAAACCGATGTCTAAAGTGTTATTGTACACGAAAACTCCGTATTTGTAAAGACCTTCCGTCGAAAAAGGCGGTTTTTCGACTTTTCATAAAGGGCGGAGGGGTCAGGCAAAGATTGCCTGACCCCTCCCGGGCGACCGATGGACGACAAACGCCGCCGATCGTCAGATGCTTTTACAGTATGTGCAGGTATTTCGGGTCTTTCAGCACCACACCCGGCTGCTCCCGGATCATCCGGTCATCCTGGAAAGTGCAGCCGTCAAACAGAATGTTGGACACCGTGAAATTCGCCACCGGCCGGCGGGGCGCAGTCTCGATATCCATTCGATTCTGTCGCATTACGTTCTGGGGTCGATCTCAAACCGGCACTTATCCCCATGGGTGCAGTTATCAAACACGCAGCCAATGTATTTCCCCGCCGCCCGGTTCTTCTCTACGAAGTGGATCCCGTTGAAGCGACAGCCATGGAAGGTCACATCCACCAGCGGCCCGATCTCCGTGAAATCGGAGCCGGGAACCCCACGGTCGTAGGCCGCGATCTCAATATCCCCGTTATCGAACACGCAATTGCGGAAAACCACCTCTTTGGGGATGGGACCTTCGCAGTCCCCCTCCTGCATGAGCCACAGCGCCAGCACGTCGAAATAGGTGTCTGTGACCTCAATCTTCCCCTTAAATCGGCCGGTTCCGGCGATACAGCAGTTATGGATCCGGGAATTGGGCGCCGCAAGATTCGGGCAGTTGACCCGGATATTCGGATTACCCTCAATCCCGCAGAAAGGCGCATCCAGATAATTGGTTTCATCCTCGACCTTCACCACCGTGGCCGTGCCGTAGTACCGGCCGGTGACACGGTCGTAGGCCTCCAGCGTATCCCCCGACCGGTAACTGACCAGCCCCTTGAATTCCATAGAGCGCAGCTTGATGGCGCAGCCGTCCACGCTGTCCACATAGGAAGTGGTATCGCAGATATTCATAAAGTCGTCGCCGGCCCACCAGATGGAGCAATTCTCCCAGATAAACGCACCCCGGTTATCCACGCAGTGAAAAATATCCCGCCCGGTGGTCATATAATTGGTGCCGTACCGGGCATTCGGCCGCACATGGGAATCGTAGAACCGGATATCGCCCACATTTCCCTGAAAATAGAACATAAAGCAATCGCCAGACTGAAACTCCACATTCCGGAAGGCCACATCACCGCAGAATTTCATGCCGCAGATCAGTCCCCTGCCATGGCCCGCCGAGCCGCTGGGCCACATCCACGGCGTATTGAGCCCCAATTCCCGCACGGAATCCACCGCCTGCTCATAATGGCGGGGATATACGCGATACCGGCAGTCTCCCTCGGACACGATACGCTGAATGGGCAGAAACCGCCGCCGAAGCGGACTGCGGTAGTTGGGGGAGGCATAGTACAGATCCTGATCAATGGGGAATACACATATTCCCCGTCCGTCAGATTCTCATCCATGGGAGAGGCTATCTGCACCCGCAGGAACCGTCCCTCCTCGTCCGTCTCCTCCACGGTGCCGGATATAAAGGTCGGTATGCGATGATCCACGATGATATTGTGATACACCAGCTTTTCGGAATGGAGGTTGAAAAAGCACCCTGTGGAGGGACCCAGTTCCAAACGGCACCCGTTGCCCTCCACCACAATATCCCGGGCGTGCTCAAAGTAGATGACCGTCGTCTGCGACCAGGGCGAGGTCCAGGGGAAATGTTCCCCGAGAGAATCGGCGTAGTACACCTTTCCGGCGGTGAATACCACCGCCGAAGGCTTTTGCAGTCCGGCCGCCGCCTCGCAGCAGTTCCGGATGGCCACTGCATCGTCGTGCACCCCGTCTCCTACCGCGCCGAACGCATCCACATAAAACAGCGTCCGTCCGGAAAGGTCCGCATCCTTGCTGATCGGTCTATTGTCATTCATAGGTAACTCCCTCTCTGTTTTCACCGCCGTCCATCCTGCTGCTCAGACGGTGGATACGATGATCTCCAATTCATTGGCATCGGGAAAGGCCGGATACACATCCTCCAGATTGTCCGAATACCAATACGCCACGGAGGATATATCGTCCTGCAACGGCAGATACCGCCCCTGACTGCGCCAGCCCAGCGCCTGCACCGTCACCTTGATATCCTCCTGAAAATACACCGGGTCGTTTATATGCCAGCGATACATATCAAAATACCGCTGAGATGCATACAGCTGATCGGTATGCCCCATTTTGTACATTCCGGAATAGGGAGTGTAAAACTCCCGGTATTCCCCGTCCACGTCGAAATTATACGCGCCACCGAAATAATCCTCGGTTCCGGTGCCGCAGATGGTGGGGAATTCCCGGTCTCCGTCGATATAGAACTTAACCTCTCCTTCTCCCCACCAGCCATTGGACTTCACGCCCCAGTGCAGATATGTGCCCACATACACCCCGTTGCCCCGGATGCCGTCCAGAATGACATACGGCTCCTTATACGGCAGCGGGTTCACCCGGCGAAACTGGGCGTGAAAATACAAACTGTCGGCGCTGATCTCCTTCTCCTCGCAGTCGATCTGATAGAAGACCTCGACCGAATCCGGCCCCTGATTCTCCACCTCGAACCGGAAAGAGCGAAAATACGGCATCTCGAAATAGCAGTTAAATCCGCGCCGGGGATTGACACATACGGCGAGACTGCTCAGCTGACGGTATTCCGTATAATCCGCATTGCAAAAGAAATCCGTCAGAGGCACCTCCACCGCCGGTGTTTTCTGCCCGTCGAAATAGATGCGCAGGATCACCTGACGGCCGCGCCGGGCGCTGTCCACAATCCAGAAATGCCGAATGGCACCCTGTCCCTTCACATCCGCCAGCACGGCGGTCGTGCCCGCCGCCACGACCGTGTACGGGTTCATTTTCCAGCCCTGACCCAGCTCGCGAGCCGCCCAGGAGCCGCTGCCCTGTGTGGCCATTCCGCCTGCACCTTTCTTGCCGGTCAGGTTTTCACTGGAAATTGAAAACGATCGTACATCCTTCTTGATTGTTAAATTATGCAGCATTTTCTACGTCCTCCTTCAGAATTTATATTGTAATTTTACCAAGCGCACGGTATAATGACAATAGCATTTGTTGGCGTAGCATTTAACATTTCTTGCTGCGCATCCCATTTCACGGATGCAACACAGGAGGACACCCATGTATTATATCGACACAAACACCCTGAATCCGTATATACGCGTCGCCCAGCACAGCATCATCCCCCAGGGTCACCGGGTATGCCGACGTGCCATATTCGACTATGAGCTGATCTTCATTGAGAGCGGGAGCATGGTGCTCAACTATAACGGGCAGGACTATCACTGCGATGCCGGACAGTTCATCCTGCTGCACCCAGGCATTTCCCACTATATTCCGCCCATCGCACAGGACCTTTCCCAGCCGCACATTCACTTTGATCTGCTGTACAATGCGAACAGCACCGTGACCCCCATCTCTTTCAAGGATCTCGACCAGTTTTCTGATGAGGAACTGCGGATCATTCAGGACGATCTGCTCACCAACTCCTCCCCGTCGCCCTTCGTCGCCTTTTCCGATCCGGCGGCCGCTACCGACGCCTTCTTCCGCACCATCGAATGCTACCAGAAGAAGCGATCCATCCTCGCCAAAAGCGCCTTCTTCGAGCTACTGGACCACCTGATCACCGACAATTTCCCCAGCTGCTTTACTCAGGGAAAGGAATACAGCGTCGCCTGTCAGATCAAAGATCTGATTGATTTCGGACAGGGAATCAACATGAATCTGGAGGATTTTGAAAAGCAATTCGCATACAGCCGCTATTATCTGGAAAAGCGATTCCGGGAAAAATACGGCATCAGTCTCATCCGCTACCGTAATCAGAAGAAAATCCAGCTGGCCTGCAAATTGCTGGGAGAAATGTCCGTTTCAGCCGTAACGGCAGAGCTGTCCTTTTCCTCCATCTATGCATTCAGCCGCGCCTTCAAAAAGCAGACCGGTCAGACCCCCTCTGAGTATACACAGTCGCTGCGCAAGGATCAATGAATGTGTTTGAGCGTCTGGGCCACCCGCTCGGCGATCGTTGTGGTCTCCATGCCGAAGATGGAAGTGTGCAGCTTGCCGTTCAGCGGCTTTGTCCAGTAGGGATCAATCCCCTCGATACCGTTGGCCATTCCCAGGATGGAGCCGACGGTGGCAGCATTGCAATCGGTGTCGAAGCCGGTTTCCACCGTCATGCATAGGGATTTGGAATAATCCCCGTTGCCATATAGCAAACCGGCGGCTACGATCATAGCGTTCGAGATGGTGTGGCACCAGCCATGCTTTGTATATTCATTATAGCGGGCGTGAATATCCGCAAAGCACTCCTCTTTGGATACACCCTTTTCGTACCCGGTCAGCACATCGCTGATGGCCTCATACAGGCGGGAGGTATGGGGGATCTGAGCAAGACCGCCCCGCAGAATCGTCGGGATATCGTTGGTACACGCTGCGACCGCCAACATGGCCGCCACGAACATTTCTCCGTAGATGCCGTTTTTCACATGGGAGATGCAGGCATCCCGGTGCGCCATCTCGGCGGCAAGCTCCGGGTCTCCCGGATTGATATAGCCGAAATAGTCGCCTCGGATCTGCGCGCCGATCCATTCCCGGTACGGATTTTTATACACCGCCGTTTCGGGCGGTTCATAACCGTTGATGAAATTCCGGTACGCGACCCGCTCCGCCGTGCAGCACACATTCTTGCTTTGCAGATCCAGCCATTCTCTGGACACGTCGCAGGAGGTGAATCCCCTGCCGTACCGCTCGACGATCTGCTGCGCCAGCACGGTATAATTGATGTCGTCATCCGCCGGAAATCCGTCCACGGCATCCGCATAGCACCGTCCCGCGAACCGGTATTTGTACTTATTGAGGATTTCCTCGGTGATATCCGCTTGCAGAATATACCGATGCAACGGATAATTCCCCGTTTCCTTCAGGAAAGGGATCAACTCGTCGCTTTTGATGCCCTCGATGGTTTTGCCAAAAAGGCAACCGCAGATACGCCCCGTCCATGCGCCGAGAATCTTACGCTCCAGACAGCCCTTATCCGGCGCAGGGATCGGCGG
>DJEF01000054.1:0-1542 GCA_002431285.1 Ruminococcaceae bacterium UBA5905 | reverse complement strand
AGTGCGGCCACGCGACAGTTGCGTATCTCCTCCAGGTCGGACGGCTCGTTGTAGGGATAGTTCTCTACGGTTTTTGCATTGATGACCGCCTCGAACAGGATGTCCCCCAGCCGTTTTTTGATCTCATTTGTGGGGAGCATGGCCACCGCCTGAAAAACGCCCTCATAGATACGCAGATCCAGTCCCTCGTCGGTGGACTGCTCATACTCGGTCAGCAGATCGGCGCAATAGATCTCCCATTTGTGCATTTTCTCATAGTTCGGACGGAGCTGACGATTTGTGTTCATTTCCTCGATGAATCGGCCGTTGCTGTCCAGAATCAGCGTATCCAGAGAGACGCCGAAGTGCTTGCCGATGCGGACCAGCATATCCAGCTTGGGGACCGAGGCACCGCTCTCCCATTTTTGTACCGATTGTCTGGAAATGCCCAGCAGCTCGGCAAATTGCTCCTGCGACATATTGCGGGTCATCCGCAGCTTATATAATACATTTTCCAGCGACATAGTAGTTCTCCTTTGACGTTTTGTTGTCCCCATTATAATCCACCCCATCCGCATCCGCAAGAAAACACAGCATACTATATTCGCAACTGCCAGTTGTCAACTCCGAAAAAAGCCGTCGCCGACTCTATCACTTATTCTACACTTTTTCCCCGGATCATAAGGCAAATCCGTTCACAAGTGCTATTTTCCAGCTTTTCCCAGCCGTGGCGGAGACGAGTCGGCGCTACCGTCCGGAGTTGCCCTACACATGGTGCAGTTTGCACGCACGGCTTCTGTTCCTCCCCCCACGGTTCTCTCGCGGCAGCCGCCCGCCCCCGGCAGACCGCGGACGCTTGATCGCTGAACAGGTCCGCCCCGAAGAAAGCATAAAAGCACAAGTCGGCGTCCACAAATTCGGAAAGCAAGCCGGAAGAGAGAGACTTCGAGCTCTTATCATCGGGAGCTCCTCCTCTACACAACCGTAAACCGTTTCCATCCGTACGGCGCTGTCTCCGTCTTCGATAAGCAGAGATACAGCGCATATGCACCGTTTCTGCGCTTATCCGTCAAATTTATCGGAGATGTGTTTACGTTTGTAGCATAGTAAATCATTCCCTTTTGAGATAATAAAAAGGCAGATAGAGTTTTGATTTCTATCTGCCCGTGTATCGGATATTCGGTTTTACGGTCGTTCGAGTCTATCCACAAAGGGAAAACGGTGTTTTGGTATCTACGTTTTGGTGCAGAGAAAAATCGCCGTTTGAGTAGCAAAAAAGCCCGATATAATCGGGCTTTTCGCTAGACGCATCTTTTTTTCCAGATTCTTCCACCCGTACCCAACAGAGATACCTTTCTGTTTTTGGCAAGGGTACTCCGTATCACTTGTGGCAGCCATTTTCCTTCACTCCTTGACGTTTTTCAACCTTTTATCGTGCTATTTCAACTTCCGTGCCGGCGGCGGACATCGCCCGGTTCTTCCCTTCTATTTCTACCGGGCTTTTCAGCGCTCTGTTTCGTCCCACAGATCGCCGCAAATTTGCCAGACGGGTTCGTTTTCATA
>DJEF01000060.1:13112-27561 GCA_002431285.1 Ruminococcaceae bacterium UBA5905 | reverse complement strand
TCCGTTTTTCGGGGTATAGTCCACGGATGAGAACCGGGGGCAAATTTTTATATGCGGGGTTTGTTACGCCCGCTTGCGGCGGGTAATACCGACCGTGGCTACAATGCCGCCGCTGACGAACAGCAGCGCGATCCACAGCGAATACGGCGCGGCCTCACCGGTCTTTACGTCGGGGGACGGCTCTGGTGTGACGGGAGGGGTGACCGTGGGTGCTTTGGGGGTCATTTCCTTCACATATTGTGCTGTAAAGGTGCTGTCCGGCGACTCCATCGCAGGCACCGTGATGGTCTCCCCATTCAGCACCAGCTTGGCATCCGCGGCAAACACGGTGAAAGGTTCCTTGGTGTAGGCATATACCGAATAGTGGTAGGTCTTGCCCGCCTCAAAGACGGTCAGCAACTGTTCCTCCGCCGGGTTTTGCTCTGCATCCGACGAGCACCAGCGGACAGCTTCACCGTTCTCATTCAGAAGCGCCCATTCTTCCTCAATGGTGTATTTGTCCGCGTCCTCCGGCACGACTTTGCCGGTAAAGACGGGCTTGTCGCCCGGCTGGAATTGCAGGGTGGCGCCGGTCACCTGTACGGGAGCATACACATCCGTGCCCACTCGATACTGGGCGTAGGGATAGACGTTAATATCCTCGACATCGAATTCCCCGTCGTCATTCATCGTGTGCCGGGTGGGGTTTTCGCCGTCAAAGCCGTCGCTGGTATACAGCTCCACTCGCGCACCCAACAGCAACGGTTCGCTGCTGACCAGCGTGTGGGTATCGCTGCGCACCGTCAGAATGAAATCCGAGGCGTCCTCGTTATAGACCAAGGTGGTCAGAACGGAAGAGATGGCCATGGGCTTTTCATACATTTCATAGCCGTCACCGTCCCCGCCCGCGTCGGTCGGCAGCGACAGAGCGCTGGCCTCCGATTTGGCGGTCACGGTCAGAGCGGATTCACTGTCCAGACCGTTCAGCGTGAGAAAACCTTCGGTATAGATGCCGTAGCTGAAACCGGTCAGGCTGCATTCGCCCAGAGCCTGTACCGCCAGATGATCTCCGGGATAGTATAGCGCGATATCCGGCCAATCTGTGCCCTCCGGCTGATGCTTTGTGGTGATGTGGACATGATCCAGCTGTACGATCAGCAGCGTAGAATCGAGTTCCTCGGGCGGCACCTCCTCGTCCGACTGGACGGCAGGTTTGTCGGTTTCGGGAGCGTCCTCCAGATCGAGGGGGATCAGGGTGATATTGGCGTTTTCCTCGGTTGAAGAAACGGTGACGCCGGTTTCCTCGTTATAATGCCAATAGGACGTTTCGTTGAGAGGATACCGGACCACTTGTCCGCCGATGCTGATGAAGCCGAGATCCGGCTCGGTTTCCTCGGCCAGAGCGGCGGTGGACAGGAGCATCAGCCCGATGCAGAGCGTCAGCAGAAGGCAGCCGATGCGGCGAAATAGGGATGCCGTGCGGTGGTTTTTCATGTGTTTTCCTCCTTAACGTCTGTGTTTGATTGCGTGCGTGGTATTCTCCGTAGAACAGTATACCATGATTGACCGGAAAAGCGCAAGCAAAACTTTCCATTTTCTGTCAACCAACGTAATGAGAGTGCAGGCAACGCGATCGGGGTACAACGGTTTCTGAAACGGGGGGTATTCCACGTTTTGTTTGCCTTATCACGCGCTTCAACTGACTATCCGAAAAAATCCTCTTGTATCCGATCGGAGATTTTGGGCAAACAGCGCCGTTTAGCGGTGGGGTGCCCGTCAGATATGCTGCGCGGAGGGCAACGAAGCCGATGAGAGCGCTGTTTAGCCGAAATCCCGCTGTGCCCTAATCGCTTTGCCTGAGGTGCCCGCTGAATAACAGCGGCTGCCAATGCATAGGTATGAACGGGAGGGGTGTCTATGATCGAAACTGTCCGTCCCGGGGATACGGTTGGTTCCGTGGCGGCCCGGTTGAACGTGCCGGAGGATCTGCTGGCGGAGCTGAACGGCATCACGGTGAATACCCCGCTGGCGGTGGGGCAGGCTCTGGTGGCGCTGACCCCGGAGGTGCTGTATACCATCCGGCCGGGGGATACGCTCTATTCTGTGGCTCGGGCGTTTTCCACCTCGGTGGTGCAGCTGTACCGCAACAATCCCGGCTTGGGGGGCGATCCGCAGGTGGAGGTGAACCGCACGCTGGTGATCCGCTACCGGGAGGAGCCGTCCCGCCCTCTGGATGTGAATGCGTATGCATACCCGTTTATCGCCGGAACACTATTAAATGAGACTTTGCCGTATTTGACGTATTTCACGCCGTTCACCTACGGGTTTACCCGGACGGGTGAGCTGATCCCGCCCCGGGATGAGGGGATGATCGTGCGGGCGCTGCGGTACGGGGTGACGCCGTGGATGCATCTATCCACCCTGACGGATCAGGGGAATTTCAGCAGCGAATTAGGACTGGCGCTGCTGCAGGATCCGCAGGCGCAAGCAACATTGACCGCCAATATTTTGCGCACGATGGAAGAAAAGAATTACCAGGGTCTGGATGTGGATTTTGAATTCATCGGCGCCGCGGGCGCGGCACTGTATGCGGAGTTTATCACTGCTCTGCGGCAGCAGCTGGCGCCTTTGGGCTATGAGGTGGTGGTGGCGCTGGCGCCTAAGGTACGGGCGGATCAGCCGGGGACGCTGTATGAGGGGCATGATTATGCCGCTCTGGGCGCAGCGGCGGACGGGGTGCTGCTGATGACCTACGAATGGGGCTATACCTATGGGCCGCCGATGGCGGTGGCCCCGATCCCGTCGGTGCGGCGGGTGCTGGATTACGCCGTCTCCGTCATTCCACGGGAAAAGATCTTTATGGGCGTGCCCACCTATGGCTATGACTGGCCGCTGCCCTTCACTCCGGGGGTCACCCGGGCGCGCAGTCTGTCCAATCCGGAGGCGGTGGAGCTGGCGCTGATCCATGGGGCGGATATACAATATGATGCGGTTGCGCAGGCGCCGTTTCTTGTGTATACGGCGGAGGGAATCGCCCATGAGGTGTGGTTCGAGGATGCCCGCAGCATTGCCGCCAAGCTGGATCTGGTGGCGGAGTACGGTTTCCGGGGCATCGGCTATTGGAATCTCGATCGTCCGTTCCCGCAAAACTGGAGCCTGCTCAACAGCCGCTATCGGGTGGAAAATCGGGGGCGGGGGCTGTGAAAATCTTGCAACGTTCGGAAAAGTGTGATACAATACCCACGAGGTGAGCGGTATGGGCTATATTTGTGAGGATTGTGAAAACTACGACTATGACGAGGAATGTGAGGATCAGGTCTGTGTCGTGGATATGGACATGGATGAGTTGGAGCAGTTTCTGCTGTCCCGTCAGACCCGGTGCCCCTACTACCGGGTGCGGGATGAATACCGCATTGTGCGCCGCCAGAACTAAAGAAGAAACCACATCGGTAGTCCGGTGTGGTTTCTTTCAATGTATGGATGAAACGCGTTTTTTTGCGTTCCCCCGACGGCTTTGACAGTCCGGGAGTATCGGCGTCGCTTACGCAGTCGGTCGATTCAGAAAATCAGGGAGCACAATACTGCAATGGGCAGCGCCGGCAAGAGGTTGGCCACCTTAATGGTGCGGGGTCGGACCAGATTGATGCCGACACAGAAGATGAGAATATTTCCAACCATGGATAGAGCGTCCAGCACCGGGGCGGTGACGATGCCGGACAGCAACGCCGCCAACAGAGTCATGCTGCCCTGGAGTAGCGCCAGCGGGATGAAAGCGAAGATGCAGCCTTTTCCCAGCGAGGCAGCCATAATCAGCACTACGATCAGGTCAATGACCGCCTTGGCGATCAGGATGGAGTGGTCGCCGGATACTCCGTCCTGAATGGAGCCCAAGATCCCCATGGCGCCGATGCTGACGGTCAGAGACGCGGACAAAAACCCGGTGGTGAACCGGCTGTCTCCGTCGCTACCGGTTTTGCGGCGCAGCCAGTCGCCCAGACGCTCAAACCAGCTGTCGATGCCCAGCAGCTCTCCGATGAGGGCGCCGCCGGCCAGAGAGACCACCACCGGGATGGTACCGGTGGTGGTGAGGGATTTACCGTCGGCGGCAGGCACCAGCATTTTGGATAGTGTCCCCGCCAGCCCCAGAAACACGACGGCAAAGCCGGTGGCTTTCAGTATGGTTTCCTGCCAGCTTTCCCTAAGAAATCGCTTGCAGCCGATGCCCAGCAGCCCGCCGAGGATCACGGCGGCCGCATTGATGATCGTTCCCAGACCTCGCATGGCGGTTACTTTGCACTCCATTCATAGTTGACGATGTCCAGCCACCGCCCGAATTTTTGCCCTACCGCGTGAAGGGTGCCGCTGTACCGGAATCCCATCTGCTCGTGCAAACGGACGCTGGCGGTGTTCTCGCCGGTGATGACCGACACCACCGTGTTGGTGGCGGGGTCCTCTCTGGCGGCGGCGAGGATCGCCTCCATCAGCGTCCGGGCGATACCCCGACGACGGTACGCCGGGTGGACATAGACGGACAGCTCCACTGTGGTGCGGTAGGCTTCTTTTTCCCGGTAGGGGGATAAGCTGGCATAGCCAACCGCCCGTCCGTTTTCCTCTGCTACCAGTAGCGGATGGTTGTCCCGCCCGTGCTGTGCCATCCATTGCCGCCATTCCTCCGGAGTTTTCTCCCGGAGATCGAAAGTGGCGGTGTTATGGGTGATCTCATAGTTGATGATCTCCAGTAGATCGGCGGCATCCTCCGGCCGCCCGGGGCGAACGATCATGTGTATCTCCTCCTTAGAGAGCGATAGAGCGCGATTCGATGCGGCATCGCAGTGCGTCATGTATTTCTACTGACTGCACTTTAGCACTGTATTTTGCGCTTGTCAATCCCCTTTTTTATTGACATACCGTTCCGGCCGCCGTATAATAGGCAGCGGTGGACGAGGACTGATTGCGCAGAGAGGAATAGCGTATGTTTATCTATGAAATGCACCAGCATACCGCGGGGTGTAGCGCCTGCGGCATCGGCGATCCGGCGGATACCGTCCGGGCGCTGCACCGGGACGGATTTGCCGGTATGGTGCTGACCAATCATTTTTATCACGGCAACACAGGGATCACCCGTCGACAGCCGTGGGCAGATTTTGTGCGCCCGTATGAGGAAGCGTACCTGGAAGCGAAGGCTGAGGGGGAGCGATTGGGCGTGGATGTGCTGTTCGGACTGGAAGAAGGCGTCGGGCAGGGCAAGGAGGTGTTGCTGTACGGCATCACCCCCGCCTTTGTGTATGCCCATCCGGAGCTGCGGGACGCGGGTCTGGCGGACATTTCCCGGCTGGTGCGGGAGGCCGGCGGGCTGGTGTTTCAGGCGCATCCTTTTCGGGTGCGGGACTATATCCCCGATCCTGCCGCCACCCTGCCGGTGGAGCTGCTGGACGGGATGGAGACCGATAACGCCTGCAACGGTGAGGTGGAGAATCGTCGGGCGCAGCTGTACGCCCGGCAGCATGGACTGCGCTGCTGCGCCGGCTCCGATGCGCATACGGCCGACTTCCCCGACCGATTCGGCATTGCCGTAGAGAGACGCATCACGACCGAGACGGAATTGGCCGCGGTGCTGCGCTCCGGCGCCTATACGTTGTATCTGGGGGATTGACGGATGGAACAGACCGTAACCGCTGCCGGGATCGGTGCCTGGCTGGCACAGTGCCGCGCCCATCCGGAGCGGATCACCTGCCTTGTGATGGGGCATACCGCCCCGGATACCGATGCGGTGGTCTCTGCGCTGGCGGAGGCGGTACGCCGCACCTGGACGGGAGAGACGGGCGTCGCCCCGCTGGTGCAGGGCGACCGATTGCCCCGGGAGGTGCAATGGTTGTTCGGCGATGCCGGGGGGTGGCTGCCTCTGTCCGGCGATGATGCTTTCGGTGCGCGGCTGGAGGACGGTTCCGTGTGTCTTGTGCTCACCGATCATCAGGAGGAGGGCGCTTTGACCCCTCGGGTGGTGGCGGTGGTGGATCACCACCCCCGACTGCCGGGTGTGGCGCTTCCCGTGGACAGCGAGGTGCGCACCGTGGGCGCTGCCACTTCGCTGGTGGCTCTGCGCTGGCAGCGGGCGGGACTGGTGCCGGATGCGACGGTGGCTCGGTGGCTGCTGGGCGCGATACTGGCGGATACGGAAGGTTTGGTGCCGGCCAAGACCCGTGCAGAGGATGCGGCCGCCGCCGGGTGGCTGATCCCATTGACCGGGGAGGACCCGTCGGCGCTGTTCGCCGCACTGCGGGATCAGCTGTTAGCGGAAACGGATCTGGAAACACTGTTCGAGCGGGATTATCGCTCTTTTGCGGGATTGGGCTTTGCAATACTCAAAATGCGGGCGGAAGCGCCGCTGGATGTCGCTGCATTGCAGGCGCTGCTGGAAACGGACCGGCGGCGGCGCGGGTTTACGCTGTGCGTGGCCAAGGTGGCGCGGTATGCGCGGGATGGCCTGCGGGAAGAAATCTATTACCTCTCGGCCGAACCGGCGGAATACGCACGGGCGCTGGAGGTGTTGCGGACGGCAGCAAACGATACGGCCGTACAAACCGCCGATGGCGGACTGTACATCCCGCCGGAAGGGACGCATTTGTCTCGCAAGCGTCTGGTGCCGTTGCTGCTGGCGGAAAAATAATCCCTGTCTTTTGCAAATAGGGGTGGAATTTTCCGCCCGGATATGGTAGAATAAGGCGAAGAATTGGCGGGCGCGGCTGCACCCTCCGGAAAGGTTGGTATCACCACATGGATGCAAAGGAAAAACAACAGCTCATGCTGATGGCGGAGAAGATCCGTCTGGCAGTTATTGAGGGCACTTATCACGCGAAGAGCGGCCACCCCGGCGGCTCTCTTTCGATTGCCGAGGATCTGGCTTATCTCTACTGGAGGGAGATGCGCATTGATCCGGCTAACCCTCATTGGGCGCAGCGGGACCGCTTTGTGCTGTCCAAGGGGCATGCGGCACCGGCGCTGTACGGCGCGCTGGCGCTGCGCGGCTATTTTTCCACGGATCTGATTCCCACCCTGCGGCACGTCGGCTCTATTTTGCAGGGGCATCCGGATATGAAGCACATTCCCGGCGTGGATATGTCCTCCGGCTCGCTGGGACAGGGGATCTCCTGCGCGGTGGGTATGGCGCTGGCCGGCAAGATGGACGGTCAGGCGTATCGGGTGTATACCATCGTCGGCGACGGCGAGATCGAGGAAGGCCAGGTGTGGGAGGCGGCCATGTTTGCGGCGGCCAAACAACTGGACAACCTGGTCGTGCTGGTGGATAACAACAATCTGCAGATCGACGGCACGGTGGAGGAGGTCAACTCTCCCTATCCCATTCCGGAGAAGTTTGCCGCCTTCGGTTTCCATGTGGTGGAGATTGACGGCAACGATCTGGAGCAGATCGAAGGGGCGCTGAGAGAGGCTCGCACGGTCAAGGGCAAGCCTACCGCCATCGT
Organism: Ruminococcaceae bacterium UBA5905; assembly: GCA_002431285.1. Lineage (GTDB taxonomy): Bacteria > Bacillota > Clostridia > Oscillospirales > Acutalibacteraceae > UBA5905. The sequence goes on along the minus strand of DJEF01000060.1, from coordinate 20,101 downwards.
CCAGAAAACCGTCAAGGGCAAGGGTGTGTCCTATATGGAGAACCAGTGCGGCTGGCACGGTGCGGCGCCCAAGCAGGAGCAATACGACATCGCCGTGGCGGAGATCACCGCCCGGATCAAAGAACTGGAGGGCTGACAAATGGCAGACGTGATCAAGCAGGCGACCCGTGACGCTTACGGTGAAGCGCTGGTGGAGCTGAGCGCCACCCATCCGGAACTGGTGGTGCTGGACGCCGACCTGGCGGCAGCTACCAAGACCGGTACGTTTAAGAAGGCGTGCCCGGAGCGGTTTGTAGATGTGGGTATCGCCGAGGGCAATATGATGAGCATTGCCGCCGGTATGGCGTCCACCGGCAAGCTGGTGTTTGCCTCCTCTTTTGCGATGTTTGCGGCCGGGCGTGCCTTTGAGCAGGTGCGCAACTCCATCGGCTATCCTCACCTGAACGTGAAGATCGGCGCGACCCATGCGGGCGTGTCCGTGGGGGAGGATGGGGCCACCCATCAGTGCTGTGAGGATGTCGGACTGATGCGCACCATCCCAGGCATGGTGATCCTCAACCCGGCAGACGGTGCGGAGGCCAAGGCTGCGGTGAAAGCTGCTGCCGATTGGCAGGGGCCGGTGTATCTGCGGTTCGGGCGGCTGGCGGTGCCGATGATCACCGATCCGGCGGAGCCGTTCGTGATCGGCAAGGCCAAGACGTTGGTGGACGGCGCCGATGCGACGATCATCGCCACCGGTTTGTTGGTGAATGAGGCGCTCGTTGCGGCGGAGCAGCTGAAAGAGCAGGGGATTTCTGCCCGGGTGGTCAACATGGCCACCATCAAGCCCATTGACCGGGATTGCATCGAAAAGGCGGCCCGGGAAACCGGAGCAATCGTCACCGCCGAGGAGCATAACATCATCGGCGGTCTGGGCAGCGCCGTGGCCGAGGTGGTGTGCGAGACCTGCCCGGTGCCGGTGCTGCGAGTCGGCGTGGAGGATACCTTCGGGCAGTCCGGCCCGGCGGTGGAACTGCTGAAGCTCTATGGCCTAACGGCGGAGCACATTGCGGAGAAGGTTAAGCAGGCGATCGCACAGAAATAAAAATAACCGCAAAGGGGACGGTGGCTGGGGACGGCGCATCACCCCTTTTCGCCGTCCGGCAAGGAGAAAAACGATGAAGCGTGAAATCAATATGTCCGACGGGGCGCTGCTCCCCAATATTATCCGGTATACCATCCCCATTATTCTCACCAGTCTGTTGCAGCTGTTTTTTAACGCCGCCGATCTGATCGTGGTGGGGCAATTTTGCGGCAGTATATACGTGGCGGCGGTGGGGGCCACCGGTTCGCTGACGAATCTGATCGTCAACCTGTTTATCGGGCTGTCGATCGGGGCCGGTGTGGCGGTGGCGCAGGCCATCGGCGCCAAAAATGATGAAGAAGTGCATCGCACGGTCCATACCGCCATTCCGACTGCGGCCATCAGCGGACTCATCATGACGTTCATCGGTTTGTGGCTGGCGCCGGACTTTTTGCGCTGGATGGACACGCCGGATTCGGTGCTGGGATTATCCAGCGTCTATATGCGGCTGTATTTCTGCGGCATGACCGCCAGTATGCTGTATAACTACGGTGCGGCACTGCTGCGGGCGGCGGGGGATACGAAAAGCCCGCTGATCTATCTGACGGTGGCCGGGGTGCTGAATATTCTGCTGAATGTGCTGTTTGTCGTGGCATTCGATATGAATGTGGCGGGTGTGGCGTTGGCTACGTCGATTTCGCAGACGGTATCGGCGGTGCTGGTGCTGTGGGCGCTGCATAAGCGCACCGACGCCTGTAAGCTGGAGTTGAAAAAGCTGCGATTCCACAAAAAGCCTTTTTTCAAGATGGTGCGCATCGGTCTGCCGGCCGGAATCCAGGGCTCGCTGTTTTCTATTTCCAATGTGTTGATCCAGTCGTCCATCAACTCCTTCGGTGAGGTGGTGATGTCCGGCAATGCTGCCGCGTCCAATTTGGAGGGCTTTGTGTATGTGTCCATCAATGCATTCAGCCAGACCTCGCTGAATTTCACCGGACAGAATATCGGCGCTTGTCGATATGACCGGATCCCGAAGATCCTGCATACCTGCCTGGCGTGCGTCACGGTGGTTGGTGTGGTGCTGGGGGCGGTGGCATACTTCCTCGGGCGTCCGCTGCTGGGCATTTATATTACGGATTCCCCCGAGGCGATCACCTATGGATTGAGCCGGATGGCGTACATTTGCCTGCCCTATTTCCTGTGCGGCATCATGGATGTAACCACCGGCTCCGTGCGGGGCATGGGCTTTTCGCTGGCACCGATGATCGCGACGGTTATGGGCGTGTGCGTGTTCCGAATTGTGTGGATTTATACGGTGTTTGCGATTTTCCGCACGCCGGAGAACCTGTATGTGTCCTATCCCATCTCCTGGACGCTGACCTTTGTGGTGGAATACTGGATGTTCCATCATTATATGCGTCAGATACGGCGGCGGGCGGCGGAACCGATGCTCCAGCCGGCATCGACGGGTGAAACGGAGCCGGCACATGGCTGAGTACGTATTTCCGGTGCCGCCGGAATGGGATAATGCCACCATGCAGAGTTTCCTGCGGCAGCATTGCGGGCTGTCCTGGCGGATGGTGGTGAAGCTCAAGCGGGTGGAAGGCGGCATGACCGCCGACGGTGTGCCGCTGCGCTCCATCGACCGGCTGCGTGCCGGTCAGACGGTACGGGTACAGATGCCGGAGGACGCGGTGCGCATTGAGGGGGCGGATATGCCGCTGTCGATCGTATATGAAGATGAGCATATATTGGTGATCGACAAACCGCCCTATCTGGCGGTGCATCCCTCTGCCGGGAAACCGGAGCCGACGCTGGCCAATGCGGTGGTGGGGTATTTTGAACGGCAGGGCACGCCGCTGTCCTTTCGCCCGGTGAACCGTCTGGACCGTAACACCAGCGGCCTGTTGTTGGCGGCGAAAAGTCCCCATGTGGCGTATGCGCTGGCACAGAAACCGCAAAAGGAGTACCTGGCGGTGGTGCTGGGCGCGCTTACCGGCAGCGGCACGATCGACCAGCCCATTCGTGTCAAAGAAGGTTGCTGTATCACCCGGGAAGTAGGGGAGGGCGGCAAGCCCAGTGTCACCCATTGGGAGAGTTTGGGCACCGATGGCGAAATTTCGCTGGTGCGTCTGGTGCTGGAGACCGGACGCACGCACCAGATCCGTGTGCATATGGCATGGATGGGATATCCGCTGGCGGGGGATACCATGTACGGCACGGATGAGACCTATTTGCCTCGTCATGGATTGCACTGCGGCCGCATGATGCTGCATCATCCGGTGACGGGTGAGGTCATGACGTTTTCTGCCCCGCTGCCGGAGGATATGCGTCAGCTGCTGGCAGCCCATGGCCTGTGGCAGGAACAAAATTGAGATGGAATGCCTGTGTCTCTCGGGGGGATACAGGCGTTCTCTGTTTGTCCAAGAGCTCGTGGGGCGCAGGAGCGCAGAATAAACTGGTAGAAGCGCTCCCGGAAGAAGTCGGAAAGTCCATGTGCATGGACATAGCCATGCGCTCAAGGCACGCAACGCAGCTTTTTATAAGCACGGACGGATATGCGCCTTGGTTTTTTGGCCGACTTCCGGGTATGTCAAGGTTCCCGGACACATCGAAAACGCCTGCCTCCCTTTTGCGGGGAGACAGGCGTTCTTTTGATGGCTTTGATATGGATCATTCGGCTGCTGTCGGCTGTGTATCCGCTACAATATTGCGGATCCAGATGCCCTTCTTCACCAGCCAATAGCCGAATACACATTTGATGAAGCACAGCAGCTGGCAGATGGCGAACAGCGGCAGAATGGGCATGGCGGTGAGCCGACTGAGCACCAGCGCTGTTGGCACTTGTACCGCCCAGACAAAACAGCTGTCAAACAGGATCGTGACCAGCGTTTTTCCGCCGGACCGCAGAGTGAAGTAGGAGGCGTTGGCGAACGCATCCAACGGGAATACCAGTGCGGAGATCTGCATGAGCCGGGTGGCGGTCAGGCGGATATCCGGTTCGGTGTTGTAGATGTGGGGGATGAACTCTGCCGCCACGGCGTAGACAATGGCCACCAGTACACTGACAAATACCGAGAAGGCAATCAGCTTGCGGCTGCTGTCCCGTGCCTCATCGGTTTGCCCGGCGCCCAGCTGCTGGCCGAGGATAATGCCGATGGCCACGCCGATGGCCTGGAACGCCACGGAAAACACGTTGAAGAAGGTGCTGGAAATGTTATTGGCCGCTACTACATCCAGCCCCCGCACGGAATAGCACTGGGTCAGCATGGCCATACCGGCTGCCCAGAAGGTCTCGTTGAGCATCAGCGGCAGCCCCTTGAGAGAGATCTGCTTTATCAGCCGTCCGGGGACGTACAGACTGCGGAACGCTCCCACAATAAACGGATTGCGCGCGGCGTGGGTACGTGTCCATACCGCCACGATGATCAGCTCTGCGAAACGGGATATGACCGTGGCGATGGCCGCGCCGATGACCCCCAGCTTGGGAGCGCCCAGCTTGCCAAAGATGAGGATGTAGTTAAAACACAGATTGATACTCACTGCCGTCAGGCCGGCTACCATGGGCAGCACAGTTTCTCCGGATTCTCGCAGGGTGCTGGAATAGCACTGGACGACGGCATAGGGGATGAGCCCCACCAGCATGACCCGCAGATAGTCCCGGGCAAAGCTCAGTGAAGCCGCCGCGTCGGCGGCGCTGCCCTCGCCTTTCAGATAGGCGCTCACCAGCGGATCGCCCCACAGGAGGAAAACCGCGCCGCACAGCAGCGTCAGCACCACACAGATGATCAGCTTGAACCGAAAGGTGTGACGCACGCCTTCGTGGTTGCCGCTGCCGAAATACTGCGCGCCAAAAATGCCTGCTCCGGACACAGCACCGAAGATACACAGGTTGAATACGAAGATCAGCTGATTGGCGACGGCTACACCGGTCATTTGCACGGTGCCGACCTGCCCCACCATGACGTTATCCAGCATACTGACAAAGTTGGTGATGCCGTTTTGTACCATGATCGGCAGCGCTAAGGCCATCGTACGGCGGTAGAACGCCTTGTCTCCGATAAATTTACGTACCATTGGATTTCCTCCATTTTTTCAGATGCCGCACCATTCTATCACAGACCGGCTGATTTGGCAACCCCTGTTTTGGCGGACGGGCAAAATACATCCCCGCACCTTTTCAGCAAAGTACGAGGATGCATTGTTGACAGGATTAACGAATGGATACGGTCCATTTGTCCTCCCGGACCCGGTATATGAACTCGGTCAATTCCGGCGTGTTCATCACGTGTAGCAGCGCATCCATATCGGGAACCGTTTTCATATGCGCAAGCTGACGGTATTCGACCCATTCCATGGCGCCTTCTTCTGAGAAGGTGACGTGGCCCGACCATTCGGTCGCCTTGAACAGCAGAACGATATACCGTCCGTTCTCGATAGGAAACTGTTTTATTCCCACCAACTGGGGATGACTGATATCCAAGCCGGTTTCTTCCTTCATTTCCCGGATCACCGCGTCTACAAACGATTCGCCTCGTTCCACATGACCGCCCGGCAGGGCATATCCCTGCCAATCCTTTTTCGTTCGGTTTTGCAGGAGCAGCCGGTCGCCGTCCTCGATGAGGCATACTACGGTCAACTCGGCGGTTTCGGTTCTGTCCATGACACATCCTCCGTCGATGCGGTTCGGTACCACACCGGAAAGCAACATTGTTTACGGTTGGCGTGCGGTGAGATACTGTATCGCCCGCTCAATGGCATCTCTGGAATTGCCCCAGTCGGCGTCAGAATTGGCGCCGGCATTGCGATAATCGTACATTTCCGTGAAATGGTGCACATCGCTCCGCAGCTCTTTTAAGTACTTGCGGGTTAATTCCGCCGCAGCGCGCAGGAAGTAGGACTGCTCCCGCTTGCTGATGACCTTTTGCGCCGTTTGGGACAGAGCGGCAAAATGGGGGAGACATAGGCAGGGCTGCTCCTCAAATAACCGCTGAAACTCCTTTTGCGTCTCCCAGGTGCGGCAAACGGTGGCCAGCATCTTGTCCGTGGTATCCCGCATCTGATTGCATACCCAGCAGTCGTCCACCCGTCGGGAGGCAGCCTTTTCCTGCCCGCGAGGGCTTTTGCCCACCAGCGGTAGACCGGCGAAGATCTCCTTTTCCATTTCATCCAGATGGCTTTCCAGGATCAGCGCCACGCTCAGCCGGTTGCGTCGGGCCAGCATTTGCCGGTAGTGGTCGATGCAAAAACCCTGTTTATTGGTCTGGATGCGGATATCCGGCTCCATCATGGCGGCGCCGGTGATGTATTCCACCACCCGCTGCTCCAGCTGATCCCGCAGACGGCAGAGAGGGCAGCCGTCCCGTTCCTCAAACACCTCCGCTACCGGAATGTTCGTGATATCGTATCGCATAAATTGTCTCCTTTTCCGTTTATGCCCGTATGCGGCGTACCGCCGTAGTATGACCGGTGCGTTCGTCGATGGTGAATAGTACGCCGTCCATCGCGCAATCGCCTTCCGCTGCGAAAAACCGCACCGGGAGCTTTGTACGCATTTTCTCGATTGCCAGCTCGGTTTTGACCCCCAGACAGGATTGGATTGGCCCGGTCATACCCACATCGGTTTGAAACCCCGTGCCACCGGGGAGAATTTGCTCGTCGGCGGTGGCGACGTGGGTGTGGGTGCCAAACAATGCCGAGATACGCCCGTCTGCCCAGGCAGCCAGCGCCCGCTTTTCCGCCGTGGCTTCAGCGTGGAAGTCCACCACGCAGAGTGTCGGATCGCCCGCCTCGGTCAGCAACCGATCCAGTGTGTCAAAGGGGCTGTCCATCGCCTCCATATAGACGCAGCCCAACAGATTGATGACCGTCACCTGATACCGTCCGCGGTCGATGCAGGTGATGCCCCGTCCCGGTATGCCGGCGGGCG
>DJEF01000060.1:9361-13069 GCA_002431285.1 Ruminococcaceae bacterium UBA5905 | reverse complement strand
GGGACGCAGCAGAAACTCGTTCTCTTCCAGTTGATCATAGATATCGCGCCGACGGAAGGTGTGGTTGCCACCCGTGATGACGTCGGCTCCGGCGGTAAATATGGCTTTTGCCGAGATGGGAAGGATGCCGTTGCCGTCGGCGGAATTTTCGCCGTTGACGATGCACACATCCACGTCCAGTTCCCGCTTGATTTTGGGGAGTACGGCTTGCAAATGGTTGCAACCGATGTGGCCGACCACGTCACCGATACAGAGAATATTCACTGAATTCCGCCCTTTCCGAAAACGGCGGAGCGTTTGCTCCGCCGTTTAGATGCTCGATAGAAGATGTTGGACAGTAGATGTTCGCCGGGAGATGAAACCGCTCGATAGTGACAGCACCAAATGCCCTTGAAAACAAGATGAATTCATGCAGTGCCGCAGTTAAAACGCATCGTACAGTGGGGGTACCCGCTGTCGCGAATACAACAAATCGCGTGCATTGTACAGACGCTTGTGGCGCTGCCCGAAGTGTCGCTCCGGCTCATAAAATAGTGGCGGTTTCGGCAACGCCGAATGATGGTCGTTTAGACCATCAAGCCGCTATTTGGGGCGCAACAGGAACGCATGAATTGTACAGACGCATGCGGCGTTGCGCCGTCATTCAACCGACACAAAATAATAATACACCGGCTGACCGCCGTTGATGAGGGATACGTCCACATCCTCGCCCAGCTTGGCGCGCACACTGTCGCAGACTGCCTCGGCAGCCTCCTCGGTCACATCCTCGCCGTAAATCACGGTAACGAAATTGACCTCTTTTCCGGATAGCCGCCGCTCGTTAGCCAGCGCCTTTACCAGCTTGGGAACGGCGTGTTCCACGGCCGTGTCCACAAATGCCAGTTTACCGTTGTTCAGCGCCAAAATCTGTCCCTCTTTGATTTTGTGCCCCTCGAAGTCGCTGTCCCGTGCCGCAAAGGTGACGGAACCGGTGGATACGTTATCGGCGGCTTTCTGCATATCCACCAGATTTGCTTCCACATCCTTCTCCAAATCAAACGCCACCAGCGCCGCGATTCCCTGAGGAATGGTGCGGGTGGGGAGCACGCAGACCCGGCGATCCGCCAGCGGCACGGCCTGCTCTGCGGCCAGGATGATATTTTTGTTGTTCGGCAGCACAAATACCGTCTTGGCGGGGGTCGCCTCGATGGCATTCAAAATATCGTCGGTGGAGGGGTTCATGGTCTGACCGCCGGATACCACCTGATCGCAGGCCAAATCATCCCGGAACAGAGCCGAGAGACCTTCGCCTGCCGCAACGGAAACAAAGCCGTAATCATTTTCCGGCTCGACTCGCTCCAGCGTCGGCTGCTCCAGACCGCCTTCTTCTTCCACCCAACCGGCGTTCTCGTGCTGAATGCGCATATTTTCCACCTTGACGGTCTCAAATTGACCGTACTTGATGGCCTCCTCCAGAGCCTTTCCGGGGTGGTTAGTGTGTACGTGCACCTTGATGATCTCCTCGTCGTCGACCACCACCACGCAGTCGCCGATGCTCTCCAAGTATGCCCGCAGAGCCAATGGATCCAGCGTGCATTTTTTATCCCGGCCGACGATGAACTCGGTGCAGTAGGCAAATTCAATATCCTGTTCAAAGCTGCCGACGGTACTCTTTTTCTGTACCTTAGACGCGGCGCCGGTATCCGTTCCCGCTACCACGGCACCGCCCTTGAACACATCCAGCATGGCGGTGATGATGATCAGGAACCCTTTACCGCCGGCATCCACCACTCCGGCTTTTTTCAGCTGGGGCAGCAGGTCGGGGGTGCGCTCCAACGAGGCGGCTGCCTCGGTGCAGATGGCCTCCCATACGGCGATCGCGTCGGGGTTTTGCTCTGCCGCCGTTTTCCCGGCCTCCGCCGCTTCCCGCGCCACCGTCAGAATGGTGCCCTCGGTGGGCTTCATCACCGCCTTATAGGCGGCCTCCATGCCCAGAGTCAGCGCTTGCGCCAGATCGGCGCCGTCCGCCTCGTCCTTGCCCTTCAGTCCCTTGGAAAATCCGCGGAACAGCAGCGAGAGGATCACGCCGCTGTTGCCCCGTGCGCCTCGCAGCAGGGCGGCGCTGGCCACATCCGCCACCTCGGTGGCGGTGGGATTTTCCAGACGGCTCAGCTCCCGGGCGGCGTTGCCGATAGTCATAGACATATTGGTGCCGGTGTCCCCGTCGGGGACGGGAAACACATTCAGGGCATCCACTTCCTGCTTCACATTCGACAGCGTATTGGATGCCGAAATCATCGCATCCCGCAATATCGCTCCGTTAATCACTTTCAGTCAGCACTCCTTTGCATAGCAAGCCATCCGGCTGCCGTATCGGTTGCGGTCTGCGCCGCTTATTCGGGTTTCATCCCATCCACGAACACATTGACCTTCTTCACCGTCAGCCCCGTGGCTTCTTCAACGGTATAGCGCACCTTGTTGACAATGCTTTTGGCGATGGCGGCAATGTTCATGCCGTAGATCACCGCAATATGAATGTCTACGATCAGCTTGTCGCCGTCGCTGCGCACATGAATACCATCGTCCGCATAGGCGCGGCGGGACAGTATTGAACGCAAGCCCTGACGGGGACCGGAGCGCACCATGCCGGCGACGCCGTAACAGGACGATACGGCATTACCGATCAAAAAGCTGAAATACTCCTGAGAAACCTCGATCGTGCCGTAGCGATTATCCATGCAGATCATATCGAACTCACCTTTCTTTAATTCTCTATATCCGTTACTGCCCGTAGGCAGAAAAATCGGTCATTTCCACTGATACATTCCGTAGAACGGATTGTAGCCATGGGGTGTTACCGTAGACAGCCGCCGGTCGAAAGCCGCAAAACCGCACCGCCAGCACAGGGGAATGTAGGGCAAATCCTCGTTAAAGGTCTGTATAAATTCCTCCAGAGATATCTCGCCGACGCGATAGCGGTTATAGGCTGCCGCTGCCGCGCTGTCCCGCTGGATACCAAAACTGGCCGCCCCCGTTAGCAAAGGGTCCAGACTCATGTTGGCGGCTAGCCGCACCTCGCCGAGGTAGAGGTCATAATTGCCGGCGGACAGGCGATTCTTGTAGTCGCTGTAACTGAGAGGTTCCACCGTGACCCGGATGCCCGCGCCCTCCAGCTCGGTACGGATCTGCTCGGCGGCGGCAGCCCGGGAACCGCCCTCATTGCTGTATATCAGCTCCAGTGAGAGCGTCTGTGATTCGCCGCCCGTACCAAATCCGGCCTGTTCCAACAGCTCTACGGCACCGGAGAGATCCCGATTGCCGGAGGGGGCTTCTATCTTCTCCACACCGCTCCAGACGGGGTGGAAAGGCATGGTCGCCGCCAGCGCCCAGCCGGAGCAGGCGGAGGCTGCCAGCGTCTTGCGGTCGATCAGACCGGACAGAGCCTGTCGCACCCGCACATCCGCCAGAGCCGGTCGACCGCTGTTCATACCCAAGTAGATCAGCGCGTTCATATTCACTGCCGCGCTGGCTCCGGATACGCGGGGGATTGTACCGCTCTGCAGGTCGTCATAGTAATAGGTGATATTGCCGGAGGCCAGTCCGTAAAACATGGTGTCCGCATTGGGCAGATGCCGCAGCGGGACGGTGGTGTATCGGGATGAGCGGCCGCTGTAAGGATTGGCGGTCAGTGTCGATCCTCCGTCACTCTCCGTCACCGCGTACAGGCCT
>DJEF01000060.1:377-9316 GCA_002431285.1 Ruminococcaceae bacterium UBA5905 | reverse complement strand
GCCCAGCGGCGCTTTTCCGGCCGCGTTGGTGGCTGTGCCGCTCTTGAGGATCGGGAAGGAGAAGCAGGCGGCAGCGTTGGGATCCGGTGAGGAAAGAGTGAAAGTAATCTCCCCGGTCTTTGCGTTGGCAGAGGCGGCTGCCACGTTGGTCAGCAGCACCCGGTAGTTGGCGGAGGACTTTGCCCGCTGAAACGAGGCGGTCACATCCGCCGCCGTCACTGACGAGCCGTCGGAAAACCGGACGCCGGACCTTAATACCGCTACCCAGTGGGTGGGATCGGTCTGGCGTATGTCGCTCGCCAGGGAATTTACCGGGGCAAACCGGTCGTTGATGACCGTCAGGCTGTCATACAGCAGCCCGGCCAGACCCAGATTCACTTCGGTGGCGGCGGCATAGGGATCCAGCGTGTCATCCCGGCTGTATGCCAGCGAAAAAGTCTGAGGTCCCTCGGTGTTGTCCTCCGCGGGGGAAGAAACCGAAGCGGAGCTTTCCGGCTGGGAATTCTCCGCGTCCTTGCCGCAGCCGCACAGGAGGGAGAGACAAAGGAGCAAAGCCAGTAGACCGGCCGTGCGCCGCATACCGTAGCCCCCTTCCGTCGTGCATTCAAAGAAATCAAGCGCAACCACCCGTATACATCCTATATGCACACGAATTGCATCGTATAGTATATCACCTTTTTCCGTATTAAGCAAGCATTTTTCGCGCAGACCTGTTTTTCGGGCAGATAGAATGAATTTTTCACAGCCGGTTGCGTTTTGATGGAAGTTTTGCTATACTATGACACGAAATGACCGAGGACGGAGGAAATCACGGTGGTGTATTCATTTTTTGCGATGCTGTCCCGTATGAAGGACATCCGGCGTTGGGCGCTGATGCGCAACACCCGCCCGGAAAATATCAGCGAGCATTCCCACGAGGTGGCGGTGCTGGCGCACGCGCTGGCGCTGCTCACCAACGCCCACTATGGGGGGCAGGTGGACCCCGATCGGTGCGTGACGATGGCGGTGTATCACGATGTGCCGGAGATTCTCACCGGGGATATGCCCACGCCGGTGAAGTATTACAGCCCCGCCATCCGGGAGGCGTACCGCCAGGTGGAGCAGGCGGCGTGCGATAAGCTGCTGTCGACGCTGCCGGAGGAGCTGCGGGGGGAGTTTCGCCCCCTGCTGACCGAGACCGCCGGCACCCCGGAGGAGCGGCGCATCGTCAAGGCGGCGGATAAGCTGTCGGCGCTTATCAAGTGCGTGGAGGAGCTGGCGCAGGGGAACCGGGAATTTGCCAGCGCCCGGCAGGCGACGGAACGGGCGGTGCGTGAGATGCAGCTGCCCGCCGCCGACGAATTTCTGGATCGGTATCTGGCGGCGTATGAGTTGCCGCTGGATGAACAATAAGAACAGAAAACGATCAAGCGGCGGTCAGGTGCTTACCTGACCGCCGCTCGGCTCAGTTGGTGATAAAGAATGAATCCGGTAATTGGGAATAGCGGATATCCGGGGCGGTGATGTAGACGTCGCTCCGGTGTTGCATTTCGTCGCCGTTGTGTATTCGATGCAGCTTGATGAGACTGAAATCCGGATAACGGTATTCCACCGTGCCGCCGTCTTTGTAGTGTATCGCCGAGCAGGTGCCTGTTTCTGCATCCTGCTCCGCCTGTGCCAGCAGCGCCGCCAGCCGCTTGGCGCCGTTGCGGCGCACATCGTCACCTAAAGATAAGCCGCTGTCCCCGTACCAGAGCATCGGCTCCTCCAGCCCGTAGGTGTACACATTGTAGCCCCATGCCTGTTCTTCGGTGTCCGTGTTGATGTGCTCCCGTTTCATCTGCTTGGCGACGCGCACACTCAATCGGTAGCGTCCGTCGACGGAGTGGGTGACCCCGGTGGTCGTCAGACGCTTTAAGTCATAGACCTCGTCAAATTCCATGGGGTCGTGCAGCTCCGGATAGCGCCCGCCCATATAAGCGATCCGCACGGAGTCACCGGGCTGCAGCCCCGCTACATCCACCGCTTGCCGAAACCGGCGGATGGTTACGCGCGCGCCCATCTGCTGCCGCTTTTGCGCCTGTGTCGGCTGCACATACAGGGTGCCGTCGGCATCGTGGGAAAGAACGGTAGCGTCAAAGTATAACAGCCCGATGGTGGGTGTCAGCGATGTGTCGGAGCGGTCGGTGGGGGCGGTTGTGCCGGCGGCGGTGGAGTCCGCGGGGTCGGTCGAAACCACCTCCCCGGAGGTCAGGGAGCGCAAAACCTGTTCCTGTGCCTGCCGGTCGCATTCCGCCTGTAGCTTTTGCCGGGTCTTTTCATCGCAATAGGCTTTCTTTTGCAGCCGCCGGGGCACTTTTTTGAGAATTTCATTGGCGAATACCGCGCCGCCGCCGGTGGGTGTCCAGTATCCGGATTCCGTGACCACCCATCCTTTGGTGGCGCTGTCATCCTGTATATGTTCGGTGGGGAGGAGGGTGAGCACCGCCAGCTCCGTATATCCCGCCTGCTTGGAAGGAAGGACGCCCTCCAAGGTGTAGTCGCAGGTCATCACCTGGGCATAGACGGTGGTTTTGCTCTCTTTTTTCTCCATGCCGAACACCTCCACGGCGCAGGTGCGCAGATACTCATTCGTCACGGAGGAGGTCAGCGTTTTCCGCCCTTGGATATCCTGCGTGGCAAAGGCGGCGGCAGACCGGTTGATGCGATACCGCCCCGGGGCGGTGAGCAGGCACACGGCGGCGACCGCCACGGCAGCCACCCCGGCAAGCACCGCCCAGAAGGCGGGCTTTTTATAGTGCATCACCCGGCGGATACGGGCTTTCACCCCCACCTCACCGAATGCCAGCGGACAGGCAGCTGCCCCGAATCGCTTTGTGCTGCGGCGCAGCAGCGTTTCGGAATAGGCTTGCCGCCGGGTCAGCTCCATATCCCGGATGGCGCGCTGGTCACACGCCAGCTCCATATCCCGGCACAGCAGAATGTAAGCGACCCATAGCAGCGGCTGGAACCAGTAGACGGACACCAGTACGAACGCCAATAGCTTTGTCAGCGGGTCCCGGCGGCGGATATGCGCCTGCTCGTGGGCGAGGATGAACGCCTGCTCCTCCTCGGTCAGCCCGTAGGGGAGATAAATGCGAGGGCGGAACAATCCCAGTATAAACGGGGAGGCGGTCCACTCGCTCTGGTAGACGTTCCCCTCCATCCGTACAGCGGTGGCCATCCGCCGCCGCAGCCGGAGATACTGCACGGCGGCGTACAGGAGCAGCAGCGCCGCCCCTGCCAGCCAGACATAGGGCAGATAGGTATAGGGCTGACTGGTGTTGCTGTGATTTGTGCTGATGGGGGCTTCCGCCGCCGCTGGATTGAGAATATTGTCCACAGCGCCGATACCGCTGTCCACGGTAAGAATGGTGTCGCCGCTGTCGGCGTATTCCCAGCCGATGGGTTCGGCGGAGGGCACAAGGCTCACCGGGCTGGGAATCTCAAAGGGCAGCAGCAACTGCAGCGCCACCACGCCCCACAGGGCGCAGTGAATCCACCGGGGCGCCCGCCGCAGGAACACCCGCAGCACCAGAATTACCAGCACCGCCCACCCGGCGGTAACGGCGGCGTTAAGAGCGTCGAGAAAGTCTTGGAACAGCATAGCTCAGTCCTCCTGTTCGTCGATGATGCGGCGGATGGCGGCAATTTGCCGGTCGGACAGGTGCTGCTGGCGGGTGAATGCCGCCAGAAAGGCGGGGAGCGAGCCCTCAAATTTTTTATTCATCAGCTCATCCAGCTCGGCAATCTGCGCCTGTTCCTTGCTGATGAGCGCTGTGACGACGGTGTCCTTGTTTTGCACCACGCCCCGTTCGCTCAGCCGTTTGATGACGGTGTAGGTGGTGGTCTTTGACCAGCCCAGCCGGTCGTGACATAGCTGCGCCAGCTCCCGGGAATGGATGGGCTCATGTTCCCATAGAATCAGGCAAAACCGGTATTCGCTCTCAAATATCTTGGGGGTATTCATACACTGACCTCCTTGTACTAACGGATTAGTACCACGATATTCTAACAGATTAGAATGGCGTTGTCAAGCACTTTTTGCATGAGAATAAGTACGGATCTTCATCCGAAACAGAAAAAGCGGGATTCGGGTCATGCTCATAGCACGATCCGAATCCCGCTTTTGGGACTTCTGTTTCTGCCGATAAAAAACTGTTAGAACATATCGGTCACATGATCCAGCAGATCGCCGATGGAATGGAGTGCCTTGCCGGCGTTGCGCTTGATTCCTTTTTTGTTCTTCTGCATATAGCAGGTGGTGACAATTCCGGCCGCGCCGCCGACCAGTAAACCCATGCCCATGCCTTTCATAAAGTCGCCCATTGTCTTACTGCACATATCGTTGTGCCCCCTTTCTGCCGATAGTCTGCCCGGAATCGAAAAAAATATTGACCGCCATCGGATTTTTCTGGTATAATGCTGGCAAACCAACAAAGGGAGCAAATCAGAATATGCCTACACTGAATATCGTACTGGTTGAGCCGGAGATCCCGCAGAATACCGGCAATATCAGCCGTACCTGTGCCGCCACCGGTGCACGGCTGCATTTGGTGGAACCGCTGGGCTTTACCATAGACGACCGTCAGCTGAAGCGTGCCGGCCTGGACTATTGGCGGCTGTTGGATATCACCTATTATAAGAATCTGGATGATTTCTTCGCCCGTAACGCTGGCCCGTTCTTTTATTTTTCCACCAAGGCCCGGCAAATCCACTCGGATGTGTCCTATCCGGACGGCGCCTATCTGGTATTCGGCAAGGAGACGCGTGGACTGCCGGAGGAGCTGCTGCGCGCCCATCCGGATGCTTGTGTGCGGCTGCCGATGATCGACCGGGACGAGGCGCGTTCGCTGAATCTGTCCAATTCCGTGGCTGTGGGAGTTTACGAAGTGCTGCGCCAATGGGGCTACCCGGGTATGCGCACACAGGGGTGTCTGACGCAATTCGACGATTGATGCGGCTTGCGGGGCGATCCGGACACGCAGCGCCTACGTCTTTGGCGGCCGGGCTTTCAGCTCCTTGATGCCGATATACAGGAGCACCACCCCGAATAGCCGGTGTAGCAGCCCGGTGTTGAGGTTGGCCGCCAGCAGCGACACGGGGATGGCGGTGACCAGTCCGGCCAGACCGCACCAGAGGACGGCGCGCCACACGATGTTTTTCTGCTGGATATGCCCGATGAGCGCTGCCGGTGCACAGCCGATAAAGTATAGCAGATTGATGCCGCCGGCGGTGTACTGAGAAACCCCGGCGAACACCGTCAGATATAGCACCAGCAGCGATCCGCCGCCGATGCCGAAACCGCTGATAATGCCGGTGGCGACGCCGATCAGCCCTTTTATCCACATCATGGCAGCATCACCGCCTTGATTCCTCCGTACAGAATCAGCAGACCGAACAGGCGATGCAGCCATACGGTGGGAATATTTTTGAACAGCCGTGAGGACAGCAGGCCGCCGATGATGCCGCCGATAAGATACGGCAGCGCCTCCCGGAACACCCGCCCTCCGCCGATGCAGAACATCACGAAGGATGCGGCGGACAGAGGCAGGATGATGGCCACAGAGGTAGCAAAGGCCTTTTTTTCTTCCATGCCGGCCCAGCCGATCAGCAGCGGCACAAGAAAAAGACCGCCGCCCGCACCGAAGAGACCGTTGGCGGCGCCGGCCAGAGCGCCGGCGATGAGGTATTTCCCAATTGTTTTCATATAGACACTTCCCATTGGATAAAAGGATAGGAGGAATGACGATGCTACGCTATGGAGTCGTCGGCACGGGGTGGATCACCCGTTCCATGATCGACGGCGCGTCCCGATACCCGGAGCTGTTGCGTCTGACCGCCGTCTGCTCCCGCTCCCGGGAGTGGGGAACGGCGTTTGCGGCCGAAACGGGGGCTGAATTCGTGTTCACCGATCCGGCGGATATGGCCGGGAGCGACCGCGTGGATCTGGTATATATCGCCAGTCCAAACGCCTGTCATGCAGACCAGTGCCGCCTGTTTTTGGAGGCGGGGAAGCACGTGCTGTGCGAGAAACCGCTGTCCGCCGACCCGGCGGCGGTGGAATCCCTCCAACAGCTGGCGCTGGAGCGCGGTTTGCTGTTCCGGGAGGCCATCATGCTGTTGTATCAGCCGCAGCTCGCATTGCTGGAACAGGCTGTCGAACAGTGCGGAACGATCACGGCGGCGCATTTCCAGTTTTGCCAGTTTTCCTCAAAATATAAGGCGTATCTGGCGGGAGAAACGCCGAACATTTTCAATCCGGCGCTGCACACCGGCGCTTTGATGGATTTAGGTGTTTACTGTGTGTATCCCGCACTGTACCTGTTCGGCGAGCCGGAGCGGGTGCAGGCATCGGCGGGGTTTCTGCGTACCGGCGCCGACGGCTGGGGTACGGCGCTGCTGTCCTACCCCGATAAGCTGGTCACGCTGACCTATAATAAAACGGCGCAGGGTGCGACGCCCAGCGAAATTCTGGGCGATAAGGGAAGCGTGACGGTGGATTCCATCTCCAAGCTCTCAAATATTATCCTGCGTGAAAACGGGCAGCCGCCCAGGAATGTTTACGGTACGGACGAAAAGGACGTGCTCATGGGCCGGGAGATCGCGGCTTTTGCCCGCAGCATTGAGGCGGGTCAGGTCGCCCCGGACGGCAGAGACCGCTTGGCGCTGGCGGTCAGCCGGTGTATGCAGACCATCCGCCGTGAAGCCGGGATCCGTTTTCCGGGATCGGATATGTGAGAGGACAACAGCGCCCGCTATTCTATCCACACGAAATCATACGAGGAGAATGTACAATGGGTCAGAAACCGATTTTTTTGGCCGCCGCGTGGATCTGTCCGGCGGAATGGGCGGATATTCGACCGAAGGATATACTGCACAAGGAGCATATTCCTTTTGCGATGCCGCCCCGGGAGCTGCCGGACCAGCTGCACTATATGTTCCGCAAGACCTTTTCCTGTGATCGCGTACCGGAAAGCTGTCTCCTGCGCATCACCGCCGACGATTACTATAAGCTGTATTTGAACGGGCACTACGTATGTCAGGGCCCAGCCCAGGGATATGCCTTCGCCTACTACTGGAACGAGATGGAGCTGGCGCCCTATTTGCAGCCGGGAGAAAATGTGTTGACGGCGGAAGTGTACTATCACGGACGGATCTGCCGCTCTTATCAGAGCGGAGACGACCGGATCGGGTTGATCGCCGAAGCGGCGGCGGATGGACGGATCCTGTTTGCCACCGACGGCAGCTGGGAGTGCGGGCAGATATATGCTTACACCGGCGATCGCACGGTGGGCTACGACACGCAGTTTCTGGAGGACTATGACAGCCGTTTGCAGGCTGTGTCCTATGTAGCAGCATCTGTAAAGGTGATGGACTATACATATGCAGACAGGCCGGCGGAGCTATTGGAAGTATATGAGCGAACGCCTGCCACTGCAGAGCAGCTGGAGAACGGCGGTGTCTTTTATGATTTCGGTCAGGAGCTGACCGGCAGTTTGCACCTGCGAGCGACCGGAAAAGCGGGACAGCGTGTGCGGATCCTCTGCGGGGAGGAAACCGCAGATATCCCGGAAAAGACCCGGTTCGATATGCGCTGCAACTGCCGCTATGAGGAATGGTGGACGCTGGCCGAGGGTGAAAATGAGTGGACGCAGTACGATTATAAGGCGTTCCGATATGTGACGCTGATGCCGGATGATGGTGTAAAGGTAGATACCTGCACAGTAGCGGCGCGGCATTATCCCTTTGACGGCGATTTCTGCCGGCTGGAGACGGATGACGAGGTGTTGGCAGCAGTATTTGAAATTTGCAAAAACGGGGTCAAATTCGGGGCGCAGGAAACGTACACCGATTGCCCCCAGCGGGAGAAAGGCCAGTATGCCGGGGACCTGACCATTTCCGGTGCGTCCCAGTCGCTGTTGACCGGCGATTTGTCGCTGTTGCGCAAGGCGATCGACAACCAGATGCAGTCGGCCGTCGTATGTCCGGGATTGCTGGCGGTGACGCCGGGCAGTCATATGCAGGAGATTGCGGATTATTCGCTCCAGTTCCCGTTGCTGGCGCTGCGTCATTATGCTTATTCGGGGGATCGGGCGTATCTCGAGCAGACGCTGGGGGTCTGCGAGGGGATTTTGCAGCATTTTGCGCAGTTTGCTCGATCGGACGGACTGCTGGATCATGTATGGGACAAATGGAATCTGGTGGATTGGCCGGAGGGCTGCCGGGATGGTTACGATTTCCCGCTGCCCGATCCGGTGGGCGAGGGCTGTCATAATGTGATCAACGCTTTTTATATCGGCTGTACCATACAGACGGAGCAGATACGAGAGATCCTCGGACAACCGCAGTCCAAGCGCAGTCCGGCGTTGATCGAGGCGTTTTATCGTACCTTCTACCGGCTGGAGACGGGCTTGTTTGTTGATGCGGAGGGCAGTGCGCATAGCTCTCTCCACGCCAACATCCTGCCCCTGTTTTATAGGTTTGCCCACCCGGAGGATACGGAGCGGCTGGCGGATTTTCTGGAAGAAAAGGGCTTGTGCTGTGGGGTGTATGTGGCGTGGTTCCTGCTTAAAGCCTTGTGTCGTGCTGGACGGGAAACGGCCGCCTATCGGCTCATCACCTCAACGGGGGAGCATTCCTGGTACAATATGGTGCGGGAGGGCGGTACCACCTGCTTTGAGGCTTTCGGCAAGGAGCAAAAGTGGAACACCAGCCTGTGCCACCCATGGGCCAGCGGTCCCATCTCGGTGCTGATCGAGGACATTCTGCCCCGGCATCCGGAATTCGGGCGGATCGTTTGGAAAGACCCGGAAAAAATGCAACGGAAAGATCGGATGGTAACGGTATGATAGAACATTTGGAAGACCTTCTGCTCCAGGTGCAGAAGCCCGCCCGCTATATCGGCGGGGAACTGAACA
>DJEF01000060.1:0-309 GCA_002431285.1 Ruminococcaceae bacterium UBA5905 | reverse complement strand
AGCGTGACAAAAAGCCGGGACGAGGTGGCGGTGCGGTTTGCATTCTGCTTCCCCGATCTTTATGAGGTGGGGATGTCCCACCTGGGTATGAAAATCCTGTATGCCCAGTTTAACCATGAGCCGGACGTGTGGTGTGAGCGGGTGTTTGCACCGGATACGGATATGGAGGCGCTCATGCGGGAGCATCATATCCCGCTGTATGGACTGGAAAGCCGGGACCCTATCCGGGAATTCGATTTCATCGGCTTTACGCTGCAATACGAGATGTGCTATACAGCGGTGCTGCATATGCTGGAGCTGGCGGGCGTG
>DJEF01000032.1:58550-65860 GCA_002431285.1 Ruminococcaceae bacterium UBA5905 | reverse complement strand
TGGATACCCTGTGCGCCGGTGTCACCTTTTTCGCCCTTTTCACCGGTGGCGGAAATGCCCGTCCCCGTCCAGGTCAAGCCGTTGTCCGTGGATATCTTCCACTCCCGGCTCGCCGGGTCGATCATCACCCGGGGGCTGATGCCATTTTGCCCGGGATCGCCCTTGTCGCCTTTTTCTCCTTTTGCACCCGGCGCACCGGTTTCGCCCCGGGCACCGGTCGCCTGCACGCCGGTGGAGACCCAATTCTCCCCCTCATCGGTGGAGATCTCCCACTGATTGGTGGCGGCATTGATCCGCACCTGCGGGGACACGCCGTCGGCGCCGTTCTCTCCCCGCACATCCTCAAAGGTGAACTTGGAGCCGTCGGTCAGC
The DNA here is from genome assembly GCA_002431285.1 of Ruminococcaceae bacterium UBA5905. Lineage (GTDB taxonomy): Bacteria > Bacillota > Clostridia > Oscillospirales > Acutalibacteraceae > UBA5905. Next base: position 65,488 of record DJEF01000032.1, on the reverse strand, counting down.
TCCACGGTCATGGTGCCATCCACCAGCCGAATGGTCTGGATGCCGTTGCCGGCGGCGCCGGTGTCACCCTTTTCACCCTTTTCGCCTTGGGCACCCTGTGCGCCGGTATCTCCCTTTTCGCCCTTTTCGCCCTGCGCACCCTGTGCGCCGGTGTCGCCTTTTTCGCCCTTTTCACCTTGGACACCCTGTGCGCCGGTGTCACCTTTCTCGCCCTTTTCACCTTGGGCACCCTGTGCGCCGGTGTCGCCTTTTTCGCCCTTTTCGCCTTGCGCACCCTGCGCACCCGTGTCGCCTTTCTCACCCTTTTCACCTTGGATCCCCTGTGCGCCGGTGTCGCCTTTCTCGCCCTTTTCGCCTTGGGTACCCTGTGCGCCGGTGTCGCCTTTCTCGCCCTTTTCACCTTGGATACCCTGTGCGCCGGTGACCCGACCCACATTCACCATCCGGTCATCGGAGAACCGCAGCACCAGCTCCCCGGCGTCGGTCAGATCCACGCCGGACACGCTGACGCCGTTCACCCCATCTTTCCCGTCCTTACCGTCAACGCCGTTTTTACCGTCCGTACCGTTCCTGCCATCGGAACCATTCTTCCCATTTTCCCCCACGGCGTTCCCCAGGTTGAGGGTCGTGCCGTCGGACAGGGTCAGGATCAGCTGCCCCCGGTCATTAAAATTCGCCGCCGTGAGGCTGACCGGGTCGCTCTGCGCCAGCTTCGCCAGCCGTGCCGCCCAGTCGGATTCCGAGCCGGTGTAGCCCGCCTCTTTCGCCAGCGCATACGCCGACTGTCCCCGCAGCGACGCCAGCCATTCCTGCATGGTGCCGGAATAGCCGTCTGCCACCGCCAATTCGTAGGCGGACAATCCGTTCTTCACCGTCGCCGCCGCCGACACGCCGCTGCGCCGGTGGATGAACAGCGCCGTCCCCGCCGACAGGGCGATCACCAGCACAATCGCCAGCACCGCCTTGCCGACCCGTTTCCATGTCGCTTTCGTTTCCATACCCATCTCTCCTCTTTTGTTGATAACAGGAACCATTCTTCCTATAATTCTACATTTATACTTCCTATTTGTCAAGAGAAAACAGGAAGTATAATTCCTATATGCTCTATTATAGGAGGACCGTATGGGAACGTGTGACTGGTATAAAATCGGAAACCGTCTGCTGGCGCAGCGCAAGGCGCTGGGGCTGACCCAGGCGGAGGTGGCGGAGCGGGCCGGGCTATCCGACCGCACCTATGCCGACATCGAGCGGGGGAGCGTCAATATGCGGGTGGAAACGGCGCTGCGCATCTGCCGGGCGCTGGGGGTCACCCCCAACGACGTGCTTTTGGAGGAGGACGCGGCGCTGGCGGCGCAGGAGGAGGCGCTGCTGCGGGAGCTGGCGCAGTGCTCACCCCGGGAAAAGCGCACGGCGCTGGGACTGCTATCCACCTATCTGCACTCCCTGGGCGGCCCGGCGGAGCCGAGCGCATAAACCGCCTCGGACGGCGCACAATAGGGGCAGACGGGGCGGGCGCGAAAAAAACCTTGCATTTGCCGGTTGACAAGCCGCCGGAAATGTGGTATCCTCGAAAACAGAAAACAGGCCTTGACGGAGAGAAGTACCGCCGCACAGCGTCCATAGCGAGCCGGGGAGGGTGAGAGCCCGGCGACAGACCGCTGCGGGAATAACACTCCCGAGCCGCAAGCCGAACCCCCTTGCGGGGCAGTAGGTGCGCCGTACACCCTGCGTTAAAGGGCAAAGCCTTGTCAGAGGCGGAGCGGCCGGAGCGATCAAAGATCCCGGCAATGTAGGTGGCACCACGGGCAGTCGAGCTGTTCGTCCTATTCACAGTAGGACGGGCGGCTTTTTTTATTTTATTTTGCACATCTTTGCACAGGAATAAAGGAGAGTTGTACTATGAAACACACGGACATTCGTATTCTGTTCACCGACCCGGCGTATATCGGGCAGACCGTCACGGTCTGCGGCTGGGTGCGCACCTCCCGGGACTCGAAGAACGTCGCCTTTCTGGAGATGAACGACGGCACCTCCCTCAAGCACCTGCAAATCGTGCTGGATAAGGAAAAGCTGGGCGATGTAAGTGCTTTCATGCCCATCGGCACCAGCCTGAAGGTGGAGGGCGAGCTGATCGCCAGCGAGCGCAACGGCGTAGAGGTCAACGCGGCGCAGATCACCGTGCTGGGCGTCTGCCCCGGCGAATACCCGCTGCAGAAGAAACGCCACACGGTGGAATTCCTCCGCACCATCCCCCATCTGCGGGTGCGCACCAATATGTTCAACGCCATCTTCCGGGTGCGGTCGGTGATGGCGGCGGCCATCCACCGGTATTTTCAGGAGCGGGGCTATGTGTATGTGAACACCCCGCTGATCACCGCCAGCGACTGCGAGGGCGCGGGCGAAATGTTCAAGGTGACCACCATCGGCTATTCCGATCAGTACAAGAGCGCCGAGGAATACTACGCCGCCGACTTTTTCGGCCGGCGGGCGGGACTGAGCGTGTCCGGCCAGCTGGAGGGCGAAATGGCCGCCATGGCGCTGGGGAAGATCTACACCTTCGGCCCCTCTTTCCGGGCGGAGAACAGCAACACCCCCCGGCACGTGGCGGAATTCTGGCACGTGGAGCCGGAGGTGGCCTTTGCGGAGCTGCCGGACATCATCGAGATCGCCGAGGAGATGATCAAATACATCATCCGGGATGTGATGGACAAATGCCCGGAGGAGCTGGCGTTCTTCGACAAATTCTTTGAGCCGGGTCTGCGGGAAAAGCTCCAGAGCGTCACCGACCACGACTTCCAGGTGCTGGATTATACCGACGCCATCGCCATTCTGGAAAAAGCGGACGCGGACTTCAAATACCCGGTCTATTGGGGCTGCGACCTGCAGACGGAGCACGAGCGGTATATCACCGAGCAGGTGTTCAAAAAGCCGGTATTCGTCACCAACTATCCCAAGGATATCAAATCCTTCTACATGAAGCAAAACCCCGACGGCAAAACGGTGGCCGCCACCGATCTGCTGGTGCCGGGGGTGGGCGAGATCATCGGCTGCTCCGAGCGGGAGGCCGATCTGGACAAGCTGCTGGCAGCCATGCAGGAGCGGCATATGAATCTGGACGACTATCGGGATTATCTGGATCTGCGGCGGTTCGGCTCGGTGCCCCATTCCGGGTTCGGGCTGGGCTTTGAGCGAATCATTATGTATGTGACCGGGGTGTCCAACATCCGGGATGTGCAGCTGTTCCCCCGCACCGTGGGCAGCATCCGCTGAACGGCTATCGTGTAAGGAAAGGTAAGGAGTTGCAGCTATGCGTGCGTGTCAATTTTTCCCCGAGTATGATCCGAAGCTGGGGCTGCGTCAGACCCAGCAGGCCATCAAAGTGATCAAGGATACCTTTCAGGTGCTGCTGGCGCAGAATCTGCACCTGGAGCGGGTGACCGCCCCGGTGCTGGTGCTGGGCGGCAACGGCATCAACGACGATCTCAACGGCGTGGAGCGGAAGGTGGATTTCACCGTCAAGGAGCTGGACGAGGCCCACGCCGAGGTGGTGCAGTCCCTGGCAAAATGGAAGCGGGTGGCGTTGGGGCGCTACGGCTTTCAGCCCGGCGAGGGACTGTATACGGATATGAACGCCATCCGCCGGGACGACGATATGGACAACACCCACTCCATCTTTGTAGATCAGTGGGACTGGGAAAAGGTCATCACCCGGGAGCAGCGCACGGTGGACTATTTGCAGCACACGGTGCGGCGGATTGTCAAGGCGGTGGTGGACACCAACAAGCTGTTGCAGCAGAAATATCCGCTGCTCACCGCCGAGCTGAGCGAGGAGGTCTATTTCCTCACCACCCAGGAACTGGCGGATCGGTACCCGACGCTGACCCCAAAAGAGCGAGAAAACGCCATCACCCGGGAGCATCACACGGTATTCCTCATGCAGATCGGCGGGGCGCTGGCGGACGGCAAGCCCCACGACGGCCGGGCGCCGGACTATGACGACTGGCGTTTGAACGGCGATCTGCTGTTCTGGGACGAAACGCTGGGTCAGGCGCTGGAGGTCAGCTCCATGGGCGTGCGGGTGGACGCGGAGAGCCTGCGGCGGCAACTGAAGCTCGCCGGCGCGGAGGACCGGATGCGCTACGCCTATCACCGGGGCATTCTGGAGGACACCCTGCCGCTGACCATCGGCGGGGGCATCGGCCAGAGCCGCCTGTGTATGCTGATGCTGGAGAAAGCCCACATCGGCGAGGTGCAGGTATCGGTCTGGCCGGAGGATATGGCGGCGGAATGCCAAAAGCACGGGATCCCGCTGCTGTGAACGGAGGAAACGCCATGGCGTATACGGTGATGCTGGTGGCGGCGGCGGGCGATTCCACCCGAATGGGCTGTCCCAAGCAGACACTCTCCCTCGACGGAGAACCGGCGCTGCTGCACACCCTGCGGGCGCTGGAGAGCGCCGCGACGGTGGACGGCATCGTGCTGATCGCTCGACCGGAGGATCGGGAGCGCTTTGCCGCCTTCGGGCAGGAGCACGCCATCCATAAGCTGCTGGCGGTGACGGAGGGCGGCTCCAGCCGCCAGCAATCGGTGGCGCGGGGTCTGGCGGTGCTGCCGCCGGAAACGACCCTCGTAGGCATCCACGACGGCGCGCGACCGCTGGTCTCGGCGGCGCTGGTGGATGCCGTCGTCGCGGCAGCCCGGGAAACCGGGGCGGCCGCCGCGGCCGTGCCGGTGCGGGATACCCTCAAACGGGCCGACGCGGCCGGGACCGTCACCGCGACGGTGGACCGGGAGGGCCTGTGGCGGGTGCAGACCCCCCAGGTATTCGACCGGCAGATGTATGTCCGGGCGCTGGCGGCGGCAAAAGCCGCCGGACGGGAATACACCGACGACTGCCAGCTCGTGGAGGCGGCGGGACAGCCGGTGCGGCTCATTCCGGGCGAGGAAACGAATCTGAAGCTGACCGCCCCGGCGGATGTGCCGCTGGCGCAGGCCATTTTGCAGCAGCGGAAAGGAGCGCGGGAGACCATGCGCATCGGACACGGGTACGACGTCCACCGGCTGGTGGAGGGACGTCCGCTGATCTTAGGGGGCGTGACCGTTCCCTTCGACCGGGGGCTGCTGGGACATTCCGACGCGGATGTGCTGACCCATGCGGTGATGGATGCCCTGCTGGGAGCGGCGGCACTGGGAGATATCGGCGGGCTGTTCCCCGACACCGACCCGGCCTATGCCGGCGCGGACAGCGTGGCGCTGCTCATCCGGGTCATCGAACGGCTGCGGCAGGCAGGCTATGCCCCGGTGAATATCGACGCCACCGTGCTGGCGCAGCAGCCGAAGCTCAAGCCCCACATTCCCGCCATGCGGGAGCGGCTGGCGGCAGCCTGCGGGCTGCCCGTGGCGGCGGTGAGCGTGAAGGCCACCACCGAGGAGGGGCTGGGCTTCACCGGCACACTGGAGGGCATCGCCGCCCATGCGGTGTGTCTGATCCGCCCGGTGTAAGCGCCCGGCGGAAACCGCCCCGTTCCGACAAAGAAAGTGCGATAACGACGGCGGGATTTTCGTGCAAAATCGGAAAAAAGTCTCTATCCTATACGGGTAGAGGCTTTTTTATTTTTGCTCCGATCGACAGGAAAGGATGACAGACAATGCAGGTAGAATTGAGCCACCGGACAGGACTCGTTACCGCCCGGCTGGTGGGGGAACTGGATCACCACGGCGCGGGAGAGATCCGGGAGGCCATCGACGAGGCGGTGCTCCGATACCGCGCCGGGCAGCTGGTGCTGGATTTCTCCGGGCTGACCTTTATGGACAGCTCCGGCGTGGGACTGATCATGGGACGGTATCGGCTGCTGCGCTCTCTGGGCGGCACGGTAACGGTCATCGGCGCCAGCCCCCGACTGGAGCGGATGATCCGCCTGGCGGGACTGGACAAGCTGCCCATCTGGGAACAACCAAAAGGAGGAGATCGCGATGAAATCGGTCAATGAAATGCGGCTGACCTTCCTCAGCCGCTCCGCCAACGAGGGCTTTGCCCGGGCGGCGGTGGCAGCCTTTGCGGCGCAGCTGGACCCGGCGGTGGACGAGCTGGCGGACCTGCGCACCGCCGTATCCGAGGCCGTCACCAATGCCATCGTCCACGCCTATCCCGATCGGCTCGGCACCATCACCCTGACCGTCAAGCTGTACGATAACGGCTGCGTCTGGGTGCGGGTGCGGGACAAGGGCTGCGGCATCCCGGATGTGGAGCAGGCCATGGAGCCGCTGTATACCACCGGCGGCGAGGAGCGCTCCGGACTGGGCTTTTCGGTGATGCAGAGCTTCACGGACAAGCTGCGGGTGCGCTCCGCTCCCGGCAAGGGCACCACCGTCACCATGGAAAAGTACATAGCCCTCCGGGTGAAAGGCGGCGCATGATGCCGGTCGCACAGGCCGGCACGGCGGAACGGGACAGTTTCATCTGCCGCAACCTGGGGCTGGTGCACGCCTGTGCCCGGCGCTTCACCGGTCGGGGCGTCGAATACGACGATCTGTACCAGGCCGGGTGTCTGGGACTGATCAAAGCGGCGGACGGCTTTGAACCGGAACGGGGATTGCAGTTCTCCACCTATGCGGTGCCGGTCATTCTGGGGGAGATGCGCCGCCTGTTCCGGGAGGGCGGCACGGTGAAGGTGAGCCGCTCTCTGCGGGAGCTGTCCCTACGGGCCACCCGCGCCCGGGAAAGGCTATTGCTGGAGCAGGGGCGGGAACCCACGGTGGAGGAGCTGGCGGCGGTGCTGGGGGTGGAACCCACGCTGGCGGCGCAGGCCGTCACCGCCGGACTGCCCGCCGTCTCCCTCACCGCCGACGAGGGAGAGGGGGAACAATGGGATCTGCCCACCGACTCCCCGGAGGAGCGGATCACCGACCGGCTGGCGGTGCAGCAGCTGCTGGCGGGG
>DJEF01000032.1:54611-58504 GCA_002431285.1 Ruminococcaceae bacterium UBA5905 | reverse complement strand
GACCGGCTGCTGCTGCGGCTGCGCTACGGCGCGCACCAAACCCAGCAGGCCACCGCCGAGCGGCTGGGCATGACCCAGGTGCAGGTATCCCGCCGGGAAAAGGCGCTGCTCACCAAGCTGCGGCAGCGGCTGAACGAATAGAACCGTTTCGCGGGAGACGGCACGACCGCTTTGTGCGGGCTCTGCCGGCGATACGAAAGCGGGATCGCCGCCGCCCGTTCAGAGCTGCACAGGCTCCGTCGCCGATGGCAAACACAACACCCGCAGCACGGCGTTACGTGCTGCGGGTGCTTTTCTTGGGGTTTCCCCTCAGACAGAATGATCGAGGTACGATCGTCTTGTCAACTAAGCCGCGGGTATATCGGCTTCGGTGCCCTCCGCTCAGCGTGCGCCGGTATTTTTCGGTCGGGCAATGGGCATGATGCGACAAACAAAACGGGAAAATAGCCCGTTCCGGGAGCCGTTGTGCCCCCATCGCTTTGTCTATTCCACCGGCTCGATCTGCCAGATCCGGCGGGCGTATTCCCCAATGGCCCGGTCAGAGGAAAAATACCCGGCGGCACACACATTGCGCCACTGTTTGCGGGCAAATTCCAGCGGACTTTTCCGATATTCCTCCTGTATGCCCAGGCGGGTATTGAGACACGCCTCAAAATCCGCCAGCAGATAATAGGCATCCGGCCGGTGCCACGCCGCCCCCTCCAAAAGAGAGTCTTGCAGCTCCCGGAACCAGCCGGTGCCGCCGTCATCCAGCGTGCCGTCGGTGAGCGCATCCACACAGCGGCGGATGGAGGGATTGGCGGCATACAGCTTTTTGGGAGTGTAGTGGGCCTCCATGCGGCGGATATCCTCCACCCGCGCGCCGAAAATGCAGTTGTTTTCCTCCCCGGCCGCGCCCACGATCTCGATATTCGCTCCGTCATAGGTGCCCATGGTGACGGCCCCGTTGAGCATCAGCTTCATATTGCCGGTGCCGCTGGCCTCCGTCCCGGCGGTGGAGATCTGCACCGACACGTCCGCCGCCGGGATGATCTTCTCCGCATAGGACACATTGTAATCGGTCACAAACACCACCTGCATCATCCGGCAGGCCGCCGGATCCCGGGCAATGAGAGCGGCGATCTCATGGATGAGTTTGATGATCGCCTTAGCCCGCTGATAGCCGGGGGCGGCTTTCGCCCCGAACAGAAATACCACCGGTGTCGGCGCGGGCAGCGTACCCTCCCGCAGCCGGAAATACTGTTCCAGAATGCACAGGGCGTTGAGCAGCTGCCGCTTGTATTCGTGCAGGCGCTTGATCTGCACATCGTAGAGCGCCCCGGACAGCAGCTCGATCCCCTCCCGCCGCAGGACCCAGGCGGCCAGACGGCGCTTATTCTCCTGCTTGATGGCCAGAAACCGCTCCATGGCAATATCGTTCTCCGCCAGCGGCGCCAGTGCGCCCAGCCGGGACAGATCGGTCATCCAGCCCTCGTCCCCCAGCTGCTCCGTGAGAAACGCCGCCAGCCCCGGATTGCACAGCCCCAGCCACCGGCGCTGGGTCACGCCGTTGGTGACATTGATAAATTTTTCCGGATACAGCCGATGGAATTCGCCCAGAACCGTCTGCTTGAGGATGACGGTGTGCAGCCGCGCCACGCCGTTGATGTGCGCCGACACCCAGCTGGCCAGATACGCCATATGCAGGGTGTCCTCCTGCAGAAGCACCAGGCTTTTCCACCGGATCTTCGGGATGCCGGCGGCAACCAGCTCCGCCTGTTGGATGTCCGCCAGCTGCCGCACCACCGGCGCCAGCGCCGGACAGACCTCCTCCACGATGGCCATATCCCAGGTCTCCAGCGCCTCGGGCATGACGGTATGGTTCGTATAGCTGAATATCCGCCGCGCCGCATCCAGCGCCTCCATGAAGGACACCCCCCGCTCCGTCAGCAGCCGGATCAGCTCCGGGATGGCGATGACCGGGTGGGTGTCGTTGAGCTGAACGGCAATATGATCCGCCAGCTGCCCCCATTCTTCTCCATGGGCCGTAGAGAAGGTGCGCAGCATATCCTGCAGGGAGGCGCTGGTGAAGAAATACTGCTGCTCCAGACGCAGCGCCTTGCCCCTGGGGCCGGAATCGTTGGGATACAACACCCGGGAGATATCCTCCGCCCGGTTTTTCCCTTCCACCGCCCGGTCATATTCCTGCGCGTTAAAGGCAGCAAAATCAAAGGGCTCCAACGGCTCGCACTGCCACAGCCGCAGAGTGGCGATATGGGCGGCACCGTAGCCGATCACCGGCATATCGTAGGGCACCGCCCACACATCCCCATAGCCGAAGGACACCCGCACCCGCTCCCGGTCCCGGCGCACCGACCAGGGATCTCCCTCCCGGGTCCAATCGTCCGGCCGCTCCTGCTGAAATCCGTCCCGAAAGCTCTGGCGAAACAGCCCATAGCGATACCGGATGCCATAGCCGTCCAGCGGCAGCCCGCCGGTGGCGGCGCTGTCCAGATAGCAGGCGGCCAGCCGCCCCAGCCCGCCGTTGCCCAGAGCGGCATCCTCCACCTCCTCCAGGGCATTCAGATCCGTTCCCGCCGCCTGCAACGCCGTCTGTACCGGTCGGGTCAGCCCGGTGCACAACAAATTATTGTACACCGCCCGCCCCACCAGAAATTCCGCCGACAGATAATAAGCCCGCCGTGTCCGGGCGTGCTTCTGCCGGGACTGCGCCCACACGGGGGCAATGGCCTCCATGACCGTCTCCGCCACCGCCCGATGCACGGCCGCCGCATCCGGCTCCGTTTGGGCCAGCCGCCGGGTCAGCGCCGTCTGTAACCGCTCTGTCTCCATCTCTCTCATCCTTTCACCGCTCCGGCCATAACGCCCTCCACGATATATTTCTGCCCCACCGCATAAAAGGCGATAATAGGGATCACCGCCAGCACCAGCATGGCCATCAACCCGCCGTAATCGGTGGAGCCATAGGCTCCCTGCATGGCGATCTGTATGGCCACCGGCACGGTTTTCTTCCCGGTGCCCAGCACCAGATACGGCAGCAGATAGTCGTTCCACACCCACATGGCGTTGAGGATGGCCACCGTCACCGCCGTGGGACGCAGCACCGGAAACACCACCCGGAAAAAGCACTGGAGCGGGTTACAGCCGTCAATGGTGGCCGCCTCCTCGATATCCAGCGGAATGCTTTTCACAAATCCCGCCAGCATAAACACGCTCAGCCCCGCTCCGAAGCCCAGATACACCGGCACAATGCCGACCACCGTATTCAGTCCCACCTGTCCCACCACATAGGTCATCGTGAACATCACCATCTGAAAGGGCACGATCATGCTGAACACGAACAGATAATAAAGCGCCTGGGTCCACCAGGCCCGCACACGGGTGAGATACCAGGCGGTCATGGAGGTGCCGAGGACGATGAGCAGCACCGACGCCACGGTGATGAACACCGACCGCCCGAAGGCCGCGCCGAATCCGGCGGTGGTCAGCCCGGTGCGGTAGTTCAGCAAGCCTACAAACGTCTCCCGGTTGGGAAAGGCGAAAGGCGCGCCGGAAATATACAGCCGGGATTTGAAGGAGTTGACAAACACCAGCAGGATAGGGACGAGAAACAGCGCTGCCAGCACCGCCAGCAGCCCCGTCAGCCACCCTGCGCCCCGCCGGGCCGTGCGCCTTATTTCGCTCATTTGTACATCATCCTCTCCTATTCAGCGGAACGGGACGTTCCTGTGGGCAAAACCGGTTGCACGAAATCAAATCGTTGTCGTATGGACAGCAAAAATTTCAAAACGCGAGAATGAAAGCCGCCGCTTTTTTCTGCTTTTTGCGCGGACTTGGAACTGCTTTTGCGCAGCAAAATCGTTGTCGTTTAGACAACGAAAGTTCCAAAACGC
>DJEF01000032.1:36717-54465 GCA_002431285.1 Ruminococcaceae bacterium UBA5905 | reverse complement strand
CCAAAACGCCAAGAATGAAAGCCAAAGGCTTTCATTCTTGCACTTCCCGCCTGCGGGTCAGCCACAGCTGCAAAAACGCCAGCACCCCTACCAGCAGAAAGAACAGCACCGCTTTCGCCTGCCCCACCCCCTGCCAGCCGGTACGCCCGTAGAAGGTCTGGTAGATATTCAGCGCCAGCATCTGGGTCTGCCGCTCCGGCGCACCGGCGGTCAGCGCCAGATTCTGGTCGAACATCTTAAAGGCATTGGTGAGGGTCAGAAAGGTGCAGATGGTCACGGAGGGCATCACCAGCGGCAGCTTCACCCGGAACAGCGCCTGCCGGGGGGTGGCGCCGTCGATGGCGGCGGCCTCCAGCAGCGCCGGGGGAACGTTCTGCAGCCCCGCAATATAAATGACCATCATATAGCCGATGAGCTGCCAATTGGTCAGCAGCACCAGCCCCCAAAAGCCATAGGCGGCGGAGAAGGTGATATCCACCCCCCACAGCCCCAGCACACCATTGATGAGCAGATTCCAGATATACCCCAGCACGATGCCGCCGATGAGATTCGGCAGGAAGAATACCGAGCGGAACAGATTCGTCCCCCGCAGCCCTCGGGTGAGCAGCAGCGCCAGACCGAAAGCCAGCACGTTGACCGTCACGATGGCCACCGCCGCAAACAGGGCGGTGAAGCCCAGCGCATGGAGAAATTCCCCGTCGTCGGTGAAGGCGCGGATATAGTTATCCAGCCCCACAAAGCGGGCATCGGTGACGGTGGTGAACCGGGTGAAGGACAGCCCCACCCCCAGCACAAACGGCGCCACAAACGCCAGACAAAACGCCAGCAGCGTCGGCAGCACAAACAGGGGAAAATACCGCCGCATAGGTTGATTCATCGGTGTTGCCTCCTTAACCGCCGGTTAACCGGCGGCAGCGCTCTCTTTCTTCCAGTCGGCGATCATATCCGCTTTCACCTGCGCCCAATCCTTGGTCCCCTGGGCGTATTTCAGCAGGGAATTGCCGAAATTCTCCTTAAAGGTCTGGGAGGGGAACAGCGTGAAATTCCACGGCACGGAGGTGACCCCCTCCCGGCTCATCCAGTCCATCACCTGCCGCGCCAGCGGATCCTCCGGCTTGTCGGCATCCGTAAAGGTGTCAAAGGGGGCGATGAACCCGAATTCATGGGTCACATACTGCTTGCCTTTTTCGCTGGAATACATCCAGTAGATAAAGTCTGCCGCCGCCTTTCGAGCGGTTTCGTCCGCCTTGGCATTGATGGCGTAGAAATTCTCCGTGCCGATGCACAGCCCCTGCTGTTCCTCCCCACTCACCCCGGTATACAGGGACAGATAGCGCAGGTTTTCGCCTTTTACCTTGTTGCCCGGCACGTCCTCGATCTGGCTCCACGCCCAGTTGCCGTTCTGCACCATGGCGCACTGCTCCAACCCGAATTCCGACATGGAATCGGTGACGGTCTTGCTGCCCAGCAGCTTCGGCTCGGTGACAGAATTCTGAATATACAGATCGAACAGATTTCGGAACTGGTCGGCGTATTGGAATTGTAGCTCTTTGGTGTCGTCGGAGGTCAGATCCACCTGCCGCGCCTTGAACTCATAGTAGACCGGCACATTCGCCAGGTGGGTCTGCCAGCGCCAATCCTCACCGGACTTCAGCGATGTGGAAGCAAAGACGCCCTGGATGCCCAGCGCATCCTTATGCGCCTGCATATCCTCCACCACCGTCCGCAGCGCAGCAAAGCTGCGCACCTCATCCATGGACTGCACCGCAGTCTGCCGGTCGGCGAGGGCAAAATACCGGTCGGTGATAGCGGTATTATAAATAATGCCGTAGCCCTCCACCACATAGGGGATGCCCACCACCTTGTCCCCGTCGGTGACCGCCAGCGTCTTATCGGTGAGATGGGCATAGAGCTGCGTATCTTTCAGATCGGCGCAATAGTCCCGCCAGTTGGCATAGCCCCGGGGGCCGTTGATTTGAAACAGCGTGGGGGCCTCATTGGTGGACATTTTCGCCATGAGGGTCTGCTCATAGGTGTTATTGGCGGCGGTGTCCACGATGACCTTCACGCCGGTCTCCTGTTCATAGGCTGTGGCCAGCTCCTGATATTTGTCGGCGATCTCGGGCTTGAAGTTCAGATACCGCACGGTGATCTGGTCTTTGGCGGTTTCGCCGCAGCCGGTGAGCGGCAGCAGCGTCAGCAGCAGCGCCGTCAGCGCCGCGCCCCATCGGATGACGCGTTTCATAATGAATTCCTCCTTCATTCTGCAACTTGTCTGTGCAACCGATAGTGTGCGTCCCCGACAGCAAAATATACGGCGTCTTTACGCAAAAACGCGCCCCATCGGGCAAAACGAAAAACAAGTCGGTTCCGCTTCGGCGGCGCGGTGAACCATAGCAAATAACGAAAAGAACCGGCGGCGGAAACGAAAATATCGTTTCCGCCGCCGGTTCCACGCTTGCCGCGTTACCGCTCAACGATAGTCTTTCATATAGTCGCCGTGCGCTTCGATGAGATCGTCGCACATAGAAACGATCTCGTCCACCGACAGCTCCGCCGCCGTATGAGGATCCAGCAGAGCCGCCTGATAGATGCTCTCCCGCTTTTTCGTCACCGCCGCCTCGATGGTCATCAGCTGGGCGTTGATATTGGTCATATTCATGCCCGCCAGCTGTACCGGCAGCCGTCCCACATAGCAACCATGCACCCCCTGATTATCCACCAGACAAGGCACCTCCACACAGGCATCCGCCGGCAGATTGGGGATAAATCCGTGATTGATGACGTTGCCGCCGATCTTATAGGGGATTCCCGTCACCATCGCCTCCATAATGTAGGAGGCATATTCCCGAGAGCGTTCATGGGTGATCCGACCGTTCTGCAAAATCTCGTTCTTTTCCTTTGCCCAGCCCTCAATCTGATTGACACACCGGCGTGGATAATCGTCCAGCGGAATGTTATACCGGTCGATCAGCTCCGGTTTGCCGCTCTTTATGAACCAGGAATTGTATTCGGCGTTATGCTCGCTGGATTCGGTGCAGTAATAGCCCAGCCGTCGGATATACTCGAACCGCACCATGTCCTCATGCTTTTGGGTGTCATTCTTTTCCGCTGCCCGGCGACGGATCTCCGGATACAGGTCATTCCCGTCCTTATCCAGAATTTCCAGCAGCCACGCCATATGGTTGATGCCGGCGATGGTCTCCCGCCGTCCCTCCAGCTTATCCTCCATACCCAGCTTTGTCAGCAGATGCTCCGAGCAGACCTGCACGCTGTGGCACAGCCCCACCGTGCGGATACCCGTATAGCGCTGCATATAGCCGGACAGGATCGCCATCGGGTTCGTATAGTTGAGGAACCAGGCATTGGGGCAGACCGCCGCCATGTCCTCGGCGAAATCCCGCAGCACCGGAATGGTACGTAACCCCCGCATAATCCCGCCGATGCCCATGGTATCGGCGATGGTCTGCCGCAGACCGTACTTTTTCGGCACCTCAAAATCAATGATGGTGCAGGGATCGTAAAATCCCACCTGAATGGCGTTCACCACGAAGTCGGCGCCCCGCAGCGCCTCCCGACGGTTCTCCACCCCCAGATAAGTGCGGATTTTTGCTCGACCCTCATTCACGTTTTTGTTGATGGCAGAGAGAATGATTTCCGACTCCTGCAGCCGCACAGGGTCGATATCGTAGAGGGCAATATCGCTATCTTGTAGCGCCGGCGTACACATACAGTCCCCCAGCACATTTCGGGCAAATACCGTACTGCCCGCTCCCATAAAGGTGATCTTTGGCATAGTTGCAACACTCCTTGCTCATTTTTCGGGGCAGGCACTCTCCCGCTCCCGTTTAAGAGAATTGTAGCGCCTTTCCGGAAAGTTTGCCAGTGCTTTTGTTTCACAAATTCAGCAAAATGTTGTTTTTTCTCTTGCCGATCATTTCGATTTGTGTTACAGTATTTTCTGAAGGGACCGCATGCAGGGAGGGACTACCATGAGGGAATACTTTGTCGAAACACCGTCCGGGCGGGAGCTGGGCTTTGATTTTTGCGGGTGGGAAAAATGCCCGCCCGGTCATCAGTTTGGACCGGCGGTAAGGGCGCACTACCTGTTCCACTATATCATACAGGGCAACGGCTGGTATCAGCGGGACAACATCCGCTATCCGCTGCACGCGGGACAGGGCTTTTTGATCTTTCCCGGTGAATCCACGGTGTATGCCGCCTCAGAGACGGACCCGTGGGAATATAGCTGGTTCAGTTTCGACGGCACCGCTGTCCCGGAGCTGCTGCACGAATGCGGACTGACCCCGGAGCAACCCATTTATACCGACCATAGCGAGGGACAGCTGGAGCGGCGATTACTGCGGCTGCTGCGGATATTTGAGACCGGTGCGCCGGATCCCTGTCAGCTGCTGGGATATCTGTATCTGTGCTTTGCCAGTATGCACACCTCCCCCGCCGCGCCCCGGGGCTATGCCGGGCTATACGCCCGCCGGGCGGCGGAGCTGATGGATTGCAGCTATGCCTATGATCTGACGGTGGCGGAGATTGCCCGGCACGTGGGGGTGGATCGCACCTATCTGTACCGCATCTGCCGCCAGTATCTGGGCTGCTCTCCCAAGGAGTATCTCACCCGGGTGCGGCTGGACGCCGCCGCTCAGCTGCTGCGGGACACCGACCTGAGCATGACCGAAATCGCCGCCTCCTGCGGCTTCCGGGAGTTGACGACGCTGGATCGGCAATTCCGGGCGCGCACCGGATCGACCCCGCTGGCATGGCGCAAGACACACCGCAACGAAACGGACCACTGACCATCCCCTGTGTGCCACACAACCGGCACACAGGGGATTTTTTCTGCCCGGTTCCTGTCCGGAAAGTCGCGGGCCGTCACCGCCGACGTGCAGAAACAAACTCCCCGAGACGGAGCGCGCCCGCCCCCATCACGCGGCGGTAAACCGCCCCGCTGCGGGGCGTATGTCTTTCGACGCGCGAAACGCCGACACACTTTCCGCCCCGCCGCATACACTGGCACAGAGACCACACAAAACGGAGGCGGCGGCATGGCGATCTTACAGGTGGAGCATATCCGGCAGACCTATCAGGCAAAAAGCGGCGAGATCGTAGCGCTGAAGGACATCGACTTTGCTATGGAGCGGGGGGACTTTTTCAGCGTGGTAGGACCCAGCGGCTGCGGCAAATCCACCCTGCTGTCCATCATCGCCGGGATGCTGCCCGCCACCGCCGGGCGGGTAGTCATCGACGGGGAACCGGTGGACGGCCCCTCTCCCCGCATCGGGTATATGCTCCAGCAGGATAATCTGCTGGAATGGCGCACCATCCGGCAGAATGTGCTGCTGGGGCTGGAGATCCGCCATGCCCTGACGCCGGAAACCCGCGCCCGTGCCGACCGGCTGCTGGAGACCTATGGGCTGTCCGCCTTTGCCGACAGCCACCCCTCCCAGCTGTCCGGCGGGATGCGCCAGCGGGCGGCGCTCATCCGCACCTTGGCGGTCAACCCCTCCATTCTGCTGCTGGATGAGGCATTTTCGGCGCTGGACTATCAGACCCGGCTGGAGGTGACGGAGGATGTCTACCGCATCATCCGGCAGGAACAGGTGACGGCGCTGATGGTGACCCACGATATTCCGGAAAGCATCTGCATGGGCGACCGGGTATTGATTCTCTCCGCCCGTCCGGCGGTCATCCGGGAGATGCTGCCCATCCGGTTTGACCTGCCCCGCCGCACCCCGCTTCTGTGCCGCAGCCAGCCGACATTTTCACACTATTTCGATCATATATGGAAGGAACTGGGGATGGATGAAGCGCACAACGACACCTCCGCTGCTGTCGCCGGAGCGGGCCCTCTATCTGCGGCAGAATAAACGCACCGAGCGCCGGATTCATCTGTGGCGCTGGGGTATCCTGGCGGCGCTGCTGCTGCTATGGGAGGGGGCGGCGCGGCTGGGCTGGATCGACAGCTTCATCTTCAGCCAGCCCTCCCGAATTCTGCGCACCTACTGGTCGCTGGCGGGGGGCGACCTGCTCTACCACCTGCGGGTCACGGTCGGCGAAACGCTGGCGGGCTTTCTGTTGGGAGCTGCCGCCGGGGTGCTGCTGGCCATTCTTCTGTGGTGGAGCCCTCTGGTTTCCCGGATCAGCGAACCGTATCTGGTGGTGCTGAACAGCCTGCCGAAGATCGCGCTGGGTCCGGTTATCATAATTCTGGCGGGAGCCGGGACCCGCGCCATCGTCTTTATGGCGCTGGCCATTTCGCTGGTGGTGACGGTGCTGGAGATGCTCAGCGGCTTCCGGGATACCGACCCGGGCGCCCTGCGTATGGCCCGCACCTTCGGCGCCACCAAGGGGCAGGTGTTTCGGAAGATTGTGCTGCCGTATAACGTCCCCACCCTCTTTGACTCCCTCAAGGTCAACATCGGGCTGTCGCTGGTGGGGGTCATCGCCGGGGAATTTCTGGTGTCCCGGGCGGGGCTGGGGTATCTCATCGTCTACGGCGGGCAGGTCTTCAAGATGGACCTGGTGATGGCCAGCGTCATATTGCTGGCGGTGGTGGCGGCGCTGCTGTATGAGGCGGTGGTGCTGCTCCAATGGCTGGTGCGGCGGGTATTCGGATTCAGCCAACATTGAGTGCCTGCCGGTGGGCAGGGGAAAGGATGCCATTATGAATCATCAACGGTTTCGTCGGGGGGCGGCGCTGGTATGCGCCGCCGTGCTGCTGCTGATCGGGTGCGTCGGCTGCGGCGGGCAGAAAGGCACCGTAAAGGTGCGGCTGTGCGAGGTCACCCACTCCATTTTCTATGCGCCCCAATATGTGGCGCTGGCGCAGGGCTATTTTCTGGACGAGGGGCTGGAGGTAGAACTATCCAACGGGCAGGGCGCCGACGCGGTGATGGCGGCGGTGCTGTCCGGCAACATCGACATCGGCTTTGCCGGGCCGGAGGCGTCCATCTACGTCTATAACGAGGGCAAGGAGGACTTCACCCAGGTGTTTGCCCAGGTCACCCGGCGGGACGGCTCCTTCCTGCTGGGGCGGCAGCCGGACAGCGCCTTCACCTGGGATAAGGTCAAGGGTAAGACCGTGCTGCCCGGGCGCAAGGGCGGCGTGCCCTATATGGCGCTGGAGCACGTGCTGCGGCAGAACGGCATCGACCCCGCCAAGGATACCACCCTGGATAACAGCGTGCAGTATTCTATGATGACGGCAGCCTTCACCGGCGGCACCGGGGATTATGTCACCGCCTTTGAGCCCACCGCCTCCATGCTTCAGCAGGAGGGCAAGGGGCATATCGTCGCCTCGGTGGGCGCGGCGGCGGGAGAGATTCCCTACACCGCCTATTTTGCCAAAAAGAGCTACATTGAGAAGAACAGCGAGCTGATCCAGAAATTCACCAACGCCCTGTACCGGGGACAGCAATGGGTGCAGACCCATACCGCCGCCGAGATTGCCGCCGCCGTGCAGGACAGCTTTCCGGACACCGACCCGGCGCTGCTGGAAAAGGCGGTGGAGAGCTACCGCTCCATCGACGCCTGGAACGATACGCCGGTGATGACGGAGGAGAGCTTTAACCGGCTGCAATCGGTGATGACCGAGGCAGGCGAGCTGACGAAGATTGCCGACTACGGGCAGGTGGTCAACAACACCTATGCCCAAAAAGCCATCGAAACCGTGAAATAAGTGTCCTAACAGGAAACCCTCCCGGAGCCACGGTTCCGGGAGGGTTTTTCGCTGTCGGGACACTCTATGTTTTGGCCGGGCAACGCTTTGGCCGGGCAATGCTTTGACCGGGCAACGCCATCATGAGGGTACGACCGTTTCCGCTCGAAGATTTCGGCAAAGGGCAGAGCGCCGCGGCGGAATGACCCGGCCGAAGAATACGGCTGTATTTTGAGCGAAGGGCACCACAGCCGCTGCATACGCGGTCTGGTCGAAAAAGCGATCGCCGCCGCATGGCTTTGTCTATTCCTGCATCTCGCCCAGCTGCTCCATAAACAGCTCCGCCTTGCCCTTGTTGCGTTCGGTGAGCCGGCGAAACTGCCGGATCAACCGCACCTCGTCGTCGGTCAGCGCTAAATCGGCAGGGGTGTGCCGGGCGTCCGTGCGCCCCGCCAGATAATCCAAACTGACTGCGTAATAATCCGCCAGCAGAATTGCCCGGGAAAACGGCAATTCCCGCTCCCCTTTCTCATATTTTCCGTAATATTGCGCCGTGGTGCCCAGATAGTCGGCAATATCGGTCTGGGTTTTGTCGGCATCCTCCCGCAGATTGCGGATTCTGTGATACAGCGGCATCTTTCTCACCTCATGGTTACATTACCACAAATGACTAAAACCTCTTGACATTTCAATCTTAATGGATTATAATTTTGTCGCGAGCAATCACATTGGATTATAAAGAGGAGGAGGAACACGTGTATTTGCTGAATACCAATTCCAAGCGGATTCATCGGGCGGATTCCGCAGACGGGCGCTGCGGACTATCGCGGATGCGCCCGGAGTATTGCATCTCATTCCCCACATTAGAAGAGGCGCGGGTCTATCCCGATCCCCGGCACCCCGTCGCCAAATGCTGTCGATTCTGTCTGAAGGAGGAAGAAATATGAAACACATCCATTGTACCCGCCGCGGAGCGGCTCTATGCGCGCTGCTGGCGTGCCTGCTCTGCTTATGCGCCTGCGGAGCGCGGGTGGAGGGGAAATACAAAAATGCCAATTCCAGTGCCACCTACGAATTCACCATCGGAGACACGGCCGGTTGCGACTATGGCGGCACCGCCCTGTACGATTGGAACCACGAACGCGATTGCACCTGGAAGGTAAAAGGCGCCACCCTGTATATCGACGGCAAGGAGCATATTCTCGATGGCAGCCGGTTCATCGAAAAAGACTCGCGATGCAGCAAGATGAAACTGACCGATAACGGCACCCACGTGACCGGCAGCGTGAATCTGGAAGCTTTCTACAAACAGAATTATTATGAGAATGTGGTCTTTTCCGAGGACGGAACCTTTGAGCGTACAACAGCAAATCTGAATCTGAAAACGATTCTGGGCAGTACGCCGGACTATTACGTGACAAAAGGACAGTATTATATACAGGGCGATGTCCTAGTGGCTGGAGAAAGCTATCGGTTCGCGATCCACGACGGCAAAACATACGGAAACTGGTTCGAAAAACAGTGAGGAGTGGGAAGAAATGATGCGGAAACATACGCTATTTATCCTTCTTGTGTGCCTGGGGATATTGGGCTCAAGCTGCGGTTGCTTTGCCCCCGACTATTATCTGTCCGTGGAGGATCTGACCCTGCGTTCCGGCGAAACCAAGCCGCTCTCCATCTCCACCAATGACGAGATCGTGAGCATCACCAGCGCCAATCTGGGCATCGCCACCGTCACATCCGACGGGAAAGTGACCGGAAAGCTCAGCTCGAATACGACCGTCACCGTGCGCACCAAATCGGGCTTGACCGAGACCTGTACGGTGACCGTGGAGAAAATCCACTGTTCCGCCAACAGCCTTTTCAGTAAGGAACCGACAGGGAACTGTTCTCTCCGCAATGACAACATCCTATACTCCTACTGCGAATTAACCTTGGAACAGGAGTACTCCGGCTCCAAAAAGCTGGATGCGGTCTTTTTCCAGATCAAAGGCTACGATAAAAACGGGCAGGAGGTTCCGCTGGCAGCGAAAAACGATTCCGACTGGCTCCCCACGGATCTCGGCAACTACACGATCTGTGCCAAAAACATCAGCAAAGGGGACACCATCCGGCTGCACCAGAAAATTTATGTCAGCGACGCTCTGGCTAAACTGACAATCTCCAAAGTTACGCTGGAATTTGCCGATGAAACCTACGGAGAATGCACCGATTACAATTATTATTTTACGTTTTAATCCCCACAAAGCTGTTCGGGCGGCTGTTCACTTCGGACGGACACCGCCCGTTTCAACGCCCTGCGCCGCCACACGCGAACAGTCGACATCGCAGACCTGCTGCACCTCCAAATCCCGCCTCCGCACCGAAAGCCGGAAAAACGGCAAAAAACCTGTTGCCTTTTCCGGCAAAATCGGATATACTGAAGAAGTGAGCAGCGGCCGCCGTGCCATGCTGCCCGAAACTTTACTTGCAGTGTAAGGAGGCGCACGAACATGGAAGGTGTTCAAATTCACGATTTTGATTTCAGCAAGCTGATGGAGTTTGCGGCCGAGGCTAAGGGAGATGTGTTCCTCAAGACCGCCGAGGGCGACGTGCTGAACCTGAAGAGCCGTCTGACCCAGCTGTTGGTGCTGTCCGGCGCCATCTCCAAGGGCACTATCGAGGAGGCCACCGTAGTGTGTCAGGACAAGGACGACGAATCCCGCCTGTTCCGCCTGAACCTGTACGGAGAAGAATGAGCGCGAAAGCCGCCGACCGAGACCGGTCGGCGGCTTTCCTTTGTCCGAGACTTGTGGACACGGCGATTTTGTGATACAATACGGCTGAGAGGACGTGACGGCATGGAGACCAAAACCCCGCCAATGGAATTATACGAAAACGCCCACCAGTTTCTGGTGCTGCATAACCTGTACGAATCGGCGGTCAAGCAGCTGACGCTGAAATTTGAAATTCTGGACAGCGAATTCAACGTGCTGTATGCCCGCAATCCCATCCACCATATTGAAAGCCGGGTGAAATCCCCGGAGAGCATCGCCGCCAAGCTACGCAAAAAGGGCAAGCCCATCACCATCGACGCCGCCCGGGAATACGTCAACGATATCGCCGGGGTGCGGGTGGTGTGCCACTATATCGACGATGTCTACCGGGTGGCGGAGATGCTGGAGCGGCAGAAGGATCTGGAGATCGTCAAGCGGCAAGACTATATTCGGACCCCCAACTACAACGGCTACCGGTCGCTGCATCTGGACATTCGGGTGCCGGTATACCTGTCCGACCGGACGGAATACGTCACCGCCGAGATCCAGATCCGCACCGTGGCCATGGATTTCTGGGCCAGTCTGGAACACGATATCCGCTATAAGGTGGACAAGTCCACCTTGCCGC
Organism: Ruminococcaceae bacterium UBA5905; assembly: GCA_002431285.1. GTDB lineage: Bacteria > Bacillota > Clostridia > Oscillospirales > Acutalibacteraceae > UBA5905. The sequence goes on along the minus strand of DJEF01000032.1, from coordinate 43,409 downwards.
CGGGCATCAACGAGGAGATGTACGCCTGCGCCGATAAAATTGCCGAAATCGACCGGCAGATGCAGGATATGTATCGGCGCATCAAGGCCGCCGAGCAGGACACGCCCGCATCGCAGCCGGACACATAATCCGCCGCCAGCGGCGCACACTATACCCGAACAGAAAGAGAGGGACACGCGATGATCAAACTGGCATTCTACGATACGAAACCCTACGACAAGGAATTTTTCGACCGGCTGAACCCCGGCTACGACATCATCTATCTGGAAACAAAGCTCAATGCCCGCACCGCCCGGCTGGCGGCAGGCTGCGAGGCGGTGTGCGCCTTTGTCAATGACACGGTGGATGCCGCCGCCGTGGAAACTCTGTATGCGCAGGGGGTGCGGGTGCTGGCGCTGCGCTGCGCCGGATATAACAATGTGGATCGCAAGGCCGCCTACGGCAAGCTGGCGATTCTGCGGGTGCCCGCCTATTCGCCCCATGCGGTGGCGGAGCACGCCATGGCGCTGCTGTCCTGCCTGAACCGCAAGGTGCATAAGGCGTATATCCGCACCCGGGATTTCAATTTCAGTCTGGTGGGGCTGACGGGGATGGATCTGTACCGCAAGACCGTGGGGGTCATCGGCACCGGCAAGATCGGGCGGGTGTTCATCGACATCTGCCGGGGGTTCGGGATGCGGGTGCTGGCGTACGACCCCTTTCCGGCGGCGGACGCGGATTTCCCCTATGTGGAGCTGAAGACCCTGCTGGCGGAGAGCGACGTGGTTTCCCTCCATTGCCCGCTGACCAAGGAGAACCGCCATCTGCTGAACCGGGAGGCGTTTGCCGGGATGAAGCGGGGCGTGTTCCTCATCAACACCTCCCGGGGCGGTCTGGTGGACACCGAGGCGCTGCTGGAGGCGCTGAATAACGGCACCGTGCGGGGTGCCGGGCTGGATGTGTATGAGGAGGAGGCGGATTTGTTCTTCGAGGATAATTCCGACACCCCGGTGCTGGACGATACCCTCAGCCTGCTGGTGTCCCGCCCCAACGTGATCCTCACCTCCCATCAGGCGTTTCTCACCGAGGAGGCGCTGGCGGACATTGCCCGCACCACCTTCGCCAATCTGGATGAATTCTTCAGCGATTCCCCCACCCTCACCAACGAAATTTGCTACCACTGCGAAAAACGCAAGACCGATCCCGGCTGCCGCAGCAAGCGAAAGGAACGTTGTTTTACACTACCGAAAGTTGAATAGCAAGCAGAATATACAGCTCGGAAACGAAATTGATCGTTTTCGGGCTGGTATTTTTAATTGTTTGGTTGTATAATGGAGAAAAAGCGGAAAAAGGAGCGGATACCATGAACATCGCGATCATCACCGGCGCATCCTCCGGATTGGGGCGGGCGTTCTTCCGGCGGCTGGTAGAAAAGGGACCCTATGTGGAACAGATCTGGCTGATCGCCCGACGGGAGGAGCGGCTGACCACCATGGCGGAGGATTGCCCGATCCCCGTGGTAACGCTGCCGCTGGATCTGACCCGGGAGGAGAGCTTTGAAACGCTGGAGGCCCGGCTGCGGGAGGAACGGCCGCTGGTGCAGCTGCTCATCAACAATGCCGGCGTGGGCGAGCTGGGGAATATGGCGGACAGCGACCGTCCCACCCAGACCCGCATGGTGGACCTGAACTGCCGGGCGGCCACGGCGATGATCATGGCGGTGCTGCCCTATATGGGCAACGGCTGCGGCATCATCAACATCGCCAGCATCGCCGCCTTCGCCCCCAACGCCCGCATGACGGTGTATTCCTCCACCAAGGCGTATCTGCTGAGCCTGTCCCGGGGGCTGCGGATGGAATTGAAGCCCCGGGGCATTCAGGTGCTGGCGGTATGTCCCGGCCCCATGGACACGGAATTCCTGGATGTGGCGGGCATCACCGGCAATTCCGAAACCTTCGAGAAGCTGCCCTATTGCAACGCCGCGCGGGTGGCAGCGGGGGCGCTGCGCGCCTGCCGCCGGGGACGGGGCGTATACACCCCCCGACTGTTTTTCAAATTCTATCGGCTGGTGGCAAAGGTGCTGCCCCACGATCTGGTCATGCGCTGGGCACGTACATAAAAAGAGCGTATCGGCGACAAGCCGTTCTGTCCGCTCTCTCCGGCCGGACAGAACGCCCCCTCATCGGATCGCATGAAGATCACCGGAAGAGACGATCTCTCCCGGTGATCTTCGTGCGTTATAAAGACCGGACTTTCTCCAAAAGGCCAGGCTTTCTCCAAAAAGCCAGGCTTTCCCAAAAATCCCAAGTTCCTCGGGATACTTTGCTTCTCGGGACGCTTGGCATCCCGGGCAGACAGAACAGCCTCGCCAACCGGAAACGGTGGGCGGGGCTGCTTTTTGCGCTTTCTGTGTCTTTAGATCACAAAAATTTTACTCCACGGTGATCTTCATCACGCCGCCGTAATGGGACCCGTACATGGTATGCTGCGGAATGATGACCGTCTCGCCCGTGGTCGGGTCTGTTCCGGAAATGTGCGTGTAGAAGTTGGCGTGCCAGTGGCCGTTAAAGACCGCCTTCACCACATCCGCGTTATTCCGGATCAGGTCGCATACCTGATTGGTGGTCGCATCGCTGACGGAATTGCCCACAAAATCCCGGCTAGTGGTGGTGTCGTATACACCATTGTTGTTCTCCGGCGTACCAAACTGACCGCCCCGGCCATAGCCGCTCATATCGTAGACGGTGGTCTCATCCGGCGCAATCGGAACGTGCTGGAATACGAGGATCGGAATCTGTTTCTCCCGCGCCGTCTGAATATCCGCCGTCAGCGGAGCAATCTGGCTCGCCCAATATTTGCCCTGGGAGTTATCCAGCACCACCAGCATATAGGCAGGCTTGCCGTCGGCGTCATTCACCGTCTCGCTGTGATAGTACACATCGTTGGACCAGCCCTCCTGAATCCGGGCAAAGCCCTCCGCCGGGGTGATGTCCGTCAGCGCCTTGTTATCCGGCTGGGACAGCTCCTTGACCTCGTGGTTGCCCACCGCCATAAGGAGACTGCCATTCACCGACCGCCGGGTAATGAGATTCTTCGTCACGTCCAGCGCTCCATAGGTGAGATAGTCCACGGCGTCGCCGCCCATGACCGTCTTCCGGAAGGTAGCGGCGTATTTCGCCACCGCCGCCTGCTTACGGATGGCGTCCCCGGCGCGCAGCCAGCTGCGGCCGCGATAGGAGGACAGGGCATTGATGTTCTTGCTCTCAATGTCCCGGCTGTTGATATACGCCATATGGGGATCGGTGTAGAAGCACAGCTCGCTCTTGGTGATGTTGAAGCCGCTGCTCACGGTGACGCTGCGCTCATACAGCCCGTTGGACAGCTGCAGAATTTTGTGGTTGGGATCCGCGGGATCCTCATAGAGGGTCGTCGCCCCCGCATACAGGCTGTTGCGGTAGTTGGGGAACAGGGTATCCTCCACATACCGGACGATCGCCTCATAGTCGCTATTGGTTGCGCCGGCGGCGATGGCCTCCGCCGCCACCTTATAGACGCTGGTGGTGTCATCCTCGGTGTAGAGCACCCGCTCGATGCCGTTGCCGTCCCGATAGCGGATATAGCCCCGCACCTGATGGAACTCGTCGTAAGAATCGGCGGCGATGCCGGTGATGGCGCACCGATAGCTGCGCTCGGTCTCCGACTCCAGATGGCCGGTCGCCGTCAGCGTGACCGGCGTCGCGCCCACCGTCTTGGGGGTGAACGCGTTCAGGTCCTCCGCCGTCGGCTCCCATTCCAGCACCACCGGCGTATCCAGACAGATTTCCCGACCGCCCGCCGTATCGGAGGGCAAGGTGATGGCACCGGATTCCAATACGGTGGGCAGCGCCGCCAGAAACGCCTTATTCTGCTTAAAGGCAACGCTCAGCGCCGTGCCGGAGAGGGTGTCCACCGTCACGTCCGCAATGCCGAAATCGTCGGCGGTCAGAGCCGCATACTGCGCCGTCAGCACATCCCCATGCTGGTAAGTGTCCACCGCCTGAACATACTGTCCGGCGGCATTCTTCCAGCCTAGGAACACCTGCCCGGCGACATATGCCGCTTTCTCTTTGGTCAGGTCCACGGTCACGGAATCGTACACGGTGATGGTTTTGCCGTCATTGGCGTAGTATTCCACCACCTGCACGGTATAGGAGCCGGCAGCCGGCAGCGTCAGCACGCCGCTCACCGAAACCGTCTCGTTGCCGTTCGCATCCGTGGCGATGGCGGTGTAGCCCTCCGCCACGGCATAGACGCCCACCGTATCGGTCAGCGACAGAGCACCGGCCATGTTGGTTGTGACCTGCACCATATAAATCCCATCCTGAACGGTCACGCCGCTGAATTTTGTCACGTCGCCCACACAGGTGGCGCCGTTCACCAGCACCTGGATGGCGCCGCCCACCGTCAGCGGACCGCTGCCGTCCACCAGCGTGAACGAGGCGGCGTCCTTCACCTCCAGGCTGAGGTTGCCGTCGATGGTGGTGGTGCCGGAGCCGTTATTGCCGATATACACCTCGGGAGCCGCCGCCGCGTTGTCGAACACCAGCCGCACATCCCCGGCGAACCGGTTGGAATTGTTGCTGTACGCCTCCAGATAGATGGTCTGGTTCTTGCCGTTTGCCTTATAGGCGTTGCGGAACACCACCGTTGTGTCTCCCGCCGCCGTGTTGCCGCCCTTGAGATAGCCGAGATTCGTTCCCAGCGACCCCCGAGCCTTCACCAGCCCATTCCAGCGGGTGGGCTGGGTGGCGGAGGGGTTGGTCTCATAGTCGGCGCCATAACCGTCCGTATAGTCGTTATCAAACATTCCGTACAGCACCGAGTCGTCATAGGTGACGCTGTACCCGTTATGATAGATATACTGATTGACCCGACGGGTGCCCACTAGCGTCAGATCCTTGAATACCGTGGGACCGCCGATGATCAGCGGCGCATTGCCGCCCAGCGTGTTGCTGAAGGGCAGATAGGTGGGTTCCTCAGCGGAATTGTACAGTCCCTGCACCACCACCGTCGCCTCATAGGCGGGTGTAGCGGTATACCGGTTGCTGGTCGCCTCCGCGTTGGAGAGGTTCACCCAGGAGGTAAATCCGTGCTGAGGCATCACCTTGGTGGTAACGCCGTTCACTTTGTAGTTGCCGACGATCTCATCCACGCCCCTGGTCGCCCGCTCGGCGCCCTTCAGGATATAGAGATGCGCCGTATCCCCGGCGGCCAGCCCGTCGGCATTGATGGTATTCAGCGCATCTACCACGGATGCCGCCGGAGCGGTGGCGGTGCGCCCGTCGCCGGTGCCGCCCGCCTGCACATAATAGTTCCAGGAGACCGCATCGGGGTTCTCCCACTCGATGGAAGCCAGCCCCAGCAGACACCGGCGCAGCAGCGTCGCATCCGCCTCATCCACGGCGCCGTCGCCGTTGGCATCGGCAGCGGCGCAATACACGCCGTTCATCTTATCTGCGATGCTCACCAGATCCCGGATATCCAGCGTGCCGTCCATATTGGCATCGCCGTACCGCACCACCTGCGCCGTCTGATAGGCCGCATCCCGGGCATACAGCACCGGAATCGCCACCCGCATAGAAAAGGTGGACATATCCGGCTTGATATACGCCGTATGGGCGCCGGAGAGCAGCCCGGTCGCCAGCGCGGTGGGGTTATGGGGATCCAGCTCCACCGTCTGATAGTCCCCGTCGTCGATCTTCACCTGCACCTGATTGCCTGCAGCCGCATTGGCGGCGAACAGCGCCAGCTCCGTGCCGGTAAATTCCACCGCCAGCAGCGGCTCGGTGGTGTAACTGTCCTTTTTATCCAGCCGGAAATCGCCGGTATAGGTGCCCATAGTCACCGACCCGGAGTTGAACCGGAATTCGCTGCCGCCCAGCTCCTGACTGCGCTGCATCAGCGCCGCCGTGGGCTGGATCGCCGTCACGTTGCCGTCCAGCAGAGTCTTGCTTTGCAGCGGCGGCAGAGGATGCTCCGTCACCGCCGGTTGGGCAAAGGCGGGCAGCACCAGCGAATTATGCAGATATTCCTTGATCACGTCGAAATACAGCGCATAGCCCGCCTCGTTAGGGTGGACGGTATCGCTCATATAGCTGCTCCAGTTGGCATCCGCCACCCGGTTCGCCAGCGCCGAGCCCACGTCCACGGTGGGAATGTCATAAACCGCCGCCATATCCTCATGGGCCTGCGCCTGGGCATACAGCGTGCCCTTGCGGGCGTTCTCCGCCACCGTGCGCTCGGTGGTCAGCACCGTCACAATATCGCATTCCGGCAGCGCCGCCCGCACATTCCGCACGATCGTCTCATACTGCCGGGCGGTATCGTCGTAGCTGCTGCTGTTATAATAATCGTCCACCGCATACTCGAGGAACAGCAGATCGGGCTTAGCGGCGATCACATCCCGCGCCACTCGGTAGGAGCCCAGCAGGGTGCCGCTCTCGCCGGTGGCCCGGTTGATCTGGGTGAGACGGGCGGCGGGGAAATTCTCCGCCAGCCAGCTGCCCACCTGCGCCCGCCAGGAGAGGGTGTCCTGATCGGCGCTGGCCAATCCGGCGCCCTGGGTCACCGAGCCGCCGAAATAGACCACATGGACTTCTTCACCGTTTTGCAGCTTGGTATAGGTGTTCTCCAGCGAGCCACGATAGCGGATATAGTCCTCATATTCCGTCAGC